>NZ_JBNPUW010000007.1:0-475750 GCF_051168375.1 Bradyrhizobium sp. HKCCYLRH1034 | reverse complement strand
CTCCAGCAGAAGCGCTTGACGAGCTGCTGTCACGAATGAAAACACTTGGTGTTGCGACCACCGATTGAGCCCGCCGGGCGTTCTCGGCTGCACCTGTGGTACCTGCCGCCTGCATTTTTCTCGCAGGCGGGCCGCAGGCGCCAGCCGGCGCCTGGCCTTCCCTGCGCCCTCCGACATTTCAGAGGGTGAGATCTGCAGCATGACCCGGGCAGGATCTGCCGCGGCAGCGCGACGTCACGCGTCGTTCGATGCGCTCCCTCGCGCGGCATCAATGGCATCGTCCCCGCGAACGCGGGGACCCATAACCCCAGGGAGCAGTTGGCTTGCGCAAGTCCAACCACCTCGCGTCACGACTTGGTTCGGTGGTTGGGTCTCTGCGTTCGCAGGGACGACAGCAGTGTGTTTGGCCCGACGCTCAGCCCTGTCTTCTCACCCGTGCACGACGGCCTTCGCGATCATGCAATGAATGCCCTTGGAGCCGTTGACAGTCTGGGTCACCCGCAGATCGGCGGCGAGGCTGCACAGCGTGTAGGCGTCCTCGCGCGACAAATTGCGCTTCTCGCCGAGCAGCACGATCATGTCGCGCAGCGCCTTCACCGCGCACTGGTCGAGGTCGGGGTCCATCGCCATCGTCATGTAGTGGGTGGCCGTCTCGGCGCGCGGATAGTCGAAGTTGAGATCCTTGCGCACGGTGAGACGGAAACGCCCCTGCAGCGCGGTCTCGATCGCGGTGACGCAGACCTCGCCGTCGCCCTGCACGCCGTGGCCGTCGCCGCAGGAGAACAGCGCGCCCGGCACGAACACCGGCAGATACAGCTTGGCGCCGGCGCCGAGCTCCTTGTTGTCGAGATTGCCGCCCATCGCACGCGGGATCAGCGAGGTGATGCGGCCCCAGGCCGGCGGCGGCGCCACGCCCATCACGCCGAAGAACGGCGCCAGCGGCAGCTCCAGGCCCCACGGCAGCTTGCCGACCATCCGGTCCTTGTCGAGCGGGATGTTCATCAGCCGGCTCTCGTGGAAATCGTCGGGCAGGGTGCCCGCCAGCGGCCGGATGAAATTGTAGCCCCAGTCCTGCCGCAGCTGGACGTCGAGGATGTCGACCTCGAGCACGTCGCCGACCTCCGCGCCCTTGACCGCGATCGGGCCGGTCAGGATGTGGCCGGGCACCATGCGCTCGCTGCGGGCGTGGACGTCGAACAATTCCGGCGGCACGTGGAATTTGCTGGTGTCGGGCACCACGTCGGGCCCGCCGCTGATCGAATCGATCGTGACCTCGTCACCGCTGTCGATCGTGAGCACCGGCTTCAGCCGGGATTCGAAGAAGCCCCAATGGCAGGTCTCGGGGCTCGCGTGCAGATGGTGATGGGCCATGGTCCTCTCATTCGTACCGGTTCGGGACCGAGCATAGCGCATCCGCCGGCCGCCGCAGAGAGATGGCGACGCATGGCCGCTGTCGTGTATGAGGGCGGCCGTGGCACCTCACTCCGCGCCGGAGCTCGCAATGTTCTTTGTGCTGTCGAAGACGCTCGGCCTGCTGGCACTGCCGACCAATTTCATGATCGCGCTGGGCCTCGCAGGCGCCATCCTGATGCTGACCCGCTTTGCCGTGCTGGGGCGCAGGCTGGTCGTCTCGGCCATGCTGCTGCTGGCGATCGTCGGCCTGACGCCGCTCGGCAGCCTGATGCTCTATCCGCTGGAGAGCCGGTTTCCGAAATGGGACCCGGCGAACGGTGCGCCCGACGGCATCATCGTGCTCGGTGGTCCCGTCGATTCCGACCTGTCGGTCATGTACGGCATGCCGGTGACGGTGGCGGGCGCCGACCGGGTGATCCAGGCCGCCGCGCTGGCGCGGCGCTATCCGAACGCGCGCATCCTGTTCACCGGCGGCAGCGCCAATCTGATCGCGACCGAGGCCAAGGAGGCCGACGTCGGCGCCGAGATCCTGCTCAGCCTCGGCGTCCCCAGGGAGCGGCTGTTGCTGGAGCGGCAGTCGCGCAACACCTACGAGAATGCGATCTTCTCCAAGGCGATGATCTCCCCGAAGCCGGGCGAGCGCTGGCTGCTGGTGACCTCGGCCTATCACATGCCGCGCTCGGTCGGGCTGTTCCGCAAGGCCGGCTTTCCGGTCGAGCCCTATCCGGTGGACTGGCGCGTCGGCCGCGTGCTCGACTTCGACGGCATCTCGCTGCTCGGCCTGCGGCGCGCCGACATCGCCGTGCGCGAATGGGTCGGGCTCGTGGCCTACCGCCTGCGCGGCCGCATCGACGATCTGTTTCCGGGACCGGCCTAGGCAATCGTCTTGCTGAAGCTCGCCGCTTTCGCGGCCAGCTCGCCGCGCACGCGCGCGACGACCGGCTCGTAGCGGCAGCTCGAATCCTGCCGGAACAGCCGCGCGCTCGGATACCACGGGCTGTCGTCGCGATCCCTGAGCCAGCGCCAGTCGGCCAAGTATGGCAGCATGATCCAAGTCGGCCGTCCGAGCGTGGCGGCGAGATGCGCGACGCTGGTGCAGACCGTGACGACGACATCGAGACAGGAAATCAAGGCCGCAGTCTCGACGAAGTCGGTCAGCTCGCCGGTGAGGTCGCGGATGCCGCCCTGCTGCGCCAGCAGCGCTCTGTCCGAGGGCCGCAGCTCCTTTTGCAGGCTGACGAAATCCGCGTCGAGATCGAGCAGCGGCAGCAAGGTCGACAGCGGCATCGAGCGGTTGCGGTCGTTGCCCTGGTGCGGGTTGCCGGACCAGACGAGGCCGACCCGCAGCCGGTCATGCGCCCCGAGCCGCTGCTCCCAGGCCGCGATGCGCTCGGCCGGGAGCGGCGGCAGATAGGACGCGGGCGGGACGGTGGCGAGCGTGGTGCCGAAGGCGAGCGGCAGGCTCATCACCGGGCAGTGCATGTCGAAGGCCGGCCGGTGCAGCTCCGGTGCGAACGCAAGGCATTGGGACACGCCTTCGACACCGGTCAGCAGCGGCCGCAGCGCCTCGCGGACCACCAGGATCACCCTGGCGCCGCGCGCGGCGACCATCGGCAGGTAGCGCGCGAACTGGATGGTGTCGCCCAAACCCTCGTCCTCCTCGATCAGGAGGGTCCTGCCGGAAATGTCCTCTTTGCCCAGCCATTTCGGTTCGACAAAGCGCGGATAATCGGGCGAGAAATCCGGCATGTTCCAGCGTGCCTCGCGCCGCGCCCAGCCCGCGGCGTAGTCGCCGCATTGCAGCTCTACATGGGCAAGCTGCCAGGCCGCCTTGGCGTGACCCGGCTCGAGCGCGAGGATCTGCCGGTAGACGGCGGCCGCATCCTCGAAGCGCAGCAACTGAAGCAGCGCAAAGCCCTTGTTCAGCAGCACCTCGACGAAGTTCGGGCGCAGGCTCAGCGCCTCGTCGAACCACGGCAGCGCCTCCGCGTTGCGGCCGAGGCAGACGAACGCATCACCGAGATTGTTGCAGACCATCGCCTCGGTCGGCGCCAGCGCATGCGCGCGTTCACAATCGGCCAGATACGCGTCGTAGTGTTTGAGCTCGCGGAGGCACCGGGCGCGCATCTGCAGCGACTGCAGGTCATTCGGCTGCTGCGTCAGGCAGATCGTGAAGGCCTGGGCGGCTTCCTCATAACGCTGCTGCTGATGCAGCAGCAGGCCGCTCTGGAACGCGGCCTCGCGGTGCGAAGGATCGATCGTCAGCGCGTGCTGATAGCTCAGCAGCGCCTCGGCGCCACGGTCGAGCGCCAGCAGCACGCCGCCCATATGCTTCCACAACTCGGCCTCGTCGGGCTTGAGCTGGATCGCCTTGTCGAAGACGGCGAGGGCGTCGTCGAGCCGGCCCATCTGCTTCAGGGTGAAGCCGAGGCTGGTGAGATAGTCGATCTTCGGCGTCTGTCGGATCGCGCGCGAGAACCACGCAACGGCATGGTCGTGCTGGCCGGTCTGCAGCGCGATGATGCCCATCAGCGCAAGGCTGTCGGCGTGGGCCGGGTCGGCCGCCAGCGCCTGCTCGCAGCACATCTGGGCATCGAGCAGACGCCCTCCGCCGAGGTGATGCAGTCCCGCCTCGTAGAGCGCGGCGGGCGACAGCACGGGCGTTCCGCCGGGGCCGGCCGTTGCGCTCTTGGCGCCTTCCTTCCGGTCGCTGCGGGTCATCGACTGATCCTGTCCGAGGATCGAAAATTCATAAGTGATTCCCGTAATATCGAGAAGGATCATGGTATGGCGGGCGAGCCCGGAGGGCGGAAATACTGGCATCACGCGGTGCGAGGGTCTAACAAGCGCCCCGAAGTCGAACCACGCATTGGACCGGCAGGCGGTGCGGTAGGGAGGGAGCGCCACATGCAACAGCCGAACGGGACGGACAGGCTGGATCTGGCGGCCATGGTGGCCGATCTCAACGGCCTGCTGCGGCTGAAGACGACCGTGATCGGCATCAAGATGTTCGCCCGCGTCGAGGACATGGAAGCGGTGGAGAAGATCCGCCGGCCCAACGCGGTGCACACCACCGACCAGATCGTCAGCATGGCCTCGCGGCTCGGCTGGACAGTCGGCATCACCGGAGATGATCTGGTCGGCGCGCAGTGCCGCGCGGTGATCGGGCTCGGCCCGCAGGACGACACCTGGCTCGAGGGCGCGAACTATGTCGGCGTCTGGCACGGCACGGCGGAGGACGCGCGCAAGCGACAGGAGGCGCTGGATGTCGTGCCGTTCGGCCGCTACCAGGCCATGGCCGTCAGCCCGCTGTCGAGCGGCCGGCTGGACCCGCCGGACATCTGCCTGGTCTATGCGACGCCGGGACAGATGATCATCCTGATCAACGGCCTGCAATATGTCGGCTACAAGAAGTTCGAATGGGGCGTCGTCGGCGAGACCGCCTGCGCCGACTCCTGGGGACGCGCGCTGAAAACCGGCGAGCCGAGCCTGTCGCTGCCATGCTTCGCCGAGCGCCGCTATGGCGGCGTGCCGGACGAAGAGATGCTGATGGCGCTGAAGCCATCCGATCTCGCCAAGGCGATCGCCGGCATGAAACAGCTTGCCAGGAACGGCCTGCGCTACCCGATCGCCCCCTACGGCATCCAGAACGACGTCCGCGCCGGCATGAATGTGTCTTATGGAAAAAAGTAGACCGCAAACTCCGTCATTGCGAGCGCAGCGAAGCAATCCAGGGCTGAGGACGGGACTCTGGATTGCTTCGTCGCTGCGCTCCTCGCAATGACGGGGCACTAAAATCGCAGCTGATCGCTAGGGAACAAGAATGACGTCATCCAAGTTCGATATCATCGTCTATGGCGCGACCGGTTTCACCGGGCAGCTCGTCGCTGAATATTTGGCCACGCAATATGGCGGCGACAGCTCGCTGCGCTGGGCGATGGCGGGCCGGAGCCTCGACAAGCTCGCGGCTGTCAGGGACCAGATCGGTGCGCCTGCCGATACGCCGCTGATCGCGGCGGACGCCTCAGATCCTGCATCCCTGCAGGCCATGGTGGCGCAGACGAAGCTGGTGCTGACCACCGTCGGTCCCTATCAGCTCTATGGCAACGAGCTCGTCGCGGCCTGCGCCGAGACCGGCACCGACTACGTCGATCTGTGCGGCGAGCCGGTGTGGATGCGGCAGATGATCGACAAGCATCAGGCCACCGCCGAGAAGAGCGGCGCGCGCATCGTGTTCTCCTGCGGCTTCGATTCCGTGCCGTTCGAGCTCGGCGTCTATTTCGTGCAGCAGCAGGCCAAGAAGGTGCTCGGCGCCGCAGCGTCGCGTGTGAAGGGCCGCGTCCGCGGCATGAGCGGCACGCTCTCGGGCGGCACCGCGGCGAGCGCCAAGGCGACCTTCGATGCGGTCGCCAAGGATCTGAGCCTGGTCGCGATCCTCAAGGACTCGTTCGCCCTGACGCCCGGCTTCAAGGGTCCGAAGCAGCCGTCGGGCAACAAGCCCGTCTATGAGGAAGATCTGCAGTCCTGGACGGCGCCGTTCATGATGGCGCTGATCAACACCCGCAATGTCCACCGCTCCAACATGCTAATGGGTTTTCCCTACGGGCAGGACTTCGTCTATGACGAGATGGTGCTGACCGGCCCGGGCGAGAAGGGCGAGGCCAACGCCAAGAAGGTGATGGCGGCGAATGCCGAGAAAACCGGCCCCAACGCGCCGAAGCCGGGCGAGGGTCCCTCGAAGGAGGAGCGCGAGAACGGCTACTACAATCTTCTCTTCGTCGCGATAGCCCCCGACGGCCGCCAGGTCCGCGCATCCGTGAAGGGCAACCGCGATCCCGGCTACGGTTCGACCTCGAAGATGATCAGTGAATGCGCCGTCGGCCTGTTGCGCGACGGCGCCGGCGTGAAGGGCGGGTTCTGGACCCCGGGCGCGGCGCTCCGCGACAGCCTGATCCAGCGGCTGGTGGACCACGCCGGCCTGACGTTCACGGTGGAGGGCTAAGAGCGGTGGAATCCATCCGCCGCGGCCCAGAGAGCAACCATGACGTCGGCTAAATTCGACATCGTCGTTTATGGTGCAACCGGTTTCACCGGCCAACTCGTGGCCGAGTATCTCGCCGCGCGCGGTAGCGGCGAAGCCAAGCTGACCTGGGCCATGGCTGGGCGCAGCCGCGACAAGCTCGCCAAGGTGCGCGATGCGGTCGGAGCGCCGCCTGATCTGCCGCTGATCGTGGCCGATTCCAGCGACCCCGGCTCCATTCGCACGATGGTCGATCAGGCTAGACTGGTGTTGACTACGGTCGGACCCTATCAGCTCTACGGGGCCGATGTGCTCGCCGCCTGCGTCGCTGCGGGGACCGATTATGTCGATCTCTGTGGCGAGCCGCTGTGGATGCGCCAGATGATCGAGAAGCATCGAGATGAGGCGGAGCGCAGCGGTGCAAGAATCCTGTTCTCGTGTGGCTTCGACTCGGTGCCGTTCGAGCTCGGCGTGCTGTTCGTGCAGCAGCAGGCAAAACAGGTGCTAGGTGCGCCACAGCCGCGCGTGAAGGGGCGCATTCGCGGCATGAGCGGCTCGCTGTCGGGCGGCACTTCGGCGAGCGCCAAGGCAACAGCGGCGGCATTGACCGCCGATTTGAGCCTTGTGGCGATCATGAAGGACCCGTTCGCGCTGACGCCGGGATTCACCGGCCCGAAGCAGCCACCGGCCAACCGACCGATCTATGAGGAGGATCTCCAGTCTTGGGCCGCGCCGTTTGCAATGGCGCTGGTCAACACACGCAACGTCCATCGTGCCAACGTGCTGATGGGTTTTCCGTACGGGCAGGACTTTGTCTACGACGAAATGGTGCTGACGGGCGATGGAGAGGAAGGCCAAGCCAACGCCAAGTTGGTCATGGCGGCAAATGCCGAGAAGACCGGCCCGAATGCGCCCAAGGTCGGGGAGGGGCCCTCGAAGGAGATGCGGGACAACGGATACTTCGACCTGTTGTACGTCGCAGTGTCTCCCGACGGACGGCGCGTTTGCGCGTCGGTGAAAGGGAAGGGCGATCCCGGCTACGGTCTGACGGCGAGGATGATCAGCGAATGCGCCATCGGCCTGCAGCGCGATGGTGCCGTTGTGAAGGGCGGTTTCTGGACGCCCGGCGCCGCGCTCGGCGACAGCTTGATCAAGCGGCTGGTCGACCACGCCGGCCTGACGTTCACGGTGGAGGATTAGTAGGCTGCGATGTGCGGGCCGATCCCTGCGGATCGGTTCGCCTCGGCCTGATGGGCGCGCGTGGCGGCGATCATGCCCCACATCGTGCCGAGCATCAGGAAGAAGTGTCGCCAGTGGTCGGTGTCGATGATGAAGCTTTCGCCGACGGTGCCGAGGAACGCCGAGAACACCGCGATGTAGGTGCGCTGCCAGGGCACGCGCACGAACAGATAGCGGAAGCCGAGAATGACAGTGGTGAACACCAGCGCGGGATAGCAGATGCCGGACAGCCAGCCGCCCGACATGAAGGCGTTCAGATAGGAGTTGTGGGTGTCCTCGGGGAAGTAGTTGTGGAACTGCAGCGGCCCGATCCCGAACGGCAGGTCGAGCGCCATGTCGGCGCCGAGAATGTGGCGTCCGAAGCGTCCGAAGCGGCCCTCGTCATAGCTCTGGTCGAAGCTTGCCCGCTGCTTGAACATGTCGGCGATGGAATCGATCGAGAGCAGAACGCCGATCAGGACGATGCCGGCCACGGCGGCCGCCAACGTCATGAAGATGATGCGGGAGCGCTCGCCCCGCGTCTGGCTGGTGAGCACCATCATCGCCAGCATGAAGGCGGCGGTGAGGACGAGGCCGCCCCAGGCCGCGCGCGAGAAGGCGAGCAGGATGGCGAGCGCCATCACGCCGAGCGCAAAGCTGGCGCGCAATGTCGCGGCGAAGCGGGCGGTCACGACGTTCTGCAGCGCGAGCAGCGCCGGCAGGATCAGGAACGCGCCGAGCACGTTGGGGTCCTTGAACGTGCCGCGCGCGCGGCCATACAAGGTGAGGAGATCGTAGCCACCGGGCACCAGATGGAAATAGCCGGCGACACCCGCGAGGGCTGCGATCGCGCCGCCCATCACGAGGCCGCGCCGGAGCATGTCGAGCCGCGATTCGGTATCGTCCGACGTGAGCATGGCAATGAAGATCGCCGTGAACGCCATGTACCAGGAGGTGGCGATCCAGGTCGCGATCTTGGAATCGTCGAGCAGCGGTATCGCGCTGATCGTGTAGCCGAGATTGACCAGGACCAGCAACAGGAGGAGCGGCAGGAAGACGAGGCGCAGCCTCATGCCGGTCGCGAAGAACACCGCGGCGGAGGCGAGCGTGACGAGCTCATAGGGGCTCGGTTCGATGAACACGATGGCGCCGGAGACCCCGACCAGCCAGACCAGCGTGCGCTGCAGGGCGACGACGCCCGGAGGGGCGATCGGCCTGGATGCGAACTCTTCGGCTACTGCCGTCACGGCCATCGCGAACTCACACTCATACGCAACGCATGGCGGGATCGGCCAGACACACGCGCGAAGCGGACGTGGGCCCGCTCCGGATCCCCGCAATCAATAGGCGTTCTCGCTCTTGGTCATCAGCGCCAGCGGCGTCTTGAGCAGGATGTAGAGGTCGAACAGCACGGACCAGTTCTCGATGTAGTAGAGGTCGAACTCGACTCGCTTCTGGATCTTCTCCTGGTTGTCGATCTCGCCGCGCCAGCCGTTGATCTGGGCCCATCCAGTGATCCCCGGCTTGACGCGGTGGCGGGCGAAGTAGCCGTCGACGGCCTCGTCGAACATCCGGTTCTGCAATTTGCCCTGCACGGCGTGCGGCCGCGGACCGACCAGAGAGAGGTTGCCCTTGAACACCACGTTGAACAGCTGCGGCAGCTCATCGAGGCTGGTCTTGCGGATGAAGCGGCCGACGCGGGTGACGCGTGGATCGTTCTTGGTGACGACCTTGGACGCCGTGGGATCAGCCTGGTGGTGATAGAGCGACCGGAACTTGAAGACGTCGATGCGCTCGTTGTTGAAGCCGAACCGCTTCTGCCGGAACAGCACCGGTCCCGGGCTGTCGAGCTTGATCGCAAGCGCAACCAGCGCCATCACCGGCAGTGCGAGCAGCAGGATGAGGCCGCCGACCAGTCGATCGAACAGCATCTTCATCACCAGGTCCCAGTCGGTGATGGGAGCCTCGAACACGTCGAGCGTCGGGACCGCGCCCAGATAGGAGTAGGAACGCGGGCGGAAACGCAGCTTGTTGGTATGGGCCGAAAGGCGGATGTCGACCGGCAGCACCCACAGCTTCTTCAGCATGTCCAGGATGCGGGTCTCCGCCGAGATCGGCAGCGCGAACAGCACCAGGTCGACGCGGGTGCGGCGGGCAAACTCGACGATATCGTCGACCTTGCCGAGCTTCGGCGCACCGGCGCAGGCTTCGAGCGATCGCGAGTCGTTGCGGTCGTCGAACACGCCGAGGATCTCGATCTCGGAGTCGTCCTGCGCCTTCAGCGCACGCACCAGGTCCTCGCCGCTCTGGTCGGCTCCGACGATGATGGTCCGTCGATCGAGACGTCCTTGCCTGGCCCAGCTGCGGATCAGGTTGCGCAGCACGACGCGGCTCGCGATCAGCGCGCCGAGCCCCACGAAGAAGAACGCGGCGAGCCAGAGACGGGAGACTTCGCTGCCGATCTTGGCGAAGAAGGACAGTCCTATGAACAGCAGGAACACGAAGCAGTAGGACGAGATCATCCGGGTCATCTGCCGCACCTGGGCGCGGAAGACCTGGATCTGGTAGATGTCGGCGGCCTGGAAGCACACCACGGCGCTCACGGCGAGGCCGACGATGGCAACGAGATACTCCCAATGGAAGCCGCTGAGCGGAACCACGTAGCCGAAGTAGACGGCGCTGCCGACGACGCTCAGCAGCACGAAATCGGTGATGCGGACGATGCCGGCGAGGACGATCGGAGAGTAGGCGCGGTGAACCTTCTGATTGGCGACCGCCAGGGCCGCCGGCGACAGGCGGCGACGTCGTTCAACGGCCGGCTTACCTGCCGCGGCCGTCGATGCGGCCGTGGCCGCAGCAGCATCCAACATCGAGCGAGCGTTGATCGGTTCCACAGTCGTACAAGCCCGGATTATGTTTGTTAGTATTTGTGGTCATGTAAGCGCTGATAGCGCCGGGGGAAATTCCCCACCGGCGGGATTAAGGGCCAAATCGGAAGAAACGGTTAGCGATGGTAAATGACGTCAGGTCTTGGTAAACGCCTCGCGGTAGCTGCCGAGCACGCCCTCGACCATCGCCTTCTGCGAGAAATGCTGGAAGATCCGCTCGCGCAGCGCCTTGGCGCGCAGCTGCGCGGTAGCCGGATCGTCCAGTGCGGCTGCAATGGCGTCGGCCAGCGCGGTCGCGTTGCCTGGCATGAACATCGCGTCGTCGTGCGCCCCGAAGATCTCGGGGATGCCGCCGACCCTCGCCGCGATCATCGGAACCCCAGCGGCTCCCGCCTCGATCACGACATAGGGCATGGAATCGCCGCGCGACGGAACGACGAGCAGTCGTCCTTTGGAAAATCCGTCGCGGGCCTTCACATGGCCGATGAAACGCACCGCGGCCGCAAGACCGAGGCGTTCGACCTGGGCTTTGAGCTTCGACATCTCCTCGCCGTCGCCGCCCAAGGTCAGCGTCAGCGGCCGGCCACGGGAGCGCAACTGCGCGACAGCGTCGATCAGCAGATCCGTGCCCTTGATGTGCCTGAACTCGCCGACATAAGCCAGGTCGGTCTGGTCCTGAGCCGGCGTGACCGGGTCGAATTCGCCTGCAGTGACGCCGTTGAAGACGCAATTCACCAATCCGTTGGGATGGCCGATCATGCGCTCATAGGTATCGCGGGCGAAGGCGCTCTCGAACAGGAAGAGATCCGTCCGGTTCATCAGCGCACGTTCAAGCCGGCCATACAGCGCGCCTTTGAGCGTGTCGAGCGGGTAGTGCAGCGAGCCGCCGTGAGGCGTGTAGATGCGGATCGTTCCTGGCCGATGCGGCAGCAGGCGTACGAACGCGCCGGCTTTGGCGCCGTGGCCGTGCAGCACGTCGGGGGCGAGCGCGCGGGAGAGGCGATGGAATCGGCTGAGTGCCAGAATGTCGCTCGGCCAAGGCTCCCGATGAATGGGAACGCGGTGCACGCCGAGTGTCAGGCGAGGCGCGATCTGGGCCAGCGCGGCATCGGCGCGTTCGCCGCCGGTCAGGCTGTCCGCAATGATGCCCACGTCATGCCCGCGATCGACCTGGCCGTTGGCAAGGTCGAGGATGTGCCGAAAGATGCCGCCGACGGGAGCTCTGACCGCGTGAAGGATTTTGAGAGGTTTGTTCTGCGACGGTGCCATGTCGAACTCGCCCGCGCCATCGGCCTGCGCGTGGTTTAGCCAGGCGTCGCTGCGCGAGCTGATCTGACGACTGGCGGATAGAGGAAGCACGGGCGCCTCTCGTCGCTGAATATTGATAGCTCCAACCTCGATAGAGGCTTGATGGTTAACAAAGTCTCACTTGTCGTCACTGCCGGGCAGGTTCGCTCCAGCATTGTGACGATCTGGCGCAAGCCTACGTGTTGCAAGCAGCATTTGGCGAAGGATGACGATTGTTCGATAGGGCGAGGTTGCAGGCGCTCCGGTTAACCCGTCAGCAACCTTAATGGAGTGTAATTGTACCACGTATGGTAGCGGCGTGGCGTAGGTCTCGCGGGAGTGGATGATGCGGTTGGCGTTCTGGCGTGCCGGCGAGAAGACACAGGTTGACGGAGCCTCCGTCCGACCCGTGACAGGCTCGCCATCGTCGGCGGAGCCGGGCCCGGCCGGCGATCTCGATCTCCGGCTGGTCGGCCGCGCCTTGGCACGAAAGCGTGGCTTCATTCTTTTGCCGACGCTGCTCGCTCTCGTTCTGTCGATCACCGCGGTCAACATGATCACGCCGCGCTACAAGTCCGAAGCGCGGATCCTGATCGACGGACGCGAGAACGTGTTCGTGCGGCCGAACGGGGAGCGTACCGAAGAGCGGACGGCACTCGATGCCGAGGCGGTCACGAGCCAGGTGCAACTGGTCCTGTCGCGAGATCTGGCGCGCGACATTATCGCGAAGAACAGGTTGGGCGAGCTGCCGGAGTTTGATCCCGTCCTGCGCGGCGTGTCGCCGCTGAAGTCGGTCTTGGCGATGGTCGGGCTCGTGAAGGATCCGCTTGCCATGACGCCGGACGAACGCGTCATGGATGCCTATTACGAACGCCTGACCGTCTACGCCGTCGACAAATCGCGCGTCCTCGTCGTCGAGTTCCAGTCGCAGGATCCGGCGCTTGCGGCGAAGGTCGCGAATTCGATCGCGGACGGCTATCTCGTTGTTCAGCAGAACGCTCGGCAGGCGCAGGCGAAGTCCGCCAGCCAGTGGCTGGCCGGGGAGATCCAGGGCCTGCGCAAGAAGGTCGAGGAGGCGGAATCGCGGGTCGAGGAGTTCCGCGCCAAGTCGAATTCGTTCATGGGGACCAACAACACCTCGCTGTCCAACCAGCAGATGGGCGAGGTCAATACCCAGCTCAACAATGCGCGCGCCTTGAAATCGGATGCCGAGACCAAGGCGCGGCTGATCCGCGAGATGCTGCAGAGCGGCCAGCCGATCGAGGCGTCCGAGGTGCTCAATTCGGAGCTGATGCGGCGCTTGTCGGAGCAGCGCGTGAGCCTGCGCGCGCAACTCGCGGAACAGTCGTCGACGCTGCTCGACAATCACCCGCGCATCAAGGAGCTGAAAGCGCAACTGGCTGATCTCGACCGCCAGATCCGTGACGAGGCCGGCAAGATCTCCCGCTCGCTCGACAGCGACGCGCGCATCGCCGACGGGCGGGTGCAGATGCTGAGCCAGAGCCTCGATCAGGCCAAGAAGCAGGCCACCTCCACCAATGGCCTCGATGTCCAGCTGCGGGCGCTGGAGCGGGATGCCAAATCGCAGCGCGACCTGCTGGAATCGTATCTCGCCAAATACCGCGAGGCGAACACCCGTGAGTCGCTCGACACGCCGCCGGCGGATGGACGGATCATCTCGCGGGCGGTGGTGTCCAACACGCCGGCGTATCCGAAGAAGCTGCCGATCGTGCTGATCGCGACATTGGCGACCTTGATGCTGACCTCGGGCGTGGTCATCACCGGCGAGCTGCTGCGCCTCACGGCTCCGCGTGCGGTGGGCCCAGCCGCCCCGGCCATGAGCAGCATGGCCGATGTCATGGTGCTCGCGGCGCGGGTCGAGCCGATGATCGCCCCGCGTACGGTCTCCGCATCGCCGGCCGTTGCACCACCTTCGACGTCGGCGCCGGTTGAGGCCGCGCGTCCGGCTTCGGTACCGCCGCCTCCCACGGCCATGCAGCCAGCCGAGGCGCCGTCGGCCGAGCCGGTCAAGCCGGCGCCGCCACCGCTGAACGAGTTCGAGCAACTCGCAGCCGATCTGCTCGGCGCGGGCGAGGGCGCCCGCAAGGTCACCGTGCTCGGCACGGCCGGCGGCGAGGCCGTCACGTCCACTGCGCTCGCGATCGCCCGCACCATGGCGGCGCAGGCGCGCGTGGTGCTGGTCGACCTCGCCGGCAGCCCGCAACTGCTTGCGGGCGTCTCGGTCGATCCGGCCGCGCCCGGGCTGATCGAGCTGATGCTGGGCGAGGCATCGTTCGCGTCCATCATCACCAAGGACCAGGCCTCGCGGCTGCACATCGTCAATGCCGGCCGTCCCGGCGCCGACCGCAGCCAACTGCAATCGCCGCGGCTCGCGCTCGCGATCGACGCACTGCTGCGCGTCTACGACCACGTCCTGCTCGACGCTGGCAATGCCTCCGACCTGCCGGCCGAGCTGCTGACCGCGGGCGCGCGCGCCGTCGTCGTGCCCGATCCCAAGATGGCTGCCGAGGCGCGCAGCCAGATGAGCGAGCAGCTGCGCGAGGTCGGTTTCGGCGCCGTCACCATGCTGAAGGCACCGGCGGGAGGCGCCAACCGCAACCAGCCGGGGCCGCGCGGCGTCGCCGCCTAATCTTCGGCCCTCTCGTCAGCCTTGGCGGCGCCGCCACGCGATCGCAGCGCGCCGCGCAGCTGTTGCGCCAGACGGAACAGGGCAGGGCTGTGCTTGACGGCATGCTTGGCCCGTCCAACCGCAGCCATCGTCGTCGCGGCGACGCGACCCCGCGCGGTCAACGGCATGAAGCTGTCGAAGATCGGCTCGTCATCCTTGCAGAACATCCGCTTGTAGTCGTCCGATCCGATGCCGAGATCGAGGGCACGAAAATCCTGTTGCGCGTAGTGATCGATGATCGAGCGCATCAGGATCAGGCCGGGGCTCCAGCGCGCATTCTCCGACAACGTATAGGTGTTGAACATCATCGAGAAGCGCGCCCCGTCGGCGACGCCGGCAAACAATGCGATGATCTCGTCGTCGCAGCGCAGCGCGTGGATATCGATGGCGCGATGCCCGCAGTCGAGCTTTGCCATACAGGCGCTTCGCACGAATGCCTCGATGCCGGGCTCGGCGAACACGTTCGGCAGCCTCTGCTCGGCCATTCGGATCGGCTTGGTGCGGAAGAACCAGTCGAGCAGTTCGGCGATCTCGGCGTCGCTGCTCGCGACCATGTACCGGTAGCCGGGCAGCGCCTGCAGCTTCTTTTCCTTGCTCTTCAGCCGCTTTCGGAACGAATTCGACAACAGCGCCGTCGGCGCAGCCCCCGGCGGCATCAACAGCACCGGACAGTCGTTCACCGACGGCTGGTGCGGCCATTGCGCCAGCGGATTGGCGAGATCGCGCCAGCGCTCCGGCTGCTGTGTCAAGGCGAGCAGGTCGACACCGCCGCGATCGCGCAGCCCTGCGAGCAGGACGTCGAGATCGCCGGCGCTGGCGCGCGCGGCGAATTCGCGATCCATCAGCGGCATGTTGAAGGTCGTATGCTTGCCGCCCATGAAGGTGGCGATGCGCACGCCGCAGGCGTGCCGCAAGGTCAGCGGCAGCAGCAGCAGCGGGCGTTGCTCGGCATCACGTCCGATGACGATGAACGGCGTCGCTTGCTCGCGCGCGCCGACGTCGCGCTGCCATGCGCCGAGCAGGTCGAAGCGCTGGTAGGGCGTCGAGACATGTTCGGGGACTTCGAGCGCGCGCCAGACCGGCTCGGCGGCAGCCAGATCGGACACGATGTCGACCCGCGCGAGCCCCGACGGCAGCCGCCGCGCGGGCGCCTGCGCCGTCCGGCTCTCGATCACGGCGGCCATGGTCATCGCGCAGCTCGCGTTGTCGTGGAATTTTGTTGCTTGACGTCAGGAGACCCTCGCAAAGAAGTCTCAACAAAAGGTAATGGCAATGACGTCGTCCCAAATCGGGAATGGCACAAACAAAGACCTGTTCAAATCGGCAGCGGCCACGCGATCTTGACGGCGGACGATCGCTATCATCGGATGGCGGTGATCATGACGCGATCGCGCCACGGTCTGTCCGCATCAGGTGGGCGCGGACGGTCTGGTTTCAAGTGGGATTCGGGGAAGGGGCGCGGGAATTGTCGTCGGACAACAGGTGGCTGCGCAGCGCCCGGCTCGAGCTGGCCTATTTCAGCGGTGGCACGCTGCTCGCGTCGCGCGCCACGGGTGGCGCGGGCGCCGTGCTGCGGTTCGAGCGCGTGCGCCCGCGGCGAAAGGGCGCGTTCCAGCCGCTGAAATGCGCGGAGATCACCCCCGTTTTCCTCGACAAGGTGATCCGGGCGCTGAGGCGCTGGGGCTATGACATCGTCTCGCTCGACGAGGCCTGCGACCGCGCCGTGCGCCTTCCCCAAAGCAGCCGCTTCGCCTGCCTGAGCTTCGACGGCGCCGCCAAGGACCTGATCACGCACGCCTATCCGGTGCTGGCGCGCCACGGCGTGCCGTTTACCGTTTACGTGCCCTCGGCCTTCCCCGATGGGCTCGGCGAAGCCTGGTGGCTGGCGCTGGAGGCCGTGATCGCGCGCGAGGCCCGCATCAGCCTTGTGATCGATCATCGTGAGCAGCGCTTCAACGTGGTCACGCCGGCCGAAAAATATGAGCTGTTCGCGTATCTTTCGGCGTGGCTGCGCAAGCTGCCACCGGCCGAGCTGTCGATCGCGATCCGCGACCTCTGCTCGCGCCATTCGGTCGATCTCGCCGTCCTGAGCCGCGAAGCCTCGATGGACTGGGCCGATATCGCCCGTCTCGCCGCCGACCCCAACGTCACGATCGGCAGTGCCACCGTGCACTATCCCGTGCTCGCCAATCTCCGGGATGCCGACGCCCAGCGCGAGATCACGATGGGCAAGGCGGTGCTGGAGACGGCGCTGCGCCGCCCGGTCCGGCACATGGCGTATCCGTTCGGCGACCGCTATTCGTTCCGCCGCAGCGACGTCGTGCTCGCCGAGCAGGCGGGCTTCGTCAGCGCGGCCTCGACGATGCCAGGCGTCGTGCAGAGCGAGGGCCGCACGCATCTGCACATGCTGCCGCGGATCGCCTGGGACGGCCGCTCGCGCTCGCTGCGCGCCTTGAAGGTGCTGATGGCCGGCATCACCCTGCCGCGGGAAAAATCCGCGCCGCCGCCCCAGCTCGATCTCGGCTGATCAGCCCTGCTGCCGCTCCGGATCCGGGCGCAGCATCCAGCTCACGATCGGCATCGCCGGCAGCACCCAGCCCATGCCGACGACGACGTAATACACCGCCTGCAGCCAGCCGGAATTGGCGATCAGGGGGAATTGCGCCATCACCATGCCCATCATCGACCAGGCGAAAGCGAGCAGGAGCAGCGCGACGGCGCCGATCAGTTTGCGGGTGCGGATCGTCATGACGGGATTGTCAGCCTCGGCTGGGGGCGGCGCGGCTTGCGCGCGATTTCCCCGGGATTATAAGGGCCTGTCAGCCCCGGTTCAATCGAGCGTTCAACGTCCATGACCACGGTTCCCCGCACACGAGATCTCGCCGCGATCCGCATCTGGCTGCTCGCCGTCGCCGGCCTGATCGCGCTGATGGTGCTGGTCGGCGGCGCCACGCGGCTGACCGAATCCGGGCTCTCGATCGTGGAATGGAAGCCGGTCACCGGCACCCTGCCGCCGCTGTCCGCGCAGGCCTGGACCGACGCCTTCGAGGCCTACAAGACCATTCCGCAGTATCGGCAGATGAACGCCGGCATGACCCTGCACGAATTCAAGACGATCTTCTGGTGGGAGTGGAGCCACCGGCTGCTCGGCCGGGTCATCGGCATGGTCTACCTGCTGCCCTTCCTGTGGTTCCTGTGGCGCGGCGCCGTCTCCGGGCCGCTCGGCCGCAGGCTGTGGCTGATCTTCGGCCTCGGCGCGCTGCAGGGCGCGGTCGGCTGGTGGATGGTGGCCTCCGGCCTCACGGAGCGCACCGAGGTGGCGCCGGTCCGTCTCGCGACGCACCTCTCGCTGGCGCTGTTGATCTATGCGTCGATCGTCTGGACGCTGCGGCGGCTCGCGCCGCGCGAGGAGGCCGAGGTGCCGGCGCGGCTGCGGCTGACGGCCTGGGTGCTGGTCGGCGTCACCTTCGTGCAGCTCTATCTCGGCGCGCTGGTGGCAGGCCTGCGCGCCGGCCTCGTCTACAACACCTGGCCGGAGATCGACGGCGGCCTGATCCCGAAGGCGGCCAATCTGTGGATCCATTCGCCGTGGTGGATCAATCTGTTCGAGAACGACCTGACGGTGCAGTTCATGCATCGCATGACCGCCTACACGCTGCTGGCATTGGCAGCCTGGCACGCCTTCGACGTGATGCGTGCCGGCGTCGGCCGCGACGTGGTGCGCGGCGCGCACCGGCTGCTCGCCGCGATCCTGGTGCAGGCCGTGCTTGGGATCTTGACCCTGCTGGCGCTGGTTCCGATCTCGCTCGCGCTGCTGCATCAGGGCACGGCCATCATCGTGCTGACGTTCGCCGTGCTGCAGGCCGAGCGCCTGTCGCCGCGACGTGTCGCTGTTGTCGCCGTGCCGCGGACGGCCGTGGCGGCCGGGCAGGCGGGGTAGGGCGTTCTCGCGCTCGCTGTTGCAGCGACCTCCGCCGTCATTCCGGGGCGCCCGCAGGGCGAGCCCGGAATCCATTGAGCCGCGAGACACGCTGGAAAATGGATTCCGGGCTCGTGCTGCGCACGCCCCGGAATGACGGTGGAGAGACATTCGCGCAAGCCAACAAGCGTGACTACGCACGCTGCGCAATGATGTGAAGACAAACATCCTCTTCCTCGCGCGCCATCACGCCGAGTTCTGCCGGTCGTTTCACCCTCGAAACACGCGAGGGCGCAGGGAAGGCCGGATGCCTGGCCGGCACCCATGGCCCGCGTGCAAAGAAAAGAGCACGCGGCGGTCACCACAGGTACGGCCTGATACATCCGGCCTTCCCCGCGCGATGGTTTTAACGCTTATACGCGATCTCCCCGGGGACCGGGCTCTCTTGCCCCCGTCATCTCGCGCGATGCGTTGAGCACCGACACGAGACTTAGCGCCAGCGTCGGGGCGCCAGGACCACGCGACTTCGCCGTCCGTGACGGATCGCTCGTCCGCGCGAACTTTCGTCCGCGCACGGCCCGCCACGTCCACCGCATTCCTGCCCTACGCAACTGGACGATCCGGAAGCGCCCCTCGGCTGGACAGGAACAAAAAGAGAACATAAGCTGATTTGCGTCGTTTGGCAAGCGTGGCGTGTCGCGGACATCACCGGGTGGGGCGGACCATGCAATTCGAGTTCGATTGGGATCCGGCCAAGGCAGAGAGCAATCTGCGCAAGCATGGCGTTGCGTTTGAGCGGGCGATGAGCATCTTCGGCGATCCGTTGGCGCTCTCGCGTCTCGATGACGGATCTGGCGCAGGCGAGGAACGATGGGTTACGATGGGACGCAATATTGCTCACGAGCTACTGCTGGTCGTGCATGCGTACACGGAGCTATCGGCAGACCGCGCAGCGATCCGCATCATTTCTGTCCGTCGCCCGACCCGGCGCGAAATCCGCTCCTACGAGAATGGGTGATCCGATGAAGGATGAATACGATTTCTCGAACGCCGAACGCGGCAAGTTCTTTCGCAAGGGCGCGCGAATGCTGCCTCCGGTGCATCTCGAGCCTGATGTGCTCGATCACCTGACCGGGCTGGCCAGCGCGCGGGGCGTATCGTTGACCGAATTGGTCAACACGCTTCTCAAGGAGGATATTGAGCGGATGGAGGCTGCGAAATAGCTCTTTGGGAGTTTATGCGAGCACCTCATGATGCCTTCGCGACCAGACTTCCGCGACACGGTTCGGGCGCGCGCGGACCGCGATCCGGCGTTTCGCGAGGCGTTGTTCCAGGAAGCCGTGAGTGCGCTGCCGCGCGGAGAGGTCGATGACGGCCGCGCCGGCCTGCGTGCGTATATCAACGCAAC
The DNA here is from genome assembly GCF_051168375.1 of Bradyrhizobium sp. HKCCYLRH1034. Taxonomy (NCBI): domain Bacteria; kingdom Pseudomonadati; phylum Pseudomonadota; class Alphaproteobacteria; order Hyphomicrobiales; family Nitrobacteraceae; genus Bradyrhizobium; species Bradyrhizobium sp. HKCCYLRH1034. Next base: position 455,908 of record NZ_JBNPUW010000007.1, on the reverse strand, counting down.
GATCGGCTTCGAGGCACCGAGCAAGGCGCTTGGCCGGCCGTCGAAGAGCCCGATGCGCATGTTAGGGCCATCCGGCAATCCCACGGCCGAGAACCTGCTTGGCGTGATCGGCGTGTTGCGGGCAGAGACAGGCGTGCAGTTCGACGTGCGCGTCGTGGCCGCGGAGTGAGTTACTGGCGCGCGCGGATCAACAAGATCACAGCTGCTCTCAACCAATGAAGAACGAATACGACTTCTCGAACGCCGCCGCTGATCTTGGCAATAGCCGAGGGCCGTCCGTCGCAGGCGACCGCGGCGGATGAGGCTGTCTCCGCCGTTGCCGTTGGCACGGATACCGCGGGCTTCAATCGGGCGCATACGCGTCCGGGTCGGGACTGCTGCTGGGCGACTTGAACGCCGCGCGTAAAGCGGCGGGCATCTGGTAGTTGAAGTTGATCCCGGTGGGCGGCACGGGTGACTCGAACCATTTCTTGTAGAGCACGTCGATGGCGGGGCTCTGATAGAGCTCGGCCGTGACGCGATCGGCGATGGCCTTGAACGGCGCATCGTCCTTGCGCAGCATGATGCCGAAAGGTTCGGGCTTGGAGAATGCGTCGGCGCTGATCATGTACGCCGCCGGGTCCTTCGACCGCGCGATGGCGACCGCGAGCTGGACGTCATCGAGCACATAGGCCTGAGCCCGGTCGGTCTCCAGCATCAGGAACGCTTCGGCCTGGTCCTTGGCAGGAACGATGTTGATGCCGAGCTTGCGTTCGACATTGACCTTGTTCAGCTGGGCGATGTTGGTCGATCCGGCGATCGCGACGGCCGTCTTTCCCCTGAGGTCGTCGATCGTCTGGAGCGAGAGCGATTTCTTGGCCGCATAGCGTGTGGCGCTGAGAAAGTGCGTATTGGCAAAGGTCACGAGTTTCTGGCGCTCGGTGTTGTTGGTGGTGGAGGCGCACAAGAGGTCGATCGTGCCGTTCGTCATCAGTGGTATGCGATTGGAGGACGTCACCGGAACGGTTTCGATCGTGAGGTTAGGAAGCCCCAGCTCCTTCTTGACCGCATCCGCGATCCGGGCGCAGATGTCGAGCGCGTAGCCCACCGGCTTCTGGTTGCCGTCGAGATAGCTGAACGGCACCGACGATTCCTGGAAGCCGATCGAGATCCTGTTCGTCTCCTTGACCTTCTGGAGCGTGCCCGTCAGTTCCTCGGCGCCGGCGGCGTTTGCAGCGAGCGCTGCCGTCAGCAGAAGTCCCCAAATGCGCATCAAGCCTCTCCTCGCAGCAACCCTCTTCGCGCGTGCAGCGTTGCCCGCGCAGCGGTGATGCAGCCTCGCTGCGTCCGGCCTGGATGAAAAGGGATAAAACCGCCTTATTTCTCATTCCTGGAAGTGATGGATCGCCGCGCCGGGCGTCGTCGCCGGGTTCACCTGCCCGGTCTAACCTTCGAGTTGACGGCCGAAATCGCAGGTCTGGCGCGCCAGCTCCGCTACGGCGGCCGCGAAGGCCGAGGGTCTGTCGTTGCGATACATGGCCGCATAGGGCACGGCCGGCAGCGTCGGCTTGACGGGCAGGATGACCAGCTTCTTCTGCTCGAAGAGAGGACGAAAACAGCGTTGCGGAAGATAGCTGATGCCGAGGCCGGCCACGGCGAGCCCGACCAGCGCGGTCAGATTGTCGACCGAGATGGCGCGCTTGAACGAGACGCCGTTGGCCGCGAGCCATTTGTTGACGAAGAGGCCGGAGCCCGAGCGACGGCCCTGCATCAGAATCGTATGATGACCAAGCTCGTCGAAATCGAGGCTCCGGCGCGCTCTGACCAGGCCGGGGCGCGCCGTCCACACGTTCTGCACTTCGGCAAGCCGCACCGACGTCACCTCCGGGTCGGAGAAGACGTCCGGGATGACGACGAGATCGAGGCTGCCCTCGATCAGCCGATCGTAGAGGCTTCGGGAGGTTTCGACTTCAGGCTCGATCATCACCGCCGGATGGGCTTCGCGAATCGCCGAAACCAGACGCGGCAGCCATGTCAGCGCTGACAGCTCCGTCGCCCCAAGCCGCAGGCGGCGGGCCGGTGACTGCCGGCCGTCCTTCAACTCCAGGATCTGGTCCTGCAACGCCAACATCTGTCGGCCAAGAGCAAGAATCTGTTCGCCACGTTCGGTCAGGCGAGCCCCGCGCTGGCTGCGATCAAACAGCGGAACGCGCGCGGAGGCCTCGAGCTCCTGGATGCGCTTCGAGATCGCCGATTGCGTCGTGTTCAGCTTGGCTGCGGCGCGTTCGAACGTGCCGAGCTCCGCGATCCAGTTCAAAGCTTCCAGCTGCTTCAGGGTGACCATGTTCGCATTCAAAAAAGAGATGGATCGATATCTCCATTTATCGGTTTTCTGAATTCAAGGCGAGTCCTACACCGCCGAGGCGGCGCGCCATCGAGCGACGCTCTGGACTGTGCAAGACGGGGAGCGAGAATGGGTGAGGGACAAGCGCAGCCTGGTGCGCCGATCGATGCGGCGGTCGTCGCCGCGTTCAAGAGCGTTTCCACGGCCGTGATCAGTGACAACCTTCAGCGGCTGCCTGGTGCAGCCAGTCTACGGCCATTCTATACGGGCTCGCCGATGGCCGGGATCGCGCTGACCGTGAATACGGCGCCGGGGGACAATCTCTTCATTCATCGCGCGCTCGATCTCATCACGCCTGGCGACGTCCTCGTCGTCAATGGCGGCGGCAACGAGACGCGGGCATTGGTCGGCGAGATCATCGCCGCCATCGCGAGGGAACGCGGCGCGGCCGGGATCGTCGTCGACGGTGCGATCAGGGACTCCGGCGTGCTGATGAAGTCCGACTTCCCCGTGTTCGCGCGTGCGGTCAATCACCGCGGCCCCTACAAGAACGGTCCCGGCGAGATCAACGTGCCGGTGTCGATCGGCGGCATGATCGTCACGCCAGGCGATATCGTGGTTGCCGACGCCGACGGAGTGGTCGCTTTCGCGCCGGCGATCGCACCCGAACTGCTCGCCTCCGCCCGCGCGCAGGAGCAGCGTGAAGCCGAAATCCTGGCGAGCATCCGCGCAGGGCGCTATGGCGGTGCCTACGCAAAATAGGCGTCTATTGCGGTCATCCGTACGAGCCTTGGCGGTATGCGGGACCTCGTCCTCGTCGTCCCGGATGTCGCTTCGCCCATCCGGGCTACTTGCATGCCAACGGCACCCCGCTCAGCAATACCCATACACGCCACACGCGTAGGGCAGGCGGAACATGTAGTTGGTATAGCCTTCGCCGCCGTAATAGGGGCCCTGGTAGTCGTAGGAGAAGGCGCGGCCGTAATAGCCGGGCAGCTCCTGGCGGCCGAACAGCAGCGGCGTCGAGGGCCACATCGGGGAGATCAGCGAGTCCTGGTCCCTGACGACGACGACCGTCGGCGGCGGCGCTCTCACGGCGCGGCGGGCCTTGGTGTGCACGATCTTGTCGTGGACGGCCGGCAGGTCGGCTGCGAGCACGACGCCGTTCGCCGCGATGGCCGCCAGCAGCATCATGATCACCAACGTTCGCATCCTGCTCTCCTCGACTTCTGTTCGGGTGGTATCGGCGCTTCGCGATACATCCACCGCTGCTTTCACGCGGGTCCGGAAGGCGATTCCACGGGTGGCAGGATGAGCCGGGTATGGTTAACGAAATCCTTCCGGCATCCGACGGTTGGCTGCAATCATCCGTAGAAGGACGGGCATTTTCAGCTTTTGTTAAGTTCTGCGGGTGCAAGCTTACTGCCGCCGGCGATTTTGAAGGTCGGCCGAATGCAGCCCGGCCGCTGCGTCCGGGCGCGAAAATCTCTGCTGCATTTCATCAGAGTCTCAGACCAGAAGGTTTCGAGCATGTCGGTGATCATGTTTTCGGCGTCGGCGCGCCAAAATCTCCAATCACGGACCGGCTTAGTCAACGCTGAACTCGCTGCCATCGACGAGCGCGCCGCCGGCCTGCAGGCGCTGTCGGCGAGCCGGCTGATCGCGGCCTCCGCGCTGCCTCTGGCCGGCCAGATGCACGCGCGCCTGTTGCAGCTGATGAGATGATCACCTGGAGTTAACGAGGGCGCGGTCCGAGAAGCCGGCAACGGCCCGGCCGTGGGACGAAGGAGAGCGCGGAAGCCCAAGGGGGCCGCCCGCGCTCTCTTTGTTTTCGGGGCCGCTTGCTGCCTCAGCTGTCAGTTGTTCGTCATGCGCGGGCTTTTCCCGCCTGCGGGGCCGAAGCCCCTTCGGCGCGGCGACGGCCCGCGCATCCACGTCGTCATTGCCGGGGCAAAGACATGAATGGCCGGGACAAGCCCGGCCATGACGTGGCGAGAGATGCGCTCGTCATGCCGCATGTCGACGCGCGGCGCGATCCGTGGAGCGAAACGCGCCTTACGCGCTCAGCGCCTGCTCGAGGTCGGCGATCAGGTCTTCCTTGTCCTCGATGCCGACGGAGATGCGGACGATGTCGGGGCCGGCGCCGGCCTTGATCTTCGCGGCGTCGTCGAGCTGGCTGTGCGTGGTCGAGGCCGGGTGGATCACCAGCGAGCGGGTGTCGCCGACATTGGCGAGATGCGAGAACAGCTTCAGGTTCGACACCAGCTTGACGCCGGCGTCGTAGCCGCCCTTGAGCGAGAAGGTGAACACGGCGCCGGCGCCCTTCGGGCAGTATTTGCGGGCGAGCGTGTAATACTTGTCCTCGGGCAGGCCGGCGTAGTTCACCGAGGCCACGCCGGGATGCTTGCTGAGATATTCGGCGACCGCCTTGGCATTGTCGCAGTGCTTCTGCATGCGCAGCGGCAGGGTCTCGATGCCGGTCAGGATCATGAAGGCGTTGAATGGCGACAACGCCGGTCCGAGATCACGCAGGCCCAGCACGCGGCAGGCGATCGCGAAGGCGAAATTGCCGAACGTCTCGTGCAGCCGGATGCCGTGATATTCCGGTCGCGGCTGCGTCAGCATCGGATATTTATCGCCACTGCCGGCCCAGTCGAAGGTGCCGGCATCGACGATGACGCCGCCGATCGAGTTGCCGTGGCCGCCCAAGAACTTGGTCAGCGAGTGCAGCACGATGTCGGCGCCGTGATCGATCGGGCGGATCAGGTAGGGCGAAGCCAAGGTGTTGTCGACGATCAGCGGCACGCCCGCCTTGCGCGCCACCTGCGCGACCGCCTCGATGTCGGTGATGGTGCCGCCGGGATTGGCGATCGACTCGATGAATACAGCCTTGGTGCGTGGGCTCACCGCCGCCTCGAAGCTCGCGACGTCATCGGTGTCGGCCCACACCACGTTCCAGCCAAAGCTCTTGAACGAATGCGTGAACTGGTTGATCGAGCCGCCATAGAGTTTTCGCGCGGCGATGAACTCGTCGCCGGGGGACAGCAACTGCTGCAGTGCCACGACCTGCGCGGCATGGCCTGAGGCAACGGCAAGCGCGGCGGTGCCGCCCTCGAGCGCGGCGACGCGCTCCTCCAGCACGGCGTTGGTCGGGTTGCCGATGCGGGTGTAGATGTTGCCGAATGCCTGCAGCCCGAACAGCGAGGCGGCGTGGTCGGCATCGTTGAACACGAACGACGTGGTCTGGTAGATCGGCGTCGCCCGCGCGCCGGTGGTCGGGTCGGGCTGGGCGCCGGCGTGAATGGCAAGGGTGGCAAATCCCGGGGGACGTTCGGTCATGGTGTTTCCTCTTGGCTTGATCCGTTGCGCGCCGGCGCCGGCTGGCGCAGGGATCGATGATGGGAGACGGTGTCGATAGCGCGCATCGTGCGCCTCCGCGTCATCCCGGCGGAGGACATTTGCCAGCGGCCAGGATGGCGTCAAGGCTGCCGGCGCCGATCGCTCCGATTTGAAATGCGCTGCTGTGTCGCGCCGTCGTCGCGACACGTTCCTTTCGCAGATGCGTCAGGCGGGATCGCTTCTGTCCTTCGCGGCGCGGTCGGCCGCGGCCGTCGTGCCGCCGCCGACGCTGGTACGGTTCAGCGACAGCCGCATGCCTTGCGTCGGGATCGGCGCGCGCTTGGCGCTGATGGTGCGCGAGTTGACGCCCATCCAGGAGATCTCCGACGACAGCCGGCCATATTCGATCTTGGGGCAGCGGTTCATCACGACCTTCAGTCCAGCGGCCTCGGCCTTTTCGGCCGCCGCATCGTCACGCGCGCCGAGCTGCATCCAGATCACCTTCGGCAAAGGTGAGAGCTTCAGCGCCTCGTCGACGACGGGCATGATGTGCTGCGAGCTCCGGAAGATGTCGACCATGTCGAGCGGGCGGCCAATGTCGGCGAGCGAGGCGACGAAGGGGCGGCCCATCAGGCTCTTGCCGACATGGCCGGGGTTCACCGGGATCATGTCGTAGCCGCGCTGCACCAGATATTTGAAGGCGAAGAAGCTCGGCCGGATCTCCGACGGCGAGGCGCCGACCATCGCGATCACCTTCACGCCGTTGAGAATGCCGCGGATGTAGTCGTCGGGATAGGTGTCGTGATTCATGGCGGGACGCTTCTATTAGTTATTGTCATTCCGGGGCGTGCGCAGCACGAGCCCGGAATCCATACTCCCGATCGTGGTTATGGATTCCGGGCTCGCCCTCCGGGCGCCCCGGAATGACGAGCCAGTTTCAGTTTCTGTCATTGCGAGGAGCACTTGCGACGAAGCAATCCAGGGGCTCGAGCGGGACTCTGGATTGCTTCGCTGCGCTCGCAATGACGAAGGAGAGAGCAGGGCGAGCTTCACTCGTCCCGCCAATTCGGCGTCCGCTTCTCGATGAAGGCGCCGATGCCTTCCTCGGCGTCGCGGGCGAGCATGTTCTGCGTCATCACCTCTGCCGCATAGCGATAGGCGTCGGCAAGGCTCATCTCGGCCTGGCGGTAGAATGCCTCCTTGCCGAGCTTGATCGTATAGGCCGATTTGCGCGCCACTTGTTGTGCCAGCGCAATCGCGGTGTCGCGTTCCGTGCCGGCCGTGACCACGCGGTTGACGAGGCCCAATTCGCGGGCGCGGACAGCGGGAACCGGCTCGCCGGTCAGCAGCATCTCCATCGCCTGCTTGCGGGGTACGTTGCGCGACAGCGCCACCATCGGCGTCGAGCAGAACAGGCCGATGTCGACGCCGGGCGTGGCGAACGAGGCGCGCTCGGAGGCGACGGCGAGATCGCAGCTCGCGACCAGTTGACAGCCGGCGGCGGTGGCGATGCCCTGCACGGACGCGACAACCGGCTTGGGCAGATGCACGATCGCCTGCATCATCGCGCTGCAGGCGTTCATCAGCCGGGCGAAGAAGGCGCGGCCGCGGTCGGCCTCGCTGCGATGCGCGGTGAGTTCCTTGAGGTCATGGCCGGCGCAGAACGCAGGGCCATTCGCTGCGATCACCACGGCGCGCACGGCCTTGTCGGCGCCGATCTCGGCCAGGGCCCGATGCAGCTCTGCGATCAGCGGCTCCGACAGGCTGTTGCGCTGTGCCGGGCGGTTGAGCGTGAGCACGGCGACGGGGCCCGCCATCTCGCGCAACAGAATCGGCGTATCGGCGGCGTCGGCGAGGGCAGGGACGGACATTGCGATTTCCATATGGGCGCATCGATGCAGCTAATGTAACAGATGAGCAACGACGAGAGCAGGGGGAGAGATGACGGCGAAGATGACCATCGCGGAGCTGGAAACGTTCCTGCACGCGGAATTTCCCCAGGCGTTCCGCACCGGCGGTGACATTTCGATCGAGAGCGCCGACGGCAAGAGCTGCCGGATGCGCCAGCGCTTCAATGAGCGCATGTTGCGCCCCGGCGGCACCGTCTCCGGGCCGACATTGATGGCGCTGGCCGATTTCGCGATGTACGTGGTGCTCTTGTCGGCGATCGGTCCGGTCGGTCTTGCGGTGACCACGAATCTCAACATCAACTTCCTGCGCAAGGGCGCGGCCGGCGCCGATGTGCTGGCGGAGGCGCGGCTGCTCAAGCTCGGCAAGCGGCTCGCGGTCGGCGAAGTCACGCTGCTGTCAGGGGAATCGCCCGATCCGATCGCCCATGTCACGGCGACCTATTCCATTCCGAATGCGTAGGGTTTTCGAGGGTATTATTGCACCATATTTGCAAGCTACTGTTTTTGTTGCATTAATTTGACGCCGATGGCGTTGACGAATGCAGGCCGCTTCTCTAGAAGCTGCGACCAGTTCGGTGCGTCACCCGCGCCGCATTCTCCCTGTCACGGATATCTCTCATGAAAACCTTTTCGGCAAAGCCGGCCGAGGTCCAGAAGAAGTGGGTCGTGATCGACGCCAAGGGTCTGGTCGTCGGCCGTCTCGCCACGCTGGTCGCCATGCGGCTGCGCGGCAAGCACCTCCCGATCTACACGCCGCACGTCGACTGCGGCGACAACGTCATCATCGTCAATGCCGCGCACGCCGTGCTGACCGGCCGCAAGCGCGAGCAGAAGGTGTACTACAAGCACACCGGCTATGTCGGCCACGTCAAGGAGCGCACCGCGCGCCAGATCCTCGAGGGCCGCTTCCCCGAGCGCGTGATCGAGAAGGCCATCGAGCGCATGATCCCGCGCGGGCCGCTCGGCCGCGTGCAGATGGGCAATCTGCGTGTCTATGGCGGACCCGATCATCCGCACGAAGCGCAGAACCCCGAGAAGATCGACATCGCCAAGTTGAACCGCAAGAACACGAGGGCCGCATAAGATGGCCGAAAGCATCCAGTCTCTCGATCAGCTGTCGCAGCTCAAGGGGGCCGTCACGGCTCCCGACGCTCCGAAGTATGAGAAGAAGGTCGACAAGTTCGGCCGCGCCTATGCCACCGGCAAGCGCAAGGACGCGGTCGCCCGCGTCTGGATCAAGCCGGGCTCCGGCAAGGTCACCGTCAACACCCGCGACATCGAGGTCTACTTCGCCCGTCCGGTGCTGCGCATGATGATCGAGCAGCCGATGGTCGTCGCTGCCCGCAAGGGCCAGTACGACGTGATCTGCACGGTCGCCGGCGGCGGCCTGTCCGGCCAGGCCGGTGCGGTCCGTCACGGCCTGTCCAAGGCGCTGACGAATTTCGAGCCGGAGCTGCGCGGCGTCCTCAAGAAGGGCGGCTTCCTGACCCGCGACTCGCGCGTCGTCGAGCGTAAGAAGTACGGCAAGGCCAAGGCCCGCCGCTCCTTCCAGTTCTCGAAGCGCTGATCGCCTGGCTCCGGCTCCGTCCGGATCCATCAGCTTCAAATACGAACGGGCGCCCTCGCGGGCGCCCGTTTTGCTTTTGACGCAGGCTTGCGCGGGTCAGGCGCTGGCGCGGCGCGCGGTCAGCCATTGGCTCGGCGCCAGCGGTTTCGACACCACGCGGACCTCGCCGATGCTGCCGATGAAGCCGTCCGACGGGGCGCGGTCCCACCAGCCGCAGCCGAGTGCCCAGGGCTGCGACGCCGCCGTCGAGGCGATGCCGTTGCCGCCGATGACGCTGCGCACGACCGGCGCGCCCTCGATGTAGAGCACGGTCGAATTGTCGGCGGGATCGTTGACGATCGCGAGGTGATACCAGGTGTCGAGCATGATCTCGCCGGACCAGTCGGTCTGCGGCTGCCGGGTCGAACTCGACGGCACGACCTCCCACTGCACCTCGCGCAGGTTGGAGATGGCGAACAGGATCGGCGGTGACTCCGGATCGCCGCCGGCATAGCCCGGCAGCCAGCCGCGGTTGCCGAAGCGGGTCAGGATGTTGCACCAGGCGTGGTCGGCGGCCTTCCAGTTCGGATCGATCTTGATGAAGGCTTCGACGGTGTAGCCGGATGCGAACGTTGCCGCGTTGATCGGCGCGTTGGCCGCGGTCGTGAACCAGCTGAAGCGGCCGGCGCCCTGCTTGGTCGTGTTGAGGAACTGCACGCTGCCCGGCGCCGACGACAGGCGATGCTTGTCGGCTGTGAAGACGACGTCGGCGACCTGGGCGGCACCCGCCAGCGTGGCGCGCTGCATCGGGTTGGCGGCGGTGAGGTCCGACAGCGCGGTGCCGGCGGCCACGGCCTTGCCGATCGCCGACGACGTGATCCGCCAATGCGCAACGGTCTCGGCCACGAGCGGATAGTCCTGCTCGTTCGCGGGCGGCACCACCACCGGTTCGGGCGCCTCGGTGTAGTTGACGTAGAGATCCTGCTTGAGGCGCGGCAGGATCGGCGTGCCGGCGAAGGCCGGCAGATGGCAGAAATTGGTGAAGCGTGAAAAACGCCGGCGGAAGTCGACGGGAATCGAGAACGCGTGATTGTCCTCGGACAGCCAGGCGCGGTCGAACTGCTTCAGGCTGTCCTTCGGCTTCTCGACCACCCAGGGCGAGAACGAGGCGACGTCGATCTTGTTGGCCGTGAAGTCGAACTCGTACAGCCGCATCAGGCCGTTGCCGCCCTGATAGGCCATCTGATAGTCGACCACCATCTGATGGACGGGGTTATGGAAGTCGTTGATCTTCGTCAGCAGCGCGCCACCGTGATAGTGGCCGTTCAGGGTCATGAAGATCTGGTCGTTGCTGCGGATCAGCTTCTCCCACAGGTACTGGCCGTAGGCGACCTCGAGCGGGCTCGTGCCGTCATTGGCGATGTTCAGAAGCTGATGGTTGGCGAGGATCACCGGCAGCATCGGATGCCGCGCGATCATGCTGCGCGCCCAGGCGATGGCATCGTCCGAGGCGCGCCACGACAGCGACAGCACCATGAAGCTGACGCCGCAGGCGTGGAACACATGCGCCTCGTGCCAGCCGCTCGGATGGCGCTCCAGGAAGGTCCGCTGCTTCGCCGCGCGGCTCGCCGGAAACCATGTGAGATAAGGCTCGGACGCGCCGCGCTGCGCATCGGTGCCCGCGCCCTGGCTCGCCGCGCTCTCGAACTCCAGCGCCGACAGCACGTCGTGATTGCCCGCGAGCACCGAATAGGGCCGGCCGGCATTTTCCAGCAGCTTCATCGCGGCATCGGCGACCGCCCATTGCTGCGGATGCTTGGACTGGTCGACGACGTCGCCGAGGTGGATCGTGAACGGGATGTGGTACTTCGCGGCGTTGTCGACGATGAACTGCGTCTGCGCGGGGTAGGGCGTGCTGCCATATTGGCGCTGATAGGACTGGCCTTCTTCTGACGTCGCATAGCGCGAGTAGAACTGCGTATCGGGAAGGACGGCGAGCGCGAAGCTGGTCGTGACGTGACGATGGTGATGGTGCATGCGCCAATGCGCGTGCGCCGCCTGGCCGGGCAGCAGGCTGGCGCCGAGGCCGAGCGCCGAGACGCCCATGGCATTGCGCAGCAGGGTGCGGCGATCGACGCCCTGCGCCGGCTGCGGATCACGCGCCGGATGATCGCCTGCGGCCGGCTTGTTGTTCGATGAATCGTCTTCGAAAGACATCCTTGTCCCCACCTCGAGCGGCGGATCGCGCCGCGGTCGGGACGTGTTAGGGAGAGATGATCTCAAATTTGAGAAGGTTTCTTATCGTTTCGATGAGTGTTCGCCGCAGGACGGGAAACCATTGATTCCGCACGATGGGGCGCACAACTATCAATGAATGACGCTGTGCCGTGTACAATCAGGGCGGGCGGTCGCGCGGATTGCCCCGGCATTTTTGAATCCTGTTTGCAGATTTCTTGCGCAGCAATTTGCTGACGAGTTGTGCCGAGCTTTTCGAGAAAACTTGGTATCCCAGGCAAACCTCTTTCCAACAAACCGCCCGCTAGGTTGATCGCGATAAGGCCGCGCTAACCCTGAATTCCCGCGCCGCCGCAGCAACCGAGGTGATCGATGGCGCTTGATAGCATGACGCTCGACATCGTAGCGACCATGGTCGCAGCGCTGCTTGGCGCTATGTTGCTCCACTTCGGCCGGCAGGAGAACACGCCGGCGCTGCGCTGGTGGGGCGCGGCCTACGTCCTCGGCGCGGTCGCGATCGCGCTGTGGACCTTGATCGGCGAGCTCTACGGCGAGGTGGTGTCGCTGTTCCTGAGCTCCATCGGCCTGATCGCCACCGCCATGGTGTGGAACGCCGCGCGCGTGTTCCACGGCAAGCCGGCGAGCGTGCCCGGGCTCGTGCTCGGCGCGACGGTCTGGATCGCCAGCGGCATGCTGCTCGATGCGTCGGCGCAGGCGCTGCGGCTGACGATCGGCGCCGCGATCGTCGTGATCTACGCCATGCTGACCGCGGCCGAGCTGTGGCAGGAGAGGCGGCGGACCTTGCACAAGCGCTGGCCGGCGCTGATCGTGCCGGTGATGCACGGCTTCGTGCTGATGCTGCCGATCCTGCTCGGCAACATGCTGCGCGATTCCGACGGCGCCTTCGCCGCGGCCTGGGTCACGATCTTCTCGATCGAACTCGTGCTCTATGCGGTCGGCACCGTGTTCGTGATCTTCATGCTGGTGTCGGAGCGAATCGTCAGCGCCCACAAGCGCGCGGCGACCACCGACCCGCTGACGGGCCTGCTCAACCGCCGCGGCTTTGCCGAGTCCTGCGCGCAGCTGATCGAGCGCGAGGCGCGCGAGCAGCGCCCGGTCAGCGTGCTGATCTTCGACATCGATCATTTCAAGTCGATCAACGACCGCTTCGGTCACGCCGAGGGCGACGAGGTCCTGAAGCTGTTCGCAAACGTCGTGGTCAACAATCTGCGCCTCACCGATCTCTCGGGCCGGATCGGCGGCGAGGAGTTCGCAGCACTTCTGCCCTGTTCCATCGAAGAGGCCATGGTCGCCGCCGAGCGTGTCCGCGAGGCGTTCGCGGCCTCCGGCGTGGTGTGCGAGGACAAGCCGGTCGATACCACCGTCAGCATCGGCGTTGCCGGCGGGCCGGGCGGGACCGATCTCGACGTGCTGCTCGCGGCCGCCGATACCGCGCTCTACAAGGCCAAGCGCTCCGGTCGCAACCGGGTCGAGGCCTCGGCGGAGCTGCCGCTGTCGCTCGACCGCTACCGCCGCCAGCGCGCTGCCGCGGCTGCCAGCCTGCCGCAGTCGGGAGAGGCGGTGTTGTCCAGCTGAGGTGCGGCTTTCGCTCTCCCGAGGTCTGGGCTAGACAAGCGGCCCACACCAGGGGAGGCCGACAGAACATGATCACGGAAATCGCCCAGATCGACGTCAAGCCGGGCACGGAGAAGGATTTCGAGGCCGCGGTCGCGAAAGCACGCGCCGCCTTCGGCCGCTCCAAGGGCTTTCACGGCTTCGAGCTGCACAAATCGATCGAGAAGCCGCAGCGCTACCGCCTGATGGTGAAGTGGGAAACGCTCGAGAACCACACGGTCGATTTCCGCGGCTCGGAGAACTTCACCGAATGGCGTGGCCTGGTCGGGCAGTATTTTGCCAATCCTCCGGATGTCGAGCACACCGAGACGGTGCTGACCTCGGCCGGCTGAGGCCGCGCGTCAGCGCTGCTCCGCCACGGAACACAACATGACGCATGACGATCTGGTCGAAGCCTACTCTGCCGGGGGACGGCACTACCACGATCTTCGCCACGTCCAGGATTGCCTGGACCAGCTCGATCGCGTCGCGGACCTCAGCGTCCGCGAGCGCGAGATCCTGACGCTGGCGATCTGGTGGCACGACGCCGTGTATGATCCCACGCGGTCCGACAATGAGGAGCAGAGCGCCATCCTTGCCGAGCGTCACGTCGCGCCCGAGCTGCGCGACGAGGTCGGACGCCTGATCCGGCTGACCCGGACGCACGATGTCGCGCCCGACGATCGGCTGGGCGCGCTGCTCGTCTCGATCGATCTCGCCATTCTCGGCGCCGACGAGGCCAGCTACGACGCCTATGCGGATGCGATCCGGCGCGAATATGCTGATGTGCCGGACGACGCCTACCGCGCCGGGCGCGCGGCGGTGCTGGAGCGGTTCGCGCGGCGCCCCGTGATCTATCCGGATGCGGGCTTTGCCGCTGCGCTCGACCAGAAGGCGCGGGCCAACCTCGCGCGCGAGCTGCGCGGCCTTCGATCATAAGCAGGATCAGCTCAGGCGTTTCGCGCGGCCGCGTCGCCGCGGCAATGCAGCCCGTGCAGCATTGCATGTGCTGATAGCGCTTGTCTTTTGCCGTGGCCCGACATGCAATGAGATGACATGCGCGTCGCCATGACGCGCTCCCCATTTTCTGGAACTCCGTCATGCCGATCATCAACCGCGCCGCCGAGCTGGCGGAAGACGCCAAGGTCTGGCGCCGCGATTTCCACCAGCATCCCGAGCTCCAATATGAGGTGCATCGGACGGCCGGGCGCGTCGCCGAGCTCTTGACCTCGTTCGGTGTCGACGAGGTCGTCACCGGCATCGGCCGGACCGGCGTCGTCGGCGTCATCCGCGGCCGCGAGTCGTCGCCGCGGGTGATCGGCCTGCGCGCCGACATGGACGCGCTGCCGCTGCAGGAGGTCAGCGACATCCCGCACAAGTCCACCATTCCCGGCAAGATGCACGCCTGCGGCCATGACGGCCACACCGCGATGCTGCTGGGCGCGGCGCGCTATCTCGCCGAGACGCGCAACTTCGCCGGCACGGCCATCGTCATCTTCCAGCCAGCCGAGGAGGGTGGGGCCGGTGGCCGTGCGATGGTCGAGGATGGCCTGATGGAGCGCTTCGGCATCGAGGAGGTCTACGGCCTGCACAATGCGCCGGGCCTGCCGCTCGGAACGGTCGCGACGCGCACCGGCGCGGTGATGGCCGCGGCCGACACCTTCGAGGTGCGTCTGAAGGGCCTCGGCGGCCACGCCGCGCGGCCGAACAAATGCGTCGATCCGATCATCGCCGGCGCGCAGATCGTGACCGCGCTGCAGACGATCGTGGCGCGCAACGTCGATCCGGTCGAAAGCGCGGTGCTGTCGATCACGCGCTTTCACGCGGGGACGACCGCCGACAACATCATTCCGCAGACCGCTGTCATTGGCGGCACCGTGCGCACGCTCGATGAGGACATCCGCCGCTTGATGGACGAACGCTTCAAGGGCCTGGTGACGGCGCTCGCGAGCGGCATGGGCGTGGAGGCGGAGATCGACTACGAATGGGGCTATCCGGTCGTCATCAACCATGCGGAGCAGACTGCGTTCGCGGCCGACGTGGCGCGCAGCGTCGTCGGGCCGGAACAGGTCATCACCGACATGCCGCCCCGGCTCGGCGGCGAGGACTTCGCCTACATGCTGCAGGCGCGGCCCGGCGCGTTCGTCTTCATGGGCATCGGCGATGGGGCCGGCGTGCATCACCCGGAATATGATTTCAACGACGACGTGATCCCGCACGGCATCAGCTATTGGGCCAAGCTGGTCGAGACCGCGATGCCGGCCGGCTGAGCGGGCTCTGACCGGGCCTCAGATCGCGGCCGCGGCGTCCTCGGTGCGGCGGTCGCTCTTGAAATAGTCGATCATGACCTTGGCGATCGCCATCAGCGGCAGCGCCAGGGTCAGGCCCCAGACGCCGAACACGATGCCGAGCAGGATCTGGAACGCAAACAGCGTGGCCGGCGGGATGTCCAGCGCCTGGCGCTGGATCAGCGGCGTCAGCACGTAGCTCTCCATCGCGTGCACGCCGAGGAACAGCACGAAGGCGCTGACCGCAGCGACCCAGCCGGAGGCGAGGCTCGCCAGCACCACGATGACGCCGGCGATGATCGCGCCGACGGTCGGAATGAACGCCAGCAGGCCGGCCTGGATGCCCAGGATGAACGAGCTCTGCACGCCGATGATGGCGAGGCCGATCCAGGTGACGAGGAAGACTGCGAACATCGTCGTGATCTGGGCGATCAGCCAGCGTTCCAGCGTGTAGCTGATGCGGTCCACGATCACGGTGGCCTGGTCCCGGTACTTCGCCGGCGCCAGGAAAAGCAATCCGCTGCGGTAGACCGCCGGCTGGGCCGCGAAGGCCAATCCCAGGAACAGCACGATGAAGAAGTTGCCGACGGCGCTGACGGTGCCGAGCAGCAGCTTGAAGGTCTGGCTGACGATGGCGCCGCCGGAGGAGGCCAGCGCGCTCGGCGAGGGCAGGCCGCCCGGCAGGCCATGGGACGGCGTCTGGGTCGGTGTGGTCGAGCCGCCATCAGGCGCGGCAGTGGCCGTGCTCGCGGCGTTGAAGTCGAAGAAGCTGGTGTCGATGCCGTTGCGGTCGAGGAAGCCCTTGATGTTGCCGAGCTGCGACTTGATCGTATCGCTCAGCACCTTGGCCTGGTCCGCGATGGTGGTGCCGCCGAGGAAGACGATGCCGACGAGCACGGCCGCGAGCGCCAGGCAGACGATGACGAGCCGCGCCGGATGCGGCCAGGGCAGGACGCGGCCGAGCAGGCTGGTCATCGCGTTGAGCGCGACGCCGAGCAGCATGCCCGCGAACAACAGGAAGATCGCAGCCGCGTAATACCAGGTGAAGGCCATGCCGGCCATGAACAGGGTTACCCCGATGCCGCCCACGGCAATGGCCCAGGCCAGGTCGCTGCGGGCCTGGAGGCGTGGGTCGGCGGGGGCGGTCATGAGGCATCCTCTGTGCTGATCGGCCCCCACACATTGGCGAAAACGGCTGGCGGATCAAGCACAGGCTTGGGGAAGCGGGGTGCTGCAGGACGCTTGCGGGGGTGTCGGAATTGGCATTGGGGACCCGCGTGGCCATATGTTGATCCTGCCGTGCGACGCAGGCATGATTTGTGCCTGCCACACTGGCGGACGCGGCCGCCAACGGCCACATAAGAGGGGAGAGAAACAAAAACAATGAAACGTCCGGTGGTCGGCGTGATCGGCAACAGCCATCGCGTCGAGAACAGGTTCACCGTGCAGATGGTGGGCGAGCGCAACCTGAGCGCCGTGGCCGAGGTCGCGGGCGCGCTACCGCTGATGTTTGCCGGCGTTCCCGAGATCACCGACATCGCCGCGCTGCTCGATGTCGTCGACGGCGTGGTGCTGACCGGCGCCCGCGCCAACGTGCACCCGACCCGCTTCAACACCGAGCCGAGCCTCAAGCACGAGCCCTACGACGTCCATCGCGACGAGGTCGCGCTGCAGCTGTCGGAAGCCTGCGTCTCCAGAGGCATCCCGCTGTTCGGCATCTGCCGCGGCTTGCAGGAGATGAACGTCGCCTTCGGCGGCTCGCTGCATCCGGAGATTCGCGAAATTCCCGGCCGCATGAACCACCGCATGCCGAGGCTGGAGAACGGCGAGATCCATCCCGATCCCAACGTCGTGTTCGCCGATCGCCACGAGGTGCGGCTCGCGCCGGGCGGTGCCTTCGCCAGCATCCTCGGTTGCGACAGCATCAAGGTCAATTCGCTGCATGGTCAGGGCATCCTGGAGCCGGGCGACCGCGTCGTGATCGAGGGCATCGCCGAGGACGGCACCATCGAGGCCATCCGCATCGCGGACGCGCCATCCTTTGCGCTCGGCGTGCAATGGCATGCCGAATATGACCCGCAGAAGAACCCGATCAATCGCAAGCTGTTCGAGGCGTTCGGTGAGGCGGTGAGGAAGCGGCAGCTGTCATCCTGACGTCGGGGCTGAACCGGGTTTCCAAAACGGCAGACGAAGCTGCAGAGACGGCTCATCGTGAGCTCGTCACAAGGAATCCGTGATGCGCCACGTCCTGACTGTCGCCATTGTGCTCCTCGCCGCTCCGGCCTTGGCCCAAGGCACGCCGCCGATGGAAGGCCCGATCACCTGCTCGTCGCCGGTCGCGGCCACCGATTCGGCAAACAGCCTCAAGCAGCGCTATGGCGACGAGGCCGTGGTTCAGGATCTGCCGGGCGCCGAGGGCGAGACCTACAAGGGCCTCGTGCTGTTTCCGCGGGCGATGGACCGGCGCATCGAGGTCGGCTTCATCGACGATAAGGTCGCGACGGTGTCCGGGCTCACCTTGCGCGATACGGCCAAGACGAGCCGCTGGAGCGTGGCCGGCATCACCATCGGGGCCAGCCTCGTCGAGGTCCAGAAGGCCAATGGCAAGTCGTTCGTCGTGAGCGGCTTCGGCTGGGACTATGGCGGCTTCGTCACCGACTTCAAGAACGGCGCGCTGGGACGCATCCTGCCGGGCGGCTGCTCGATCACCGTGCGCTTCGGCAAGGACAAGGACCCACCGCGAGCGCTCTCGGGCGATGGCGTGAAGGTGTCGTCCGACAATCCGGCGCTGGTGAAATTCGCGCCCGTCGTCACCGAGATCGGCATCAATTTCGCCGCGAAGTGATGGCTTCATAGTCGCAGGACTGACCGGGATGAGCATGCGCCGAACGAGCTTGTTGTTGATGCTTCTGGCTGCGCCGGCATGGGCACAGACCGCGCCGCCTGCCGATGGGCCGATCACCTGCACCTCGCCGGTGTCGGTCACGGACTCCGCCAAGAGCCTGATGCAGCGCTACGGCCAGGAGGCGGTGGTAGACGACCAGTTGTTCACCGGGGTGGAGGACATCACCTATCAAGGCGTCGTGCTGTCGCCAAAAGTGCCGGACTGGCGTATCGAGATCGGCTTTGCTGACGAGACGATGCGGCGGGTGTCACGTCTCACCTTGATCGACTCCAAGACGAGTCATTGGAACGTTGCCGGCGTGACGCTCGGCTCCACTTTGGCCGAGGTGCAGAAGATCAATGGCAGGCCGTTTCTGATCCGCGAGTTCTTCACCGATGGTGGCGGCTTCGTTGTCGACTGGAAAGGCGGCACGCTGAGCCGTCCTTTGCCGGGTGGATGCTCCGTCAGCGTTCGCTTCGGCAGTGACGACCACGAGGGAAACCCGATCGGTGATCGCATCGCATCCGACAAGGCGGAGTTGCGCAAATGGGGACCGGTGGTCGAGCAGATCGTGGTGAGGTTTCCCGAGAAATAGCGGCTGAATGCGCCCTCGGGCCTCATGGTTCGAGACGGCGCGCACTTCTGTCGGATGATCTCATTGACTCATGGGCGCGCGCCTCCTCACCATGAGGAGAAACCGCGGCCTCGCGCGACCTCCATCTCCTCATCCTTAAGGAGCTTGGCGATAGCCGAGCGTCTCGAAGGACGAGTCCCGTTGGATCATCGTAGATGAGCAGCCACCAACAAAAGGCGCCCGGTGAAGGGCGCTGGGGGCAGGGGTGGTGCGGCAAGATCTCCATCAGGAAAGCTTGCCGCGTTTCTCGATAGCCACGACAACGCAGCGCTCGTCAATGGGCGCCGGTCGCAGGCGCGTCCGGCGGATTCTCCGAGAGCGGCCGTCTCCTACGGCCAAGCCCAATCCGTGCAGTTCGTCCCGCGCGTGGCGAGAGCGCAGCTCCGCTCAGGGCTTTGCGAGATGCCAGGCGTTGTTCAGGAAGCCGTCGCCTGTGATGTCGCCGGGCTTCTGATCCTTGGCGAAGGTGTAGAGCGGCTTGCCCTTGTAAGCCCACTGCCTGGAGCCGTCGTCCCGGGTGATGATGGTGTAGTTGGCGTCGGCCTTGTCGCTGGCTTCGGCTTTCAGGACCGGCCAGTTGGTCGCGCAGGGACCGTTGCAGGCTGATTTGCCGTCGACGTCCTTGTCGAACGTGTAGAGCGTCATGCCCTTGTTGTCGGTGAGGATGTCACCCTTCGTGCTGCTGCCGCTCTTGGTTGGAGGCGCCGCGCTGGCGGACGAGATCGCCGCGAGTGAGATTGCGGCGGTCAGGAAGAGGCGCGAGATCGAAAGCCTGGTCATTCGAAATCTCCCAATGCATGTGGATCACAGGGATAGAAACTCATTCCGGCCCGATCTATTCCTTGCGCCTGTCCCTATTCGTCATTGGGAGGAATGTCGTACCGCCGTTCTGGCGCTCATGCCGGCCTTGGCATTCGCAGCACGGCACTGCGACACCAATGAAAAGGGCGCCCCGTGAGGGGCGCCCTGGTGTCGTCATCCGCCGATCAATCGGGCTGTCAGCCCGAGTAGTACATGTCGAATTCGACCGGGTGCGGGGTCATTTCGAAGCGCTCGACCTCGGTCATCTTCAGCGCGATGTAGCTGTCGATGAAGTCGTCGTCGAACACGCCGCCGGCCTTCAGGAAGGCGCGGTCCTTGTCGAGGTTCTCGAGCGCCTCGCGCAAGCTGCCGCAGACGGTCGGGATCTGCTTCAGCTCCTCCTTCGGCAGGTCGTAGAGGTCCTTGTCCATCGCCGGGCCCGGATCGAGCTTGTTCTTCACGCCGTCGAGGCCGGCCATCAGCATCGCGGCAAAGCCGAGATAGGGATTGGCGAGCGGATCGGGGAAGCGGACCTCGACGCGCTTGGCCTTCGGCGACGAGGTATAGGGGATGCGGCAGGACGCCGAGCGGTTGCGCGCGGAGTAGGCGAGCAGCACCGGCGCCTCATAGCCCGGGACCAGACGCTTGTAGGAGTTGGTCGACGGGTTGGTGAAGGCGTTGATGGCCTTGGCGTGCTTGATGATGCCGGCGATGTAGGACAGGCAGGTCTCCGACAGGTCGGAGTACTTGTTGCCCGCGAACACCGGCTTGCCGTCCTTCCAGATCGACTGGTGGACGTGCATGCCCGAGCCGTTGTCGCCATAGACCGGCTTCGGCATGAAGGTGGCGGTCTTGCCGTAGATGTGCGCGACCTGATGGATGCAGTATTTGTAGATCTGCATCTGGTCGGCCATCAAGGTCAGCGTGTCGAACTTCATGCCGAGCTCGTGCTGGGCCGACGCCACTTCGTGATGGTGCTTCTCGACCTTGACGCCCATGCGCGCCATGGCGCCGAGCATCTCCGAGCGCATGTCCTGCACCGAGTCCTGCGGCGGCACCGGGAAATAGCCCGCCTTGGTGCGGATGCGGTGGCCGAGATTGCCGCCCTCATATTCGGTGTCGGAGTTGGTCGGCAGCTCCGAGGAGTCCAGGCGGAAGCCGGTGTTGTACGGCGACGAGCTGTAGCGCACGTCGTCGAATACGAAGAACTCGGCTTCGGGGCCGACGAACACGGTGTCGCCCACGCCCATCGACTTCACCATCGCCTCAGCCTTCTTGGCGATGCCGCGGGGGTCGCGGTTGTACGGCTCGCCGGTGGTCGGCTCGAGCACGTCGCAGGTGATGATCATGGTGGTCTCGGCGAAGAACGGATCGATCGTCGCGGTCACCGGGTCGGGCATCAGGCACATGTCGGATTCATTGATCGCCTTCCAGCCGGCGATCGAGGAGCCGTCGAACATCGTGCCTTCGGCAAAAATGTCTTCGTCGATCATGCTGACGTCGAAGGTGACGTGCTGCCACTTGCCCCGCGGGTCGGTGAAGCGGAGGTCGACGTATTTGACGTCATTGTCCTTGATTGCTTTCAAGACGTCCTTGGCGGTCTTCATGAATACCCCTCTTGGCTTATAACGTCACGGCCCGGCGCGGGACGGCGTCCGCGGGTCATGCTCCATAGCCTCGTGCGGGAGCCAAGACAACATCGGAAACGGCAAAACGGCCGCGTGCAAGCGCCTCGCAGAGGACACTCGAGCTGCCGTGGGGGCTGCTGGCGCAGCAAACGTTCCGTGGGGGGCCCGGAGCGGACGGTCCGTTGAGGCCCCCCGGTCAGGCTAGATCGCGTCCAGCCCGGATTCTCCGGTTCGGATGCGGATGGCTTCCTCGATGTTGGACACGAAGATCTTGCCGTCGCCGATGCGGCCGGTCTGGGCGGCGCGGCGGATCGCCTCGATCGCGCGCTCGACCAGGTCGTCGCCGATCACGATCTCGATCTTCACCTTGGGCAGGAAATCAACGATGTATTCGGCGCCCCGGTAGAGCTCGGCATGGCCTTTTTGCCGGCCGAAACCCTTCGCTTCGGTAACGGTGATGCCCTGAAGTCCCACCTCCTGAAGCGCCTCCTTCACCTCGTCGAGCTTGAACGGCTTGATGATGGCTTCGATCTTCTTCACTGAGCGCCTCCCGGGCATTCCGCTATAAACAACATGTGGGTCATCGTCAGGCTGCGCCCACGCGCAAGTCGTTCGATCATTTCGTTACCGGGCCCAACACTCTCCGGCGGAGGCCCGGTGATTGATTGCCCGACTTGCCCCGTGCCGAAGTGGCTCCACAAAAGCAGGGTCTATGCCAAGTCGTTAACGGGCCCAAATGGAGCCGATATTCAGGCATTTCACCAGCACCCGACGATTCCCTCAAGGAACGTCTAGAATACCGGAGCCTTGAGATTAGGCAAACAGATCAAACATTGTGCAGGTCTTGACGGCGGAGCCGCGCGTTGTCCGAAATGCCCAGGGAAAAGGCGACGTGCCGGGTTTCGTTGCGTCTTGCCAGATGTGCAGCGCCCTTGGAAGTTGCGGGCTGCCGCGGCAATAGGGAGCGCGGGATTCGCCCGCACCGGCTCCGAGGGACGGGGCGCCGACGTCCGCTGCGAGGCGACGGGGACGACATCACGCAGCCGGCGCAAGACGGCGGCTGGGGACGAGAGCGGTAATGGACATCTTGACCACGGGCGAAATGGAGCGCGCCGACCGGCTGACCATCGCGGCCGGCACGCCGGGCTTTTCGCTGATGCTGAGCGCCGGACAGGCGGTGGCCGAGGCGGCCATGGACCTGGTCGAGACCGGGCCGATCGTGGTCGTGTGTGGGCCGGGCAACAATGGCGGCGACGGCTTCGTTGCCGCGGCCGAGCTCGCCGCGCAGGGCAGGGACGTGTCGGTCATCCTGATGTGCGAGCGCGACGCGCTGCACGGCGACGCGGCCTCCGCCGCCAAGGGCTGGAAGTTTCCGGTGCTGCCGTTCACGCCGCAGGCGATCGGCAAGCCGGCGCTGATCATCGACGCGCTGTTCGGCGCAGGTCTCAGCCGGCCCGTCACCGGCGAGCCCCATGACGTCATCGCAGCGATCAACGGCAATGGCGCGCCGGTGCTCGCCGTCGACCTGCCGAGCGGCATCAACGGCACCACGGCCGCGGTGATGGGCATCGCGGTCCGCGCCACCGAGACGGTGACCTTCTTCCGCAAGAAGCCGGCGCACCTGCTGCTGCCGGGCCGCCAGCATTGCGGGCGCGTCCGGCTCGCCGACATCGGCATCGATCCCCAGGTGCTCGCCGAGATCAGGCCGCAGGCCTTCGAGAACGATCCCGAGCTGTGGCAGGGCCATTTTCCGGTGCCACGCATCGACGGCCACAAATACGCCCGCGGGCACGTGCTGGCGATGTCCGGCGACGTCACCGCCACGGGCGCGGCGCGGATGGCCGTGCGGGCCGCATTGCGGGCGGGCGCCGGCCTGGTCACGCTGGCCTCGCCGCGCGATGCGCTGGCGGTCAATGCTGCGGCGCTGACGGCGGTGATGGTGCGCGCCGCCGACACCGCGATCGAGTTCGGCGAGCTGCTCGGCGACAAGCGCTACAACACCTGCATCATCGGGCCCGGAACGGGCGTCAGCGAGCGCACGCGCGACCTCGTCTTCACCGCGCTGTCGGCGCAGCGTCATCTCGTGCTCGATGCCGACGCATTGACGAGCTTCGCCGATGCGCCGGAGCGGTTGTTCGAGCAGATCAGGGCGATGACCGAGGCGCAGATCGTGCTGACGCCGCACGAGGGCGAATTCCCGCGGCTGTTCTCGGATCTCAGCAACAAGCATCCCGGCCGCTCCAAGCTGGAGCGCGTCCGCGCGGCGGCCGTGCGCTGCGGCGCCGTGGTGCTGTTGAAGGGCGCCGACACGACGGTGGCCGCGCCCGACGGCCGCGCCGCGATCGCCGCCAACGCGCCGCCCTGGCTCGCCACCGCCGGCGCCGGCGACGTGCTCGCCGGCATCATCGCCGGCTTGCTGGCGCAGGGTGTGCCGGCGTTCGAGGCCGCCTGCATCGGCGTCTGGATGCATGGCGAGGCGGGCAACGAGGCGGGACCGGGGCTGATCGCGGAGGATCTGACGGAGACCTTGCCTGCGGTGTTCCGGCGGCTCTATGACCGGTTCGGCGTCGAGTATTGATTAGGGGCGAGTCGTCGCCTCAACCACGCTGTCATGCCCGCGAAGGCGGGCATCCAGTACGCCGCGGCCTATCGATTTAGCCACCGATGTCTCGGCGTACCGGATCGCCCGGTCGCGGGTACGGGTGATGACAGTTGAGGGGGAGGCGGCGACGGCGCGTCCTGCTCTTGGCTGTGCTCACGTCACCTGATATTTCGCCACCGCGCTCTCGTTCCAGGCGAGGCCGAGGCCGGGACCTTTGGCTGTCACCTTGCCATCCACCACCCGCAGCGGCTCGGCGAGAATGGCGCCGGCGAAGTCCAGCACCTCGAGCCAGTGCGCCGTCGGCGTCACTGCCAGCACATGGGCGCTCGCCTCGGGCAGGATGTGGCTCGACATCGGGATCGAGGCGGCGTCGGCTTGCCCCGCGACGTTGAGCCAGCCGGTGATGCCGCCGACCTTCATCAGGTCGGGCATGATGAAGTCGGAGGCGCCGGCGGCGATCGCCTCGGCAAAGCCGCGCGGAAACCACCAGTTTTCGCCGGCCTGGATCGGGATCTCCGAGCGCTCGCGCACCCGGGCATGGCCGGAGAGGTTTTCCTGCGGCACCGGCTCCTCGATCCAGGTCAGGTCGTAGGCAGCAAGGTTGGTAATTCGACGTGTCGCCTCAGCGGGATCGAGCGACTGGTTGAAGTCGAGCATCAGCGCCATGTCCGGGCCGAGCAGGGCGCGCAGGCCCTTGGTCATCGCTTCGTCGGTCGCGAGATCGCCATGACCGCCCTTGGTCTTGATGGCGCGGAAGCCGTGCTCGTCGCGCGCGGCGCGCAAGGTGCGCTCGTCGTCCTTGGCATCGAGCACGCCATAGCTGTCATAGGCCGGAATCGGCCGCGCCGTGCCGCCGAGCAGCTCGACGACGGGCTTGCCCGCGAGCTGACCGAGCGCATCCCAGAACGCCATGTCGAGGCCCGAGACGGCCATGCCGACGAGGCCCTGCCAGCCGAGCAGGCGGAATTTGGCGTCCATGAGTTTCATCAGGTCGAACGGGACCAGGGCTTGGCCCTTGAGCTCTCGGCCGATCTCCTCGACCAGATGCAGCAGCGGTTTCAAGGCGAGCCTGGTGTAAGCGAACAGGTAGGAATGGCCGGTAACCCCCTGATCGGTTGCGACGTCGATCAGCACCAGCGGTCCGGAGTCGATGATCCCGAACGCGTTGCGCAGGGGGCGCTTCATGGGCGTGATCACGGCGCGCGCCGTGACCCCTGTGATGGCGGCAGTGGTCATGGGGACTGTTCCCTCAGGTTCGTTTCCTCACCTGATCTCATACCACCGCAGCAGCCGCGGCGCCGCCCAGTTGGTCGCCATGCTCTCGACCAGGAACCGGCCGGATTGCTCGGCAAGGAATGCAATGCGCTGGGTCTGGCCGGCCTCCAGCGCCAGCGTGTCGAGCCAATAGGGCTTCCAGCCGTCGTCGAGCCGGTCGAGCAGCCGAAACGGCTGGCCATGAAGGTGGACCACATGGGTGCCGGCGGTCTTGTTCGCCAATGCCAGCACGACCACTTGGCCGGCCTTGGCCTGGAAGGTGGGGGCGCCGGCGGCGTTGAACGCGGCGGGCGGTTGCCAGCCGGCGCCGTCGAGCGCGAGCTCGGCCCGAGCGGCGGTCCTCAGGTCCAGCTTGTCCGGCAACCCGTTCGACGGCAAAGGCGGCGCCGGCGGCGGTGGGGCGGCACGGAGCGGCGGCTCGCTCGACGCCACCAGCCGGGCGAGGGGACGCGGATTGCTGCCGTCGTGCAGCAGCACGGCCAGCACCGTCTTGGCGGCGGGCATGTCGATGAAGACGTCGGTGCGGCCGCCGGGCGGCAGCACCACCGCGCCATTTCGAGCCAGGAAAGGCTCGGCCGGCTGGCCGTCGATGGCCATCACGCGGACGGCGTCGAGGTCGGCGATTTTGATCGCGATCACAGCGCGTTGACAGCCATTGATGAACCGCAGCCTGACCCGTGCATGGGTCCGCAGCGCGATCTCCGGCTGGATGTGCCCATTGACGGTGTAGATGAGCTCGGTGTCTTGCGCTTCGGTTCCTGGCGCAACCGCGGTACCGTCCGCCTTGAGCCTGAAATCCTCGACCAGGAAAATTTCGTCGCGGTCGACAGTTACCGTCGCGGCCTCATCGACGATGACAGGCTGCGGGCGGATCGGCACGGCGTCGGCGAGCAGCCGCAGGTCGAGCAGGCCGGTCCCGGCCCGCGACGCCAGGGCTGGAATGGTGGCCCGGCCGCCGGGGCCGATCTCCGCCTGCGCCAGCAGCGGTGCGGGCAAAGTGAGGCCGCGGCTGGACAACGCGGCCGGGATCGAAAGGCCATTCGAAAGGTCAAGGTCGAGCGCCGTGCCGCGGGCGAGCCGGACCACCGGGGCCGGTGCAGCCAGCCGCCAGAGCGGGCTGGCCGAGCGTCCCTGGGCCAGCACGAGAGATTCGCCGCGAGCGCTCAACGAAACCGAGATTCGGCCACCGGCCCGAGCCGAGCGGGTAAACGAGGCCGCGCCGGCTGCCGCAAGGCCGCCGAGCAGGGCGCGGCGGCTGAGCCCCTCCGACGGTTCCGTCATGCGACAAAACATCGTGCGACGAGGGGGATGCGGATCATGCTGTTTTCCCTTATCTGTGCGTGCGACACGGTCGATCGGCCTGCCGGTGGTGCTTTCGACAGCCCATTTTTTTGCTGCGGACGGTTTCGTGCGTGGTATAAGCCGCGCCGCCCGCGGCACCGCGGCCGGGCTATCGATGCAGTTCACGCGGGCGTGGCGGAACTGGTAGACGCGCTGGATTTAGGTTCCAGTGACGAAAGTTGTGGGGGTTCGAGTCCCTCCGCCCGCACCAAGCGCTTCTCCGGCGTTTGCCCCAAGTTTTACCGGCAGACCCGCTCTCTCGGACAGAGAAGCGGGGCCGCCGATCCCACCGGCGCAAAGCCTTTTGCTGCGCGTCGTCCACAATTGAGTCAGATGTGTCCGGATCGCAAGGGTTCGGACCGAAGCGGAAGAAGATTGACGCCATGCAGGTCACAGAAACCTTGTCGGAAGGCTTGAAGCACGAGTTCCAGATCAGCGTTCCGGCGGCGGATCTCGACGCCAAGGCGGACGCCAAGCTGGTCGATCTCAAGGACAAGGTCCGCATCAACGGCTTCCGCCCCGGCAAGGTGCCGGTCGCGCATCTGAAGAAGATCTATGGCAAGTCGGTCATGGCGGAGACCATCGACCAGACCATCCGCGACACCAACACGCAGATCTTCACCGAGCGCGGCTTCCGCCTCGCCACCGAGCCGAAGGTGACGATGCCGACGGAGGAGGCCGAGGTCGAGAAGATTCTCTCTGGCCAGTCGGACCTGACCTACACCGTGGCCGTCGAGGTCGTGCCGGCGATTGCGCTCGCCGACTTCAAGACCTTCTCGGTCGAGAAGCCGGTGGCCGACATCACCGATGCCGATGTCGACGAGGCGATCAAGCGCCTGGCCGATGCCAACCGCAGCTACGCGGCGAAGGCCGAGGGCGCGAAGGCCGCGAGCGGTGACCGCGTGAAGATCAACTTCAAGGGCACGATCGACGGCGTCGCCTTCGAGGGCGGCACGGGTGAGGGCATCGACGTCGTGATCGGCTCGAACACCTTCATTCCCGGCTTCGAGGACCAGCTGATCGGTATCGGCGTCGGCGAGACCCGCACGCTGAAGGTCACGTTCCCGACCAATTATCTCAACAACGAGCTGGCCGGGAAGGCGGCGGAGTTCGAAACCACCGCCACCGCCATCGAGGCGCCCGAAGACAAGGTGGTGGACGATGAGTTCGCCAAGACGCTCGGCCTCGAATCGCTCGACAAGCTGAAGCAGTTGATGCGCGATCGTCTCGCCGGCGAGTTCAGCCAGGCGACCCGCCAGCGCGTCAAGCGCGCGCTGCTCGACCGTCTCGACGAGACCCACAAGTTCGATGCGCCGCCGTCGCTGATCGACGAGGAGTTCAACCTGATGTGGAACTCGGTCAAGGCCGAGATGGATTCCAGCGGCAAGACCTTCGCCGACGAGAACACCACCGAGGACAAGGCGAAGGAGGAGTACCGCACCATCGCCGACCGCCGCGTGCGCCTCGGCCTCGTGCTGTCGGAGATCGGCGAGAAGAACAAGATCACCGTGACCGACGACGAGGTCAGCCGCGCCGTGATCGAGCGTGCGCGCTCGATGCCGGGCCGCGAGAAGGAGGTCTGGGACTTCTATCGCAGCAACCCGCAGGCGCTCGCGCAGCTGCGCGCGCCAATCTACGAGGACAAGGTCGTCGACTTCATCCTCGAACTCGCCAACGTGACCGAGAAGAAGGTCTCCAAGGACGAGCTGTTCAAGGACGACGACAGCGACAAGGCGGCCTGATCAGGCTGTCCATCGTAGGGTTCGCGACATAAGCGCGAGATTAAGGTTGACCGGCGAAAGCGCCGGTCGTCCAGGTTCCGGCGCTGGCCGCCGCCGCGGGAATCAGCTTGAACAGGGCAACGACCTCGCTTGCGGCGGGCCAGGGCACCCGGTCTTGTCACCGGCAAATTGGTCCATATCTGTGGGCTCGGTCTTGAAGTTCTGCATCACGGGACACCTGTCCGTCGCTGCTCGTTGAAATGAGCCTCACCTGCGGCGGCCGGTCGTCTCAACTGCTGGTCCAACCCTTGGGTGATTCATGCGCGATCCCGTCGAAACCTATATGAACCTTGTGCCTATGGTGGTCGAACAGACCAACCGCGGCGAGCGCGCCTACGACATCTTCTCGCGCCTCCTGAAGGAGCGCATCATCTTCGTGACCGGTCCGGTCGAGGACGGCATGGCGACCCTGATCGTCGCTCAGCTCCTGTTCCTCGAGGCCGAGAACCCGAAGAAGGAAATCGCGATGTACATCAACTCGCCCGGCGGCGTGGTGACGTCGGGCCTCGCGATCTACGACACGATGCAGTTCATCCGTCCGGCGGTGTCGACGCTGTGCACCGGCCAGGCGGCCTCGATGGGCTCGCTGCTGCTCTGTGCCGGCCACAAGGACATGCGCTTCTCGCTGCCGAACTCGCGCATCATGGTGCATCAGCCGTCCGGCGGGTTCCAGGGCCAGGCGACCGATATCATGCTGCACGCCCAGGAGATCCTGAACCTGAAGAAGCGGCTGAACGAGATCTACGTCAAGCACACCGGCCAGCCCTACAAGGCGATTGAGGACGCCCTGGAGCGCGACAAGTTCCTCACTGCGGAAGCCGCCCAGGAGTTCGGCCTGATCGACAAGGTCATCGACAAGCGGCCGGAAGATCCGGCGGCGATGGGCAAGTGAGCCAACAGTAAGCGACGCGGGGCCCGATGGACGGGCCTCGGGGATGTAACGGCGGCTCCTTTACCGGCTTCGGTCGGCAAAGGTGCTGAGGTAGGGTCCCAAAAGAGCCGCAACCTTGCCGTGCGGCCGGCAAATAGGCGTGGCAAACACGCAACGCTCCGCTGATTTCGCGTGTTATTGCCGTGTCAAGCCCCAAAATCACGGTAATGTCACGGTCTAGGGTCTGTGCTCCGATTAGCGAATTCTTGATAGTCGGATGACAGCATGATTGGCTAGAGTGTCGAGTTATGGATCGTGGGGGATTCGCGTAGGTCGTGGGTGCACGACAGGTGAAGAACAAGGTGTTAATTTTGGTACGAAATTTGCTCTTTCACCAGTCTGGTCCGGCCCGTGCCGGATCGGGACGAACGAGCGGACAAGAGCGAACCGCGGACGGAGACAGGAATGAGTAAGGTCGGCACGAGCGACTCGAAGAACACGCTATATTGCTCGTTCTGCGGCAAGAGCCAGCACGAAGTCCGCAAACTGATCGCAGGTCCAACCGTCTTCATCTGCGACGAGTGCGTCGAACTCTGCATGGACATCATCCGCGAGGAGAACAAGTCCTCGCTGGTCAAGTCGCGCGACGGGATTCCGACCCCGAAGGAGATCTGCAAGGTCCTGGACGATTACGTCATCGGCCAGAACCATGCGAAGAAGGTGCTCTCGGTCGCGGTCCACAACCACTACAAGCGGCTGAATCACCAGACCAAGCACTCGGACGTCGAACTCGCGAAGTCGAACATCCTGCTGATCGGTCCGACCGGCTCGGGCAAGACGCTGCTCGCCCAGACGCTCGCCCGCATCCTGGACGTGCCGTTCACGATGGCGGATGCGACGACCCTGACCGAGGCCGGCTATGTCGGTGAGGACGTCGAGAATATCATCCTGAAGCTGTTGCAGGCGGCCGACTACAATGTCGAGCGCGCGCAGCGTGGCATTGTCTACATCGACGAGATCGACAAGATCAGTCGCAAGTCGGACAATCCCTCGATCACCCGCGACGTGTCGGGCGAGGGCGTCCAGCAGGCGCTGCTCAAGATCATGGAGGGTACGGTTGCGTCGGTTCCGCCGCAGGGCGGCCGCAAGCATCCGCAGCAGGAGTTCCTGCAGGTCGACACCACCAACATCCTGTTCATCTGCGGTGGTGCGTTCTCCGGCCTCGAGAAGATCATCTCGGCGCGCGGCCGGTCGACCTCGATCGGCTTCGCCGCCCAGGTGCTGGCGCCGGAAGACCGCCGCACCGGCGAGATCTTCCGTCACGTCGAGCCTGAGGATCTCCTGAAGTACGGCCTGATCCCCGAGTTCGTCGGCCGTCTTCCGGTCGTTGCGACGCTCGAGGACCTCGACGAGAACTCGCTGAAGAAGATCCTGACCGAGCCCAAGAACGCGCTGGTGAAGCAGTATCAGCGGCTGTTCGAGATGGAGAACATCGAGCTCACCTTCGCCGACGAGGCGCTGGGCGCGGTGGCGCGCAAGGCCATCGAGCGCAAGACCGGCGCGCGTGGTCTGCGGTCGATCCTCGAGAGCATCCTGCTCGAGACGATGTTCGACCTGCCGGGTCTCGAGGGTGTCGAGGAAGTGGTCATCTCGCGTGAAGTGGTCGAGGGCACCGCCCGCCCGCTGTACATTTACGCCGATCGCTCCGATCGCGCGGTGGAAAGCAGCGCCAGCGCGTGAGGCGCGCTGGTACGAGAGACAGAAGACCTCGATTTATTAGATCGGCGATCGCCGCGGACGTCATGTCCGCGGCATCGCAGCGTTTCAGCGTCCCGCCGCGTAAAGCCATTTTTGGCGGGTGTTTACCGATACTTGACACCCCCCGGGTCGATAGCCACCTAATGTCGCGTGGCGATACAAATCTCAATCCCGGGATTCGCCTCAACAACGATCCGAAACAAGCGGGCGATATCGACGCGTCAGTGATGTCCGGATCAGATCGCACCTTGTGGCGGTTGCGCACGATGGCGGACTGCGTGCAAGGGGGCTAAACAAAAGGAACAGGCCATGACGACCCCCAAACCCCGGCCGACCATCGTTTACGGCGAGAGCCACGCCTATCCGGTTCTGCCGCTCCGCGACATCGTCGTCTTCCCGCACAACATCGTTCCGCTGTTCGTCGGCCGCGAGAAATCCATCCGCGCCCTCGAAGAGGTGATGAAGAACGACGCGCTGGTGATGCTCGCGACGCAGAAGAACGCGTCCGACGACGATCCAGCTCCGGATGCGATCTACGAGACCGGGACGCTCGCCAGCGTGCTGCAACTCCTGAAGCTGCCCGACGGCACCGTGAAGGTGCTGGTCGAGGGCCTGGAGCGCGCGCGCGTCGAGAAATACACCGATCGTGCCGACTACTACGAAGCCACTGCCGTTGCGCTCGAGGACACCGACGCCAAGTCGGTCGAAGCCGAGGCACTCGGGCGCTCCGTCGTGTCGGATTTCGAGAGCTATGTGAAGCTGAACAAGAAGATCTCTGCAGAGGTCGTCGGCGTCGTTCAGTCGATCACCGATTTCGGTAAGCTGGCCGACACCGTCGCCTCGCATCTCGCCGTCAAGATCGCCGATCGCCAGGGCATCCTGGAGACGCTGTCCGTCACCACGCGCCTGGAGAAGGTGCTGGGCCTGATGGAGAGCGAGATCTCGGTGCTGCAGGTCGAGAAGCGCATCCGCTCGCGTGTCAAGCGCCAGATGGAGAAGACCCAGCGCGAGTACTACCTGAATGAGCAGATGAAGGCCATTCAGAAGGAGCTGGGCGACGAGGACGGCCGCGACGAGCTCGCCGATCTGGAAGAGCGCATCAACAAGACCAAGCTCTCCAAGGAAGCGCGCGAGAAGGCCCAGCACGAGCTGAAGAAGCTGCGCCAGATGTCGCCGATGTCCGCGGAAGCGACCGTCGTGCGCAACTATCTGGATTGGCTGCTGTCGATCCCGTGGAACAAGAAGTCCAAGGTGAAGAAGGATCTGGAGGCCGCGCAGGCGGTTCTGGATGCGGATCACTATGGGCTGGAGAAGGTCAAGGACCGCATCGTCGAGTACCTGGCGGTGCAGTCGCGCGCCAACAAGCTGACCGGCCCGATCCTGTGCCTGGTCGGACCTCCCGGCGTCGGCAAGACCTCGCTCGGCAAGTCGATCGCGAAGGCCACCGGCCGCGAGTTCGTTCGCGTGTCGCTGGGCGGAGTGCGCGACGAGGCGGAGATCCGCGGTCATCGCCGGACCTATATCGGCTCGATGCCCGGCAAGATCATCCAGTCGATGCGCAAGGCCAAGACCTCGAACCCGCTGTTCCTCTTGGACGAGATCGACAAGATGGGCTCGGACTTCCGGGGTGACCCGTCGTCGGCGCTGCTGGAGGTTCTGGACCCCGAGCAGAACACGACGTTCAACGACCACTATCTGGAGGTCGACTACGACCTGTCGAACGTCATGTTCATCACGACCGCGAATACGCTGAATATTCCCGGGCCGCTGATGGACCGCATGGAGATCATCCGCATCGCAGGCTACACCGAGACCGAAAAGCTCGAGATCGCCCGCAAGCACCTGATCCCCAGCGCGATCTCCAAGCACGGACTGGACTCGAAGGAGTGGTCGATCGACGACGACGCATTGCTGCTCGTGATCCGGCGCTACACCCGCGAAGCGGGCGTACGTAATCTGGAGCGTGAGATTTCCACACTGGCCCGCAAGGCCGTGAAGGAGCTCATGATGTCCAAGAAGAAGTCGGTGAAGATCACCGAGAAGACCGTCGAGGAATTCTTGGGTGTTCCGAAGTTCCGCTTCGGTGAGATCGAGAGCGACGATCAGATCGGGATCGTCACGGGTCTGGCATGGACCGATGTCGGCGGTGAGCTGCTCACCATTGAAGGCGTCATGATGCCCGGCAAGGGCAAGATGACGGTGACGGGCAATCTGCGCGACGTCATGAAGGAGTCGATCTCGGCGGCGGCGTCCTACGTCCGCTCGCGGGCGATCGTCTACGGCATCGAGCCGCCGATGTTCGACCGCCGCGACATCCACGTCCACGTTCCGGAGGGGGCGACCCCGAAGGACGGTCCGTCGGCGGGCGTCGCGATGGCAACCGCAATCATCTCGGTCATGACGGGCATTCCGATCCGTCACGACGTCGCGATGACCGGTGAGATCACCTTGCGTGGTCGCGTGCTGCCGATCGGCGGTCTGAAGGAGAAGCTCCTGGCCGCGGCCCGCGGCGGCATCAAGACGGTGCTGATCCCCGAGGACAACGCCAAGGATCTCACGGAGATTTCCGATGCGATCAAGGGCGGCATGGAGATCATCCCGGTCTCCCGTCTCGACGACGTCGTCGCCCGGGCCTTGGTCCGCAAGCCGGTGCCGATCGTCTGGGAAGAGGATACCAAGGTCCCGGTGAAGGCCGATGGCGACGAAGCCGCCGGCGGCCTGACCGCCCACTGAGGTCCGAACTGATCCAAGGAAACGGCGCCCGTAAGGGCGCCGTTTTCGTTTGGGGGATCGAGCCACCGACCCTTCGAGCGTGCGTGGTCTGCCCCCACCGGTCCCGCTGCGGCGGTTTCTCGCTGCCGCCGCGTGGTTCCGGCGTTGATTGAGGATCGGGCAGGGGGTAAAGAAGCGCGACGTGAGGGCGGCTAGCTCAGCTGGTTAGAGCATCTCGTTTACACCGAGAGGGTCGGGAGTTCGAATCTCTCGCCGCCTACCATTAGCATCCGCTGGGACGCACCCTCGCAATGGTGACGCTGCGATTGTGGTGCGCGTCGATTATCCAAGCTGATGGCGATCCTCTCCAGAAGCGCGTTTGTGCGTCGGGTTTCATCGATCTGCTGCTCTCGTCAAGCTGAGCCACCTTGCCATCGAGCCTCGGCGGCTGAGCCAAACCCACGCCCCGATCACGATGATGGCGCCGCCGAGTGCTCAATTCGGACAAGGGTTCAAAATCCTTTGCGTCAGCTGGTGCGAAGCGCCCGGACGATTTCGCGTGGCGATGAACCGTTCTTCGGCTAGCCTAGCGCGCGGCGTGAACATCGCGGGCGAACCGATGACCGACTTCCTGCGCCACTGCACCGGCGGACATGAGCGCGCCATTCCAGCGGGCACCATGCTGCTCGAGGAGGGGCACAGCACTGGGCATCTCTACATCCTGCTCGACGGAGAGCTGGAGGTGATCAAGGCCGGCGCCACGGTGGCGGTCGTGTCGGAGCCGGGCGCGCTGTTCGGTGAAATGTCGCTGCTGCTTGAGCAGCCGCACACGGCGACCGTGCGGGCGCTCGTCGATTGCCGGATCTACGAGATCCCGGATGCGCCACGCTTCCTCAGTGGAAATCCCGAGGCGACGCTCGCGATTGCGCGCATGCTTGCGCAGCGCCTCAACGTCGCCAACAGCTATCTCGCCGACCTGAAGCGGCAATATGCCGGCCATGGCACCCATCTTTCGATGGTCGGCGAGGTGCTGCAGAGCATGATCAACCTGCCGCCGCAGCAGGTTTCGCCAGGAACGGATCTGGCATCCGATCCACGACTCTGAGCCAGTCCGGCGCCGCCGTCACGGGCTGCGCCGGGCGTTGCAGGGGGCCGGCGAGATCGATCCATTCGGCTTGCCCCGCCGCCAACCAGAAGGCGCGGCCTTCGTCGGTGTCGAGCACCATGTAGGTCGGCGGTCGCCCGGGTTGCCGCCCGGTGTTGAAGACCCAAGTCTCACCGACGCGATCGAACCAGGACCCATCCGTGATGAAGGGCGACTTGGTGGACGTGGCCGGAGATCACCATCGCCGGGCGGTGCCGCGCGATGAAGCCTTCGAGCTCGGTGTCGCCGAAGAAGCGCTTGCCGCCCCAGCTCACCGGCGAGTTGGCCGGCGGCGCATGATGCACCCAGATCCAGCGGGCTGTGTCGCGCCTCGCGGCGGCATCGAGCTGGCTTGCGACGGCGGCCTTGACGAGGGGACCGTCCCACCACGGGCAAACCGAGAACAGCGTGTCGCCGATCAGAAGGTCATCGCCGTCGGCTGCGATGCCGAGCTCGCGGACCGTCCTGATCCAGGCCGCGATCTTCTCGCCATCCGGGTTGCGCTCCTCCAGGTCATGATTGCCCGAGCAGATCATGACCCGCGTCTTGGCCGCCAGGAGCGCGAGATATGTCTTCACGACCACGATCTGGGCGCGAATGTCGACGATCGAGGCGAGATCGAGCGCATCGCCGGCGAACACCACCGCATCAAAATGATCGGCAGCCGCCACCAGCCAGTCGAACTGCGGCAGCGAGTAATGAAGATCGGCAACGATGAGAGTGCGCATGTGGCTCCTGACGCGCCTGATCGAAGCAAGAGCGAGACCAGAACCAGGGACACCGGAGGCTGTCCCGCTATTGCATTGCGCTGCTGCGCTCGCCAGCAGGTCCGCGCGCATCTATCGATCCCTCACTCGCGGCGGTATGATGGGGCCGTTGTTCAGCCGCAGCTGCCAATTGCGAGTGTCCATGTCTCGTCGTCCGCGACCGCCAATGACTGTTTCCTTCGTCCGCACCGGCGAACGCCGCTACGCGGTGCGCGCGACGCTCGGCGACGGACACACCCTCGAAATGAGCCCGGCGCCTGGCTTCGATCCCTGGATGCCGCATGATCTGCAACACTTCATCGTCGAAAAGCATCTCGGGATTGACGGCGCCGTATTCGGGCGGCTCGCGGCCGGCGGCACGGCCGGGACCTTTCATTTGGTCCCGCATGCGACCTCGTCCCGCGAGGCCGCGCGGCTGCGTCGCAGGCATGAGACCAGGGACCAGCGCCTGATGCCGGAGCGCAGCGAGGACTATGCCCGCTCCGAGCGCGCTACATATGTGTGCTGGCAGGACTGGCTGCAGCAGGCTGACGATCCGGCGCTGCGGGCGCGCGGGGCCGAGATGGCACCGTCGGCGCGCAGCCTGCTGGACGGGATGTCAGCGGAGGAGCGCGCGGCCTACACGCCGGCGCGGCGCGACGCCATCCGACAGGAGTTCGCGCGTCTGAGCCGACGTTGGAGCGCTCTCGCCATCGGCGAGAGTCTCTCCGAACCGTGGTGAGGACCGGCCCATTTTCTTCCTCAAGCGCATCGCGGCCTCGTGCCTTGACAGGACAGGCGGCTGCATGCGCCATGCCGGCTCTTGCGATGACCTCAATCAGACAGGGCACATCATGCAATTGCCGGCAGGGGACGACCGCAACGCCGACCAGATCGCCTATTGGAACGGGCCCGGCGGCCAGCGCTGGTCCGATCGCCAGGAGGCCCAGGACATCCTGCTCGCGCCGGTGTCGCAGATCCTGATCGAGCGTATCGCCGCGAAGCCGGGTGATCGTATTCTCGACATCGGCTGCGGCTGTGGTGGTTTGTCGATCGCGCTGGCCGGGCAGGTGGCGCCCGGCGGCTCCGTTCTCGGCGTCGACATCTCCGCACCGATGCTCGATCGGGCGCGCGTCGTGGCGCCGGCGGGACTTGCCACCGAGTTCGTGCTGGCCGACGCCACCGTGCATCCGTTCGCGCCGGCGAGCTTCGATCTGCTGGTGTCGCGGTTCGGGGTGATGTTCTTTGCCGATCCGGTGGCGTCGTTCGCCAACATCCGCCGTGCGCTGAAGCCGGGCGGCCGGGTCGTGTTCGCCTGCTGGCGCGAGCCGAAGGCCAATCCCTGGATGATCGCGCCGCTGCAGGCGGTCTATCGTCACGTCCCGAAGCTGCCGGAGATGGCGCCGGAGGATCCCGGCCCGTTCGCCTTCGCATCCGAAGCGAGAGTGGCGCGGATCCTGGGCGAGGCCGGCTTCAGCGACGTCGCGCTGGAGGCGCATGCGCTGTCACTCGACATCGCCCGCGGGCAGGGTCTCGAGGCGGCAGTGGAGTCGGCCTTCGAAATCGGCCCCGCCAGCCGCGCGCTGGAGGGGCATCCCCAGGAGACGCGCGAGGCGGCGCGGCAGTCGGTCCGCGAGCTGCTGACGCAGTATGTACGCGGCGACAGCGTGACGCTCGCCGGCTCGATCTGGCTGGTGACGGCGCGCGTCTGACGCGCGCCGGACGACGCTCAGGATCGCTCTTCCCAGATCATCGCCAGATGGACGATGGTCTGCGCCGCCTTCTCCATGTCCTGGACGCTGACCCATTCGAGACGCGAGTGGAAGGCATGCTCGCCGGCAAAGATGTTGGGGCAGGGCAGGCCCATGAACGACAGCCGTGAACCGTCGGTGCCGCCGCGGATCGATGTCCTGACTGGCGTCAGGCCGGCGCGGCGGATCGCCTCCTCGGCATAGGTCACGATCTCCGGATGCAGATCGATGACCTCCTTCATGTTGCGGTATTGCTGCCGAACCTCCATCCGATAGCTCGAGCGCGGATAGTCCTTCAGGACATCCCTGACGATGTCCTCGAGCAGCGCTTCCTTCTGCCGCAGGCCCTGCTCGCTGAAATCGCGCACGATGAAGTCGAGTCGCGCCTGTTCGAGCGCGCCGGAGATCCCGACCGGATGCAGGAAGCCTTCCTTGCCCTCCGTCGTCTCCGGCGAGCAGCCATCCTTCGGGAGCCGATCGACGATTGCGGACGCGATCTTGATCGCGTGCTCCATCTTGCCCTTGGCAAAGCCGGGATGGGCGCTGACGCCGTTGATGAGGATGGTGGCGCCGTCGGCGGCAAAGGTCTCGTCCTCGATGTTGCCGGCGGTTTCGCCATCCATCGTGTAGCCGAAGTCGGCGCCGAGCTTCTTCAGGTCGACCCGGTCGACGCCGCGGCCGATCTCCTCGTCCGGCGTGAACAGGATCTTGATGGTGCCGTGCTTGATCTGCGGATTGCTGATCAGGAACTGCGCCGCGTCCATGATCTCGGCGATGCCGGCTTTGTTATCGGCCCCGAGCAGGGTGGTGCCGTCGGTGGTGACGATGTCGTTGCCGATCTGGTCCTTCAATGCAGGATGCTCAGCCGCACGGATGATCTGGCTCGGGTCCCCCGGCAGCACGATGTCGCCGCCCTGGTAGTTGCGCACGATCTGCGGCTTCACGTTGGCCCCGGAGCAATCGGGCGACGTGTCCATGTGCGAGCAGAAGCAGATCACCGGCACGGCCTTGTCGGTGGTGGCGGGGATGGTCGCATAGACGTAGCCATGGTCGTCCAGGTGGGCGTCCGAGAGGCCCATTGCCTGCAGCTCGCCTGCGAGCATCCGGCCGAGATTCTTCTGTTTGAGCGTCGAAGGACAGGTCGGCGACGTCGGGTCCGACTGGGTGTCGATCGCGGCGTAGCGGAGCAGGCGCTCGGTGACGGAGTGGGTGTAGCTGCGAAGCGGGTCGGACATGGGCACCAAGAGAGAGGGAGAGAGGGAGATGTTACCGGAGGTATCAGTATACTAATATATCAGTTATTGCATGCCAGATACCAGGGGGTGGCAGGTTATCAATGGTTTCCGCTCTGATCAAAGATCGTCCGCCAGCTCCCGTGCGGAATACGGCGGGGTCGCGGGCCGGCGTTGATCAGCACCGCCTCGCCGACAGCAGGATTGCGCACTCCGGCGCGCGCCACCTGCAGGATACCGACTCCGGCGATTCGAAGCTCATCTTCCTCGCACCGGTGGCGGGCGATTCGTGGGCAGCGTCCGCGAGGAATCTCCTCTCACTCGCTTCCTGGTCAGCAAGTGCGCCTCGGCGGGGACCGCGGCCGGAAATTTCAATATGCCCGGTCGGAAGCATGCGCGGTCGGACTTGGCGCCCATTTTGCCATATCCGGCCTGCGACGTCGTCGCGAAGCGACCGCCAGCGCCGCCGCGGGGCGGGGTTGCCGCGGTCCGGAAGGAGAGACGCAGGACAGGTCGATTTGGCCCATCATCGTGCGGCGACTAACGTTGGCTGCCTGGGCCCAGCCAAGGAGATCGGGCGTCCTGCATTGCTCCCCCATCAAGGACTTCGCACAGCTGTCGGTTCATTGTCCTTGACTTCGAAACATCGCCCCTTTAAGTCGCACTCCTCCGCGGATTTCGCGATCACGCGGGAGTAGCTCAGTTGGTTAGAGCGCCGGCCTGTCACGCCGGAGGTCGCGGGTTCGAGCCCCGTCTCTCGCGCCATGTTTTCAATGGCTTAGCTTTTGATGTGATCTGTCCGCTGGCGCAAGCAGCGCTGCCGCGCGATCCCTTCCCGTCTACGACCTGGCGCTCCGCCGGACTGCAAGTGCTCCGTCGCCGATTTTCCGATCGGGCATGAAAAAGGCCACCCGGCGGGTGGCCTGCGATTGCTGTCAGATGGCAGCGGAGCAGTGGCCTCAGCGGACGACCATCGAGTCGCTGGAACTCGTCATGGTCACCGGCTTGCCTGCCTTCACGACGTGCGATGCCGTCTGGCTGTAGTCGACGTTGGCGCGGGTCGCGATGCCGAAAGCGGTCACCGCGATGCCGGCGACCAGGGCAACGACGACGATCTTCAGATGGGTCGATCGGTCTGCGGAATGCAGCGAGTGGTTCATGTCAGCCTCCCGGCGTCTCAGAGCGCCACTTTGTTGCCTGGACATGTACCCCCGCTTTGTTTCGATCCCGTTTCTTCGTTTCCTCAAAATGGTTTCATCGGTTGCAGCCGCCGCGGCGGCAATCGGGAGTATGCGGCCGGGGCTAACAGCGCGCGGCGGTGCCGGTATCGACGGCGGCCGTGGATGATCTTGATCCGGCGGCCCTTCGTGACCATCTCCCGCGGTAACGGAAGCCTATCGGGTGACGGTCCCGTCTCCTCGTTTGGATCTCCCGATCGAGCGCTGATCCGCATCCGTCTCCGACCAGCCAGCCTGCGCACACCGGCGTGCGTCCTCGCGATTGCTGATCGCCTCAGCGTCCTGCGTTGGACCGTGCGGCACCGTAATGCTGCGGGTCTGCAATGCGGCTCCTGCACGCGTCATCCGCGGCGCCGTTGCTCGGTGTGTCCGGGTTTCCGCAATGTGGGGAGGGATGACACCGGCGAGACGGCTTGTCTTGCGCGGCTTGGTGCGCTGCGCTAAGGCTTCGACCAATTCCAATGCAACGAGTCTGCGGTTTGCACCGAAACCGCAGAGGAAAGTGGCGCCGATGACCGGCATCCTTCAGAACTATCTCCCCCTCGTCGTTTTCATAGGTGTCGCAGCCATCATCGGGGTGGTGCTGCTGATCGCGCCGTTCCTGGTCGCCTACCAGCAGCCCGATCCCGAGAAGCTCTCCGCGTACGAGTGCGGCTTCAATGCGTTCGACGACGCCCGCATGAAGTTCGACGTCCGCTTCTATCTGGTTGCCATCCTTTTCATCATCTTCGACCTCGAAGTCGCCTTCCTGTTCCCCTGGGCAGTCGCATTCGGCAAGCTCGGCGCGGCCGGCTTCTGGTCGATGCTGGTGTTCCTGGCCGTGTTGACGGTCGGGTTTGCCTACGAATGGAAGAAAGGCGCGCTTGAATGGGATTGAGCCCGACCACGTCCTCGACCGGGCCGGCGATCGCTCCGGCCCCGAAGGGCATTCTCGATCCCGCGACCGGCAGGCCGATCGGTGCCAACGACCCGTATTTCCTCGAGGTCAGGCACGAACTGTCGGACAAGGGATTCTTCGTTGCCACCGCTGACGATCTCATCACCTGGGCCCGCACCGGCTCGCTGATGTGGATGACGTTCGGCCTGGCCTGCTGCGCCGTCGAGATGATGCAGGTCTCGATGCCGCGCTACGACGTCGAGCGCTTCGGCTTCGCGCCGCGCGCCTCGCCGCGCCAGTCCGACGTGATGATCGTCGCCGGCACGCTGACCAACAAGATGGCGCCGGCGCTGCGCAAGGTCTACGACCAGATGCCGGAGCCGCGCTACGTCATCTCGATGGGGTCGTGCGCCAATGGCGGCGGCTACTATCACTATTCCTATTCGGTGGTCCGCGGCTGCGACCGCATCGTTCCCATTGACATCTACGTGCCCGGCTGTCCGCCGACCGCCGAAGCGCTGCTGTACGGTGTGCTGCTGCTGCAGAAGAAGATCCGGCGCACCGGCACCATCGAACGCTGAAGGTTTTTCGTTATGGACGACGGCAGGCTCGACGCCCTTGGGCAGACGATCGTAAGCGCGCTCCCGGGCGCCGCGATCGGCCATACGGTCGCTTTCAATCAGCTCACGGTGAACGTGGAGTCCGCCCGGATCGTCGAGGTCGTGACACATCTGCGCGACGATCCGGCTCTCCGCTTCGTCAACATCACCGACATCACGGCGGTCGACTATCCTGAGCGCGCCAAACGTTTCGATGTTGTCTATCACTTCCTGTCACCGACGCTGAACGCGCGCATCCGGCTCAAGGCCGAGGCCGACGAGACGACGCAGGTGCCGTCGCTGATCGATGTCTTTCCGGGCGCCGATTGGTTCGAGCGCGAGGCCTACGACCTCTACGGCGTGATCTTCGTCGGCCACCCGGACATGCGCCGCCTGCTGACGGATTACGGCTTCGACGGCCATCCGCTGCGCAAGGACTTCCCGACGACGGGGTTCGTCGAGGTGCGCTACGACGATCAGGAGAAGCGGGTCATCTACGAGCCGGTGCGGCTCAACCAGGAATTCCGCAAGTTCGATTTCCTGTCGCCCTGGGAAGGTGCGGACTATCCGCTGCCCGGCGACGAGAAGGCGACGAAGTGAATTGGGCGAATAGGGAATAGCGAGTAGCGAATAGGGATGATGGTTGACCTCGCAGCCGATAAATTCATATCGCGACCTCCGGGTTTGGCAGGATGCCATGTCCCTTGCGGAGGCGTGTTATCGGCTGACGCGCCAATTTCCTCGCGAGGAGCAGTTCGGACTGACGTCACAGATCAGGCGGTCATCAGGTTCGATTGCCGCCAACATCGCCGAGGGGCACGGGCGAGAGAACACCGGCAGCTTCGTCCAGTCTTTGCGAATCGCGCAAGGCTCACTGAAAGAACTCGAAACACATCTGATCTTGGCGGAGCGTGTTGGCCTTTTGCCGTCG
Organism: Bradyrhizobium sp. HKCCYLRH1034; assembly: GCF_051168375.1. Classification (NCBI taxonomy): domain Bacteria; kingdom Pseudomonadati; phylum Pseudomonadota; class Alphaproteobacteria; order Hyphomicrobiales; family Nitrobacteraceae; genus Bradyrhizobium; species Bradyrhizobium sp. HKCCYLRH1034. Next base: position 413,848 of record NZ_JBNPUW010000007.1, on the reverse strand, counting down.
TCGGACCTGAAAGCCTCGCTCACGCAATGCGAGAACTTGGGCAAGATGGTTCGCGCGCTCATCCGGTCGTTACAGGACAAGTCGCCGAAATGACGTTCGCTATTCGCTATTCGCCATTCGCTACTCGCCAGGAAGCGGGAGCTTCAGCATGAACGAGCAGAGCCCGGCCCTCCGCAACTTCACGATCAATTTCGGCCCGCAGCATCCGGCGGCCCATGGCGTTCTGCGTCTGGTGCTGGAGCTGGACGGCGAGGTGGTCGAGCGCGTCGATCCGCATATCGGCCTGCTGCATCGCGGCACCGAGAAGCTGATCGAGACCAAGACCTACATGCAGGCGATGCCCTATTTCGATCGGCTCGACTACGTCGCGCCGATGAATCAGGAGCATGCCTTCTGCCTCGCCGCCGAACGCCTGCTCGGCATCGAGGTTCCGCGCCGCGGCCAGCTGATCCGCGTGCTCTACTCCGAGATCGGACGGCTGCTGTCGCATCTGCTCAACGTCACCACCCAGGCGATGGACGTCGGCGCGCTGACCCCGCCGCTGTGGGGCTTCGAGGAGCGCGAGAAGCTGATGGTGTTCTATGAGCGCGCCTCCGGCTCGCGCATGCACGCCAACTACTTCCGCATCGGTGGCGTCCACCAGGACCTGCCGCCGAAGCTGATCGACGACATCGACGCATTCTGCGATCCGTTCCTGAAGGTGGTCGACGATCTCGACCGGCTTCTCACCGGCAACCGCATCTTCAAGCAGCGTAACGTCGACATCGGCGTCGTGACCCTGAAGCAGGCCTGGGAGTGGGGCTTCTCCGGCGTGATGGTGCGCGGCTCGGGCGCGGCCTGGGACCTGCGCAAGTCGCAGCCCTACGACGTCTATGCCGAGATGGAGTTCGACGTTCCGATCGGCAAGAACGGCGACTGCTACGACCGCTATCTGATCCGCATGGAAGAGATGCGCCAGTCGGTGCGTATCATGAAGCAGTGCATCCAAAAGTTGCGAGCACCCGACGGGCAGGGCCCGGTGATGATCACCGACAACAAGATCGCTCCGCCGCGCCGTGGCGAGATGAAGCGCTCGATGGAAGCGCTGATCCACCACTTCAAACTCTACACCGAAGGCGTGCACGTGCCGGCAGGCGAGATCTATGCGGCCGTCGAGGCGCCGAAGGGCGAGTTCGGCGTCTATCTCGTCGCCGACGGCACCAACAAGCCGTACAAGTGCAAGATCCGCGCTCCGGGCTTCGCGCATCTACAGGCGATGGATTTCATCTGCCGCGGCCATCTGCTCGCCGACGTCTCGGCCATTCTCGGCTCGCTCGACATCGTGTTCGGAGAGGTGGACCGCTGATGGGCCATGCGCCGATCCAGTTCGATCGTGCTTCTGGAGCGCTCGAAGGAGCGAACCTCTGGGAGCGCACGGCTGCATTGGCGCTGTCGACCGGCTCGAAGATTTCCTCGCATTTCTCGCATCGCGGCTACAACCGCTGCGCCAATCTGCTGCGCCTGGCGCTGCCCGAACGCGACATCGCGGTGAAGCTCAACCCGGACGCCGTGTTCGAGTTTCCCTATGGCGACGGCTATTGGAGCAAGCTGCTCAACCGCGACTATCACTATGAGGACGAACTCGAGTTCCTTTTTCTCGGCACTGTCGATGTCGACTACACCTTCATCGACGGCGGGGCCAATTACGGCTACTGGTCGGTGCTGGTGTCGAGCACGCCCTACGGCGCGCACAAGGCGATCGCGATCGAGCCGTCCTCGGCGAACTTCGCCAAGCTCGCGAACAATGCGCAGATCAACGGCGGCCGCTTCGAAGTGATGAAGTGCGCCATCGGCGAACGCCGCGGCGTCGCGCATCTCACCGGTACCAAGCACGAGGCCTTCAGTATCGCTGGCGACAGCGCTGGCGGTGAGCAGGTGCCGGTGATGGCGCTCGACGATCTGATCGACGACGGCAAGGTCGCCGCTTCCGGCAAGTACCTGATCAAGCTCGACGTCGAGGGCGTCGAGATCGAGGCGATCAAGGGCGGGGCGCGGCTGCTCGCGACCGACAGCATGATCCTGTGCGAGGAGCACGGCCAGGATCGCAACCATACGGTCTCGCGCTACATCCTCGATCAGACGCCGATGCAACTGATGGTCTACGACCCCGCAAGCGGCCGCCTCGAGACCGTGACGGAGCTGTCGATCCTCGACCGGATCAAGGCGTCCGCCCACGTCGGCTATAACGTGTTCGGAACTGCAAGTGCCTTCTGGCAGAATCGCGTCGCAGCGCTCAATGCAAGTGCCGCGCGCCGCATGCAATGAAAGATTGAAGAGCCATGTCCGTCCGCCGTCTTGCCCCGAAGGAAGTCCAGCCCGCGAGCTTTGCGTTCACGGACGAGAACCTTGCCTTCGCCAAAGCGCAGATCGCGAAATATCCGGAAGGCCGCCAGGCCTCGGCCGTGATCGCGATCCTGTGGCGCGCGCAGGAGCAGAACGAGGGCTGGGTGTCGGAGGCGGCCATCCGCGTCGTCGCCGACATGCTCGGCATGCCCTACATCCGCGTGCTCGAGGTGGCGACCTTCTACACGATGTTCCAGCTGCAGCCGGTCGGCAAGAAGGCGCATGTGCAGGTGTGCGGCACCACGCCGTGCCGTCTGCGCGGCGCCGAAGAACTGATCGAGGTCTGCAAGCATCGCATCCATCACGATCCCTTCCACCTGTCGAAGGACGGCGACTTCAGCTGGGAAGAGGTCGAGTGCCTGGGCGCCTGCGTGAACGCGCCGATGGTGCAGGTCTGGAAGGACACCTATGAGGACCTGACGCCGGAGAGCTTCGGCAAGGTGCTCGACGGCTTCGCGACCGGCAACCTGCCGACGCCGGGTCCGCAGAATGGCCGCCAGTTCTCGGCGCCGGCGGGCGGGCCGACCACGCTGAAGGAGAAGACATGAGCCGCAATCGCACCCGCGTTGCGGCCCTGACCGAAGAGGGCGCCGCAATGAAGAACTGGCGCTACGTGGCACTGCATACGCTCGCAGCCGCCGCTTTCATTTTCGTGCTGCAGCGGTTCGCGCTCAATGCGACGCTGGAGTCCAGTCTGCTGTGGGCCTTGGTGTTCGGCGGCTGCGCCGCCTTCATCGCCACCATGCAGTCGAACCGCTGACACCCGAGGAAGCCGTCTGATCATGCTCGACGACAAGGACCGCATCTTCACCAACCTCTATGGCCTGCATGATTGGGGCCTCGAAGGCGCACGCCGGCGCGGCAGCTGGGATGGCACCAAGGCGCTGATCGAAAAAGGTCGCGACTGGATCATCAACGAGATGAAGGCTTCCGGCCTGCGCGGCCGCGGCGGCGCCGGCTTCCCGACCGGCTTGAAATGGTCGTTCATGCCGAAGGAATCGACCGACGGTCGGCCGAGCTACCTCGTGGTCAACGCCGACGAGTCCGAGCCCGGCACCTGCAAGGATCGCGAGATCATGCGGCACGATCCGCATCATCTCGTCGAGGGCTGCCTGCTGGCCAGCTTCGCGATGAACGCGCATGCCTGCTACATCTATGTGCGCGGCGAGTTCATCCGCGAGCGCGAGCGGCTGCAGGCGGCGATCGATCAGGCCTATGAGGCCAACCTGATCGGCAAGAACAACATCCATGGCTGGCCGTTCGATCTCTATGTCGCGCATGGCGCCGGCGCCTATATCTGCGGCGAGGAGACCGCGCTGCTGGAGAGCCTCGAAGGCAAAAAGGGCCAGCCGCGGCTGAAGCCGCCTTTCCCAGCGAACGTCGGCCTCTATGGCTGCCCGACCACCGTCAACAACGTCGAGTCGATCGCGGTGGCGCCGACCATCCTGCGCCGCGGCGCCGCGTGGTTTGCCGGCATCGGCCGTCCGAACAATGTCGGCACAAAACTGTTCTGCATCTCCGGTCACGTCGAGCGGCCTTGCAACGTCGAAGAGGCGATGGGCATCCCGTTCCGCGAGCTGATCGAGAAGCATTGCGGCGGCATCCGTGGCGGCTGGGACAATCTGAAGGCGGTCATCCCCGGCGGCTCGTCCGTGCGCATGGTGCCGGCCGAGCAGATCATCGATACGCCGATGGATTTCGACAGCCTGTCGAAGCTGCGCTCCGGCCTCGGCACCGCGGCCGTGATCGTGATGGACAAGTCGACCGACCTGATCCGAGCGATCGCGCGCATTTCCTACTTCTACAAGCATGAGAGCTGCGGCCAGTGTACGCCGTGCCGCGAGGGCACCGGCTGGATGTGGCGCGTGCTGACGCGCATGGCCGAGGGCCGGGCGCACAAGCGCGAGATCGACATGCTGCTCGAAGTCACCAAGCAGATCGAGGGCCACACGATCTGCGCGCTGGGCGACGCGGCAGCTTGGCCGATCCAGGGGCTGATCACGCATTTCCGTCACGAGATCGAGGCGCGCATTGACCAGTATTCGCACAAGGCCGATGTCGACGACGTGGGCGTGCGCGATCCCGCGCGCATGGTAGCGGCGGAGTAGGTGATGGCGGCCCGGTTCGCCAGCAACGTTTTCCCCGCGCTCGCGCCCTCACGGTGCGCAGCGGCGCGGTGGTCCGTGGTTTGAGAGAGATGTGAGGCAATGACCAAGATCATCATCGATGGCAAAGAGATCGATGTGCCGCCGGAGTACACGCTGTTGCAGGCGTGCGAGGCGGCGGGCGCCGAGATCCCGCGCTTCTGCTATCATGAGCGGCTGTCGATCGCCGGCAACTGCCGGATGTGCCTCGTCGAGGTGAAGGGCGGACCGAAACCGGTCGCGAGCTGCGCCTGGGGCGTGCGCGACTGCCGGCCGGGCCCGAAGGGCGAGCCGCCGGAGATCTCGACGCGGTCGCCGATGGTCAAGAAGGCGCGCGAAGGCGTGATGGAATTCCTTCTGATCAACCATCCGCTGGACTGCCCGATCTGCGACCAGGGCGGCGAGTGTGACCTGCAGGACCAGGCGATGGGCTATGGTGTGGACACCAGCCGCTTCGCCGAGAACAAGCGCGCCGTCGAGGACAAGTATCTCGGCGCATTGGTCAAGACCTCGATGAACCGCTGCATCCAGTGCACGCGTTGCGTCCGCTTCTCGGCGGAAGTCTGCGGCGTGCCGGAAATGGGCGCGATCGGCCGTGGCGAGGACATGGAGATCACGACGTATCTCGAGCAGGCGCTGAGTTCGGAGCTGCAGGGCAATCTGGTCGACATCTGTCCGGTCGGTGCGCTGACCTCGAAGCCCTACGCTTTCGCCGCACGCCCCTGGGAGCTCGGCAAGACGCAGTCGATCGACGTCATGGATGGCGTGGGCTCGGCGATCCGTGTCGACACCCGCGGCCGCGAGGTGATGCGCATCCTGCCGCGCATCAACGATGCCGTGAACGAGGAGTGGATCTCCGACAAGACCCGCCATGTCGTCGACGGCCTGCGCACGCAGCGGCTCGATCGTCCCTACGTTCGCGAGGATGGCAAGCTGCGCGCCGCCTCCTGGCCGGAGGCGTTCAAGGCGATTGCCACCAAGCTGTCGCGCATCGACGGCAAGCGCATCGGCGCGATCGCCGGCGATCTCGCCGCGGTCGAAGAGATGTTCGCGCTCAAGGATCTGCTCGCCAAGCTCGGCTCGACCAACGTCGCGGTGCAAGGCGGTGACAGCTTCGATGCCAAGCTCGGCCGTGCGTCCTATCTGTTCAATCCGACCATCGCGGGTATCGAGCAGGCCGACGCGATCCTGATCATTGGCGCCAATCCGCGCAAGGAAGCGGCCGTGCTCAACGCCCGCATCCGCAAGCGCTGGCGCTCGGGCCAGCTCAAGGTCGGCGTGGTCGGTCCCAAGGCCGACCTGACCTATGCCTATGAGCACATCGGCGCGGGCACGGACTCGCTGAGCGACGTCGCCGCCGGCAAGCACTCGTTTGCGACCACCTTCCGCAACGCCAAGAACCCGATCGTGCTGGTCGGCGCCGGCGCCGCGGCGCGCCACGATGGCGGCGCGATCCTGTCGCTGGCCGCCAAGATCGCGATGGACGTCAACGCCGTGCGCGACGACTGGAACGGCTTTGCCGTGCTGCACGACACCGCCTCGCGGGTCGGCGCCCTCGACATCGGCTTCAACGGCACCGGCCTCACGGCTGCGCAGATGACGACGTTCGGCACCATGGACGTGATGTTCCTGCTCGGCGCCGACGAGGTCGATGTGCCCGAGGGCGTTTTCGTCGTCTACATCGGTACCCATGGCGACCGCGGTGCCCATCGTGCCGATGTCATCCTGCCGGGGGCTGCCTACACCGAGAAGTCCGGGCTCTACGTCAACACCGAGGGCCGGGTGCAGATGACGGGCCGGGCGTCATTCCCGCCAGGCGAGGCACGCGAGGACTGGGCGATCATCCGGGCGCTGTCCGACGTGCTCGGCAGGAAGCTCGGCTACGACTCGCTGGCCGCGCTGCGCGTTGCGATCATCAAGGCCGTGCCGCATCTTGGCCGCGTCGACCAGATCGAGGCGGGCAAGATCGCCGACATCAAGACCCTGGCTGGCAAGGGCGGCAACCTCGAGAAGGCACCGTTCAAGCCGCTGATCGACGACTTCTATCTCACCAATCCGATCGCGCGCGCATCGGCGGTCATGGCGGAATGTTCCCGTCTGGCTTCCGGGCAGATGCTGACGGCAGCGGAGTGAGCGTGACCTGATGGCTGATTTCTTCGCAAGCTCGTTCTGGACCGGCTTCCTCTGGCCGCTGATCATCATGGTCGCGCAGAGCGTCCTGCTGCTCGTCGTCCTGCTGGTCGCGATCGCCTACATCCTGCTGGCCGACCGGAAGATCTGGGCGGCGGTGCAGATCCGCCGGGGTCCCAACGTGGTCGGGCCCTGGGGCCTGTTCCAGTCGTTCGCAGACCTGCTGAAGTTCGTGCTCAAGGAGCCGATCATTCCGGCCGGCGCCAACAAGGGCGTGTTCCTGCTGGCACCGCTGGTCTCCTGCGTGCTGGCGCTGGCGGCCTGGGCGGTGATTCCGACCAATCTCGGCTGGGCGATCGCCGACATCAATGTCGGCATTCTCTTCATCTTCGCGATCTCGTCACTGTCGATCTACGGCATCATCATGGCCGGCTGGTCGTCGAACTCGAAGTATCCGTTCCTGGCGGCGCTGCGCTCGGCGGCGCAGATGGTGTCCTACGAGGTCTCGATCGGCTTCGTCATCATCACCGTGCTGCTCTGCGCCGGCACCTTGAACCTGTCGGCGGTGGTCGAGGCGCAGCATGCCCGCGGGCTTGCGAGCCTGATCGGCCTGCCGCAGCTGACGATCCTGAACTGGTACGTCTGGCCGCTGTTCCCGATGTTCGTGGTGTTCTACGTCTCGGCGCTGGCCGAGACCAACCGTCCGCCCTTCGATCTCGTCGAGGCGGAATCGGAGCTCGTTGCCGGCTTCATGGTGGAATACGGCTCGACGCCGTATCTGCTGTTCATGCTCGGCGAGTATGTCGCGATCACCACGATGTGCGCGCTGGCGACGATCCTGTTTCTGGGCGGCTGGCTGCCGCCGATCGATCTGCCGCCGTTCAACTGGGTGCCGGGCGTCATCTGGTTCTCGCTCAAGCTGTTCTTCATGTTCTTCCTGATCGCGATGGCGAAAGCGATCGTGCCGCGCTACCGCTACGACCAGTTGATGCGACTGGGCTGGAAAGTGTTCCTGCCGCTGTCGCTGGCCATGGTGGTCATCGTCGCAGGCGTGCTGCACTTCGCCGGCATCGCGCCGAAATGAGGCTGTCATGAACATTTCCGCCACCGCACGGTCGCTGCTGCTGCAGGAGTTCGTCTCCGCATTCTTCCTCGCGATGCGCTACTTCTTCCAGCCGAAGCCGACCCTGAACTATCCGTTCGAGAAGGGCCCGATCTCGCCGCGCTTCCGCGGCGAGCACGCGTTGCGGCGCTATCCCAATGGCGAAGAGCGCTGCATCGCCTGCAAGCTGTGCGAGGCGGTCTGTCCCGCGCAGGCGATCACGATCGAGGCCGGTCCGCGCCGCAACGACGGCACCCGCCGCACGGTGCGCTACGACATCGACATGGTGAAGTGCATCTATTGCGGCCTGTGCCAGGAAGCTTGTCCGGTCGACGCCATCGTCGAAGGACCGAACTTCGAGTTCGCGACCGAGACCCGCGAGGAGCTGTATTATGACAAGGCCAAGCTGCTCGCGAATGGCGACCGCTGGGAGCGCGAGATCTCCAAAGCCATCGCGCTCGACGCGCCGTACCGCTGAGGCCGTCCGATGATCCTTCCTGCGCTCTTCTTCTATCTCTTCGCGGCGGTCTGCGTGGCCTCGGCCGTGATGGTGATCGTCTCGAAGAACCCCGTTCACTCGGTGCTCTATCTGATCCTCGCCTTCGTCAACGCCTCCGGCCTGTTCGTGCTGATGGGCGCCGAATTCCTGGCGATGATCCTCGTGGTCGTCTACGTCGGCGCGGTCGCGGTGCTGTTCCTGTTCGTGATCATGATGCTCGATGTCGACTTCACGGAGCTGCGCGAGGGCTTCCTGCAGTACATGCCGATCGGACTGGTCATCGGCGGCATCTTCCTGTTCGAGCTGCTGCTGACGGTGTCCTACTGGGTCATCAACCCGACGACGCCGAAGGCGATCACCGCGGCGATCCCGACCAACGTCACCAATACCGAGGCGCTCGGCCTCGTGCTCTATACGAAGTACATCCATTACTTCCAGCTCTCCGGCATGATCCTGCTGGTGGCGATGATCGGCGCGATCGTGCTGACGCTGCGCCACAAGGCGAGCGTCAAGCGCCAGGACATCAACGTCCAGAACGCGCGCACGCCGGAGATGGCGATGGCGGTCCGCAAGGTCGCGGTCGGGCAGGGGCTGCAGGACACGGACGCGGCGGAGTGGGTGAAATGACCATCGGATTGGGGCACTATCTCGCCGTCGCGGCCATGCTGTTCACGCTCGGCATCCTCGGCATCTTCCTGAACCGCAAGAACATCATCGTCATCTTGATGTCGGTCGAGCTGATCCTGCTTGCGGTGAACATCAATCTGGTGGCGTTCTCGACATTCCTGGGCGACATCGTCGGGCAGGTGTTCGCGCTGCTGGTTTTGACAGTTGCGGCGGCGGAAGCCGCGATCGGCCTTGCCGTGCTGGTGGTCTACTTCCGCAACCGCGGCTCGATTGCGGTCGAAGACGTCAATATGATGAAGGGCTAAGGGCGCATGATCCGCACAGATGGGGGCCGGCTCGCCGGCAAGGTCATGCGTAAGGGAACGGGCGAATGATCCAGGCCATTGTCTTTCTGCCGCTGCTGGGCGCGATCCTGGCCGGCCTGATCGCGCTGCTCGGCGCGCATGCGCGCCATCCGAGCGGTGATACGGTCGAGCATCATCACGACGACGGTCATCACCACGGCGCCGCCGACGCGCACGCGCATGACGATCACGGCCACGGACACGACGACCATCATGTCGCCGAGCCGCCGGCCTCCGGCACCTGGGCGGCGCAGGTGATCACGACGGCGCTGCTGTTCGTGTCGGCCGGCCTGTCCTGGGCGATGCTGATCAGCGTCGGCTTCATGCACCACGAGGCGGGTGTGAAAGAGCTGTTGCCCTGGATCAATTCCGGCGAGCTGCAGGTGTCCTGGGCGCTGCGTGTCGACACGCTCACGGCGGTGATGCTGGTCGTTGTGACCAGCGTGTCCTCGCTCGTCCACCTCTATTCGATCGGCTATATGGACGAGGATCCGAACCGTCCGCGCTTCTTCGCTTATCTGTCGCTGTTCACCTTCGCGATGCTGATGCTGGTGACCGCGAACAACCTCGTGCAACTGTTCTTCGGCTGGGAGGGCGTCGGTCTGGCGAGCTACCTGCTGATCGGCTTCTGGTTCCAGAAGCCGTCGGCCAACGCTGCCGCCATCAAGGCCTTCGTCGTCAACCGCGTCGGCGATTTCGGCTTCGCGCTCGGCATCTTCGCCGTGTTCCTGCTGGCGAAGTCGACCGACTTCGAGACCATCTTCGCCGCCGCGCCGAGCTTTGCCGGCAAGACGATCAACTTCCTCGGCTGGCATGCCGACGCGCTGACCCTGACCTGCCTGCTGCTGTTCATGGGCGCCATGGGCAAGTCGGCACAGTTCCTGCTGCATACCTGGCTGCCGGACGCGATGGAAGGTCCGACCCCGGTCTCGGCGCTGATCCATGCCGCGACCATGGTCACCGCCGGCGTCTTCATGGTCGCGCGCCTGTCGCCGCTGTTCGAGCTCGCCCCGAACGCCCAGGCCGTCGTGATGTTCTTCGGCGCGACCACGGCGTTCTTCGCTGCGACCGTCGGCCTCGTGCAGAACGACATCAAGCGCATCGTCGCCTACTCGACCTGCTCGCAGCTCGGCTACATGTTCGTGGCGATGGGAGCAGGGGCCTATTCGGTCGGCATGTTCCATCTGTTCACGCATGCCTTCTTCAAGGCGCTGCTGTTCTTGGGCTCTGGCTCGGTGATCTACGCGATGCATCACGAGCAGGACATCCGCAACATGGGCGGCCTGTGGCGCAAGATCCCATACACCTTCGCGGTGATGACGGTCGGCACCCTGGCGCTCACCGGCTTCCCCGGCTTCGCAGGCTTCTTCTCCAAGGATGCGATCATCGAGGCCGCGTACGCCGCGCACAATCCGTTCGCGACCTACGCGTATTTCCTCACCATTGTCGCCGCCGGCCTGACCTCGTTCTATTCCTGGCGCCTGGTGTTCAAGACCTTCTTCGGCACGCCGCACGATCAGCATCATTATGATGCCGCACACGAGAGCCCGATCTGGATGCTCATCCCGATCGGCGTGCTCGCGGCAGGCTCGATTCTGGCCGGCCTCCCGTTCAAGGGCGTGTTCACCGATCCCCATGGCGTCGAGCACTTCTTCGGCGAGTCGATGAAGATGAACCCGCACATTCTCGAAGACATGGAGCACATGCCGGCCTGGCTCGCTCAGCTTCCCTTCGTCATGATGGTGCTGGGATTTGTGGTCTCCTACATCTTCTACGTCAGACGTCCGGACATCCCGGAGGAGCTCGCCGCGCAGCAGCCGCTGCTCTACAAGTTCCTGCTCAACAAGTGGTACTTCGACGAGCTGTATGACGTGATCTTCGTCCGTCCGGCGAAGTGGCTCGGCCGCTTCCTCTGGAAGAAGGGCGACGGCTTCGTCATCGACGGCTTCGGTCCGGACGGTGTCTCGGCGCGGGTGCTCGACATCACGCGCAACGTCGTCAAGATCCAGACCGGGTACCTCTATCATTACGCCTTTGCCATGCTGATCGGCGTCGCCGGCCTGATCACCTGGTTCATGTTCATGGGGGGCCAGCAATGACCACCTGGCCAATTCTCTCCGTCGTCACCTTCCTGCCGATCGTCGGTGCGCTGCTGATCTATCTGGTCCGCGGCGACGACGAGGCGGCTAGGCGCAATGCGCGCTGGATCGCGCTGTGGACCACGCTGATCACGTTCGGGGTGTCGGTGATCCTGGTGCTGCGCTTCGATCCCGCCCAGACCGACTTCCAATTCGTCGAGAAGTCGAACTGGCTGGCGGCCGGCATCAGCTACCACATGGGCGTCGACGGCATCTCGCTGCCGTTCGTGATCCTGACCACCGCCCTGATGCCGTTCTGCATCATCGCGAGCTGGAAGTCGGTGACCAACCGGCTGCGCGAATACATGATGGCGTTCCTGATCCTGGAAACGCTGATGGTCGGCACGTTCTCGGCGCTCGACCTCGTGCTGTTCTATCTGTTCTTCGAGGGCGGCTTGATCCCGATGTTCCTGATCATCGGCGTCTGGGGCGGTCCGCGCCGGGTCTACGCCTCGTTCAAGTTCTTCCTCTACACGCTGCTCGGCTCGGTGCTGATGCTGCTCGCCATCATGGCGCTGTACTGGAACGCCGGCACGACCGACATTCCGACCTTGATGCATACGGCGGTGCCGCGGTCCTTGCAGACCTGGGCGTGGCTGGCGTTCTTCGCCTCCTTTGCGGTGAAGATGCCGATGTGGCCGGTGCACACCTGGCTGCCGGACGCGCACGTCGAGGCGCCGACCGCGGGCTCGGTGATCCTGGCCGCGATCCTCTTGAAGATGGGTGGCTACGGCTTCCTGCGCTTCTCGCTGCCGATGTTCCCGCTGGCCTCGCACGACTTCGCGCCGCTGGTGTTCACGCTCTCGGCGATCGCGATCATCTACACCTCGCTGGTCGCGCTGATGCAGGAGGACATCAAGAAGCTGATCGCCTACTCATCGGTGGCGCATATGGGCTTCGTCACCATGGGCATCTTCGCGGGCACCATGCAGGGTGTCGCCGGAGGCGTGTTCCAGATGATTTCGCACGGTATCGTCTCGGGCGCGCTGTTCCTTTGCGTCGGCGTGGTCTATGACCGCATGCATACCCGCGAGATCGCGGCCTACGGCGGCCTCGTGAACCGGATGCCGGTCTACGCGCTGGTGTTCATGGTGTTCACGATGGCCAATGTCGGCCTGCCCGGCACGTCCGGCTTCGTCGGCGAGTTCATGACCCTGCTCGGCACTTTCAAGGTGTCGATCCCGACCGCGTTCTTCGCGACATCAGGCGTCATCCTCTCGGCGGCCTACGCGTTGTGGCTTTACCGCAAGGTGGTGTTCGGTGCGCTGACCAAGCCGTCGCTCGCCAGCATCAAAGATCTCACCCTGCGTGAGGGCGTGATCCTGTTTCCGCTGGTGGCGCTGACCATCCTGTTCGGCGTTTATCCGAAGCCGATCCTCGACATGTCGGCGGCGTCGGTGCAGCAGCTCGTCAACAACTACAATACCGCCGTGACGGCCGTGAAGGCCGCCGCGCTGCTCCAATGATGAGACCTTGAGGGGTCGGGACACAGACGATGATCGAGAATCTTGGGCCTCAGCTTTGGGTGGTGCTGCCGGAGCTGTTGTTGGCCGTGGGGGCCATGGCGCTGTTGATGCTGGGCGCGTTTCGCGGGCAGGAGACGACGGGGCTCGTCACGTGGTTGGCGGTCGCTCTGCTGATCGTGGTCGGCATCCTCGTGCTCAGGCAGCCGGGCGGCCAGGCCTTCGGCGGCAGCTTCATCGCTGACAGCTATGCGCGCTTCCTGAAGATCCTGGCGCTGATCGGTTCGATCGCGACCCTGATCATGTCGGCGGAGTTCCTGTCGAAGCCCGATCGTCGCATCTTCGAATATGCGATCCTCGTGCTGCTCTCGACCTTGGGCATGCTGGTGCTGATCTCGACCGGCGACCTGATCACGCTCTACCTCGGTCTCGAGCTGATGTCGCTCGCGCTCTACGTCGTCGCGGCCAGCCATCGTGACAACGTCAAGTCGACCGAAGCCGGCCTGAAGTATTTCGTGCTCGGCGCGCTGTCCTCCGGCATGCTGCTCTACGGCGCCTCGCTGATCTATGGCTTCACCGGCACGGTGAGTTTTGCCGGAATCGCGGCGGTGACCAAGACCGGCAGCGTCGGCATCATCTTCGGCCTCGTCTTCCTGTTCGCCGGCATGTGCTTCAAGGTCTCGGCGGTGCCGTTCCACATGTGGACGCCGGACGTCTATGAAGGCGCGCCGACGCCGGTGACGGCGTTCTTCGCCTCCGCGCCCAAGGTCGCGGCGATGGCCGTGTTCGCGCGCGTCGCGCTGACGGCGTTTCCCGGCATCACCTTCCAGTGGCAGCAGATCATCGTGTTCGTCTCGATCGCCTCGATGGCGCTCGGCTCGTTCGCCGCGATCGGCCAGACCAACATCAAGCGCCTGATGGCCTATTCGTCGATCGGCCACATGGGCTTCGCGCTGGTCGGTCTCGCCGCCGGTACGGTCGAGGGCGCGCAGGGCGTGCTGACCTACATCGCGATCTATGTCGCGATGACGCTCGGCTCGTTCGCCGTGATCATGGCGATCAAGCGCAACGGCCAGTCGTTCGAGAAGGTCAGCGACTTCTCGGGGCTGTCGCGCACCAATCCGCTGCTTGCCTTCTTCTTCGCGATGCTGCTGTTCTCGCTGGCCGGCGTGCCGCCGCTCGCCGGCTTCTTCGCCAAATGGTACGTCTTCGTCGCCGCCATCAAGGCCGGACTGTTCACGCTGTCGGTGATCGGCGTGCTCACCAGCGTGGTCGGCGCCTACTATTATCTCCTGATCGTCAAGACGATGTATTTCGACGAGCCGCTGCCGACGCTCGATCCGGTCCGTATCGAGCTGCGCACGGTGCTCGCGATCTCCGGCGTCTTCAACATCCTGTTCTTCGCCTATCCCGGCCCGCTGGTCAGCGCGGCCGCGGCCGCGGCGAAGTCGCTGTTCTAGATGACGTTTGCGCTAGGGTCCCAGGCTGACAAGGCTGGCTACCGACTCGTCACGTTCGACCAGACCGGCTCAACCAATGTCGAGGCGCTGAAGTCGGCCCGAGAGGGCGGCAAGGCGCCGTGCTGGTTTGTCACGTCTGAGCAGACGGCCGGGCGCGGCCGGCGCCAGCGCCCGTGGATCGCCCCGCGCGGCAATCTGGCCTCGAGCGTGCTGGAAGTGCTGAACGTGGCTCCTGCGATCGCAGCCACACTCGGCTTCGCCGCCGGCCTCTCCATCGAGAGCGCGTTGCGCCAGGTGAGCATCGAGGCCGCGCTGCGGTCCGGAGCACGCGCGTCATTCGCGCTGAAATGGCCCAACGACGTGCTGGCTGACGGCCGCAAGATCGTCGGCATGCTGCTCGAGGCGGAGCAGGTGGCTCAAGGGCTTGCGGTGGTTGCCGGTATTGGAACCAACGTGGTGGCGGCGCCGCTGGATACCCCGACACCGGCGGTGTCGTTGGCGGACCTCGGCATCCAGGTGACCGCCGAGGACCTGTTCTCGGCGCTGTCGGATGCCTGGGTCGAATATTTCGGCATCTGGAACGAGGGACGGGGCTTCGGTGACATCCGGAAACTCTGGCTCGAGCGCGCCGCAGGCCTCGGCCAGCCGGTCGCCATCAGGTCCGGACATGCTATCATCGAGGGGATTTTCGACACGATCGACGAACAGGGTTGTATGCTGGTGCGGACCGCGGAGGGACGATTGGAGCCGATCACGGCCGGTGATGTTCATTTCGGCTCGGTCGCATCCAAAGGAGCGGTCTAGATGGCACGTCCCGACGAACTGACATTTGCGCCGCTCGGAGGTGTCGGCGAGATCGGCATGAACCTGTCGATCTACGGGCTCGGCAATCGCCACCAGCGCTCGTGGCTCGCGATCGATCTTGGCGTCTCCTTCGGCGACGAGGAGCATCTGCCGGGCATCGACCTGATCATGCCCGACGTCGCTTTCCTGGAGAAGGAGCGCAACAATCTCGTCGGCCTCGTGCTGACCCACGCGCATGAGGATCATTTCGGCGCGATCATAGACCTGTGGCCGCGGCTGAAATGCCCGATCTACGCGACCAAGTTCAGCGCCGCACTGTTCGAGGCCAAGTGCGAGGCCGAGCGCCTCCCAGCCAAGATCCCGGTCAAGGTGATCCCCTCCGGCGGCCGCGTCGATATCGGTCCGTTCAACGTCGAGTTCATTCCGGTCGCGCATTCGATCCCTGAATCGCACGCGCTGGCGATCCACACCGAGGTCGGCACTGTCCTGCATACCGGCGACTGGAAGATCGATCCGACGCCGGTGCTGGGCGCGCCGACCGACGAGAGGCGGCTGCGCGAGCTCGGTGATGCCGGATTGCTCGCACTGATCGGCGACTCCACCAATGCCGTGCGCGAGGGACGCTCGCCGTCCGAGGCCGAGGTTGCCAAGACGATCGCGGCTTTGGTGAAGGAAGCAAAGGGCCGCGTGGCCGTGACCACCTTCGCCTCCAACGTCGCGCGTATCCGCGCCGTTGCCGAAGCGGCGCGCGAGGCCGAGCGCGAGGTCGTCATCGTCGGCCGTGCCATGGAACGCGTGGTCCAGGTCGCGCGTGAGACCGGTTATCTCGACGGCGTGCAGAACTTCCGCGGCATGGATCTCTACGGCCATTTCCCGGCCGACAAGGTGCTCGCGCTCTGCACCGGCAGCCAGGGCGAGCCGCGCGCGGCGCTCTCGCGCATCGCCAATGACGATCATCCGCTGGTCACCTTGAACAAGGGCGACACCGTCATCTTCTCGTCGCGCACCATCCCCGGCAACGAGAAGGCGGTCGGCGCCGTCATCAACGGGCTGGTGCAGCAGGGCATCGAGATCATCACCGACCGCAACCATCTCGTCCATGTCTCCGGCCACCCGCGCCGCGACGAGCTGCGCGACATGATCGCGTGGACGCGGCCGCAGCTCCTGATCCCCGTGCATGGCGAGGCGCTGCATCTGCACGAGCACGCGAGGCTGGCGCGCGCCTGCGGCGTGCCCAAGGTCATCACCTGCCGCAATGGCGACCTCGTCAAGCTCGGCCCCGGTGATCCCGGAATCATCGACCAACTGCCGGCGGGGCGGCTCTACAAGGACGGCAGCATCGTCGAGGATTCGAAGTCGCGCGCTGTGGTCGAGCGTCGCAAGATGGCCTTTGCCGGCTGCATCTTCGTGGCGCTTGCCATCACCGAGAAGGGCGAGCTGGCCGACGATCCCGAGGTCGACATGGTCGGCATCCCCGAGAAGAATGCGGCGGGCGAGGAGATGGACGACATCGTCTTCGATGCTGTCGTTTCCACCTTCGAAGGTCTTCCGCGGGCGCGTCGGCGCGATTCTGACGCAGCGGCAGAATCCGTCCGGCGGGCCGTGCGTTCGGCGGTCAATGAGCAGTGGGGCAAGAAGCCGATCTGTCTCGTCCATGTGTTGGAAGTCTGACGCGGGCCCGCTGAACGGCCGTTCAAAAAGAAGAAGTGGAGGATGTCATGCTGGGCCGGCTCAACCACGTCGCCATCGCGGTCAAGGACGCCGAAAAGGCCGCCAGGATTTATGGCGCGGCATTCGGTGCTGAGATTTCGGCGGCGGTACCGCTGCCGGAGCATGGCGTGATCACGGTGTTCGTCACTCTGCCCAACACCAAGATCGAGTTCATCCAGCCGCTGGGCGAGGCGTCACCGATCGCCAAATTCCTCGAGCGCAACGCGGACGGCGGCATCCATCACGTCTGCTACGAGGTGGCCGACATCATCGCCTCGCGCGACACCCTGATCAAGGAGGGTGCCCGCGTGCTCGGCGACGGCCAGCCGAAGGTCGGCGCGCATGGCAAGCCGGTTCTGTTCCTGCATCCGAAGGATTTTTCCGGCGCGCTCGTCGAGATCGAGCAGGCCTGAGGCAGCGGGGCGACCATGGCCTATACGATCTCCACCTGGCTCGCGATCTACTTCGTGATGTGGTGGGTCACGCTGTTCGTGACCCTGCCGTTCGGCATCCGCAGCCAGCACGAGTCCGGCGGAGGCCCGCTAGGCACCGACCCCGGTGCGCCGACGATCAGCCGAATGGGGCGGCGCCTGATCTGGACGACGCTGCTGTCGGCCGCGATCTTCGCCCTGTCACTCGTGGCCTATCAGGCCGGCTATCTCAGCGTTGAGCGGCTGTCGCGGCTGATGGGGATTCCGTTCTAGCCCCGCTCGCATCGCACAACGTTCTCTCGAAGCCGATGCGCGGACGTGCGTCGGCTTTTTTGCTATAGGAGGTCAAAACAAGACCGACAGGGAGGTTGCGCGTGATGACATCGGCCGAGGCCCGGAACGGGACGCAATCGGGCTATCGCATTCTGAACGAGGTTGATCTTCGAAACTATCTCGCGGGGATCCCTTCAGTTGCAGGGCAACTCGGCGGACCGGCCGAGCGCTGGTCAATCACCGAGGTCGGCGATGGCAACCTCAATCTGGTCTTCATCGTCAAGGGATCGTCCGGCGGTCTCGCGGTGAAGCAGGCGCTGCCTTACGTGCGGCTGGTCGGCGAGAGCTGGCCGCTGCCGCTGTCACGCGCCCACTATGAGCATCTGGCGCTGACGCATCAGAACCGCCTTGCCCCCGGCCTCGTGCCGGCCATCGTTCATCATGATCCGGCGCTGGCGCTGACGGCGATGGAGTTGCTGGAGCCGCACATCATCATGCGCAAGGGGCTGGTCGCGGGCACAACCTATCCGGCCTTCGTCGATCACATCACGACCTTCATGGCGCGGACGCTGTTCTTCTCGTCCGACCTCGCACTGTCTGCCGCCGAGAAGAAGGAGGCGATCGCAAGCTTTGCCGGCAATCATGCGCTGTGCAAGATCACCGAGGATTTGATCTTCACCGATCCCTATCGCATCGCCGAACAGAATCGCTGGACGTCACCGTGGCTCGACGCGACCGCGGCCGACATTCGCGGCGATCTCGATCTGCACGTCGCGATCTCCAGGCTCAAGCTGAAATTCCTGTCGTGTGCCGAGGCGCTGATCCATGGCGACCTGCACACCGGGTCGATCATGGTGACGGACACCGAGACCAAGGTGATCGACCCCGAATTCGCCTTCTACGGTCCGATGGGATTCGACGTCGGTGCGGTCCTCGCCAATCTGCTGATGGCCTATTTTGCGTCCGAAGGACACGAGCAGCGGGCGGGCGAGCGGGAGCACTTCGAGGGATGGGTGCTGGCGGCAGTCGATGAGGTCTGGTCCGGTTTCGCGGACAAGTTCCTGGCGCTGTGGCGCAGCGAGGCGACCGGCGATGCGTATCCGCGGTCACTGTTTCCGGGTGAAGCGGGCGCCGCACGCCTGGAGACCGAGCGTCAGGCCTACGTGGCGAGATTGTTCCAGGACGCCATCGGTTTCACCGCAGCCAAGATCATTCGTCGCATCCTCGGCCTCGCTCACAACATCGATTTCGAACTGATCGAGGACGCCAAGCGGCGCGCGACCTGCGAGGTGCGGGCACTGCGGTTGGCACGGTCGCTGATGGTGGAGACGACGACGTTCACGACGATCGGGGCGGTGACGCGGGCTGCCCGCGAGTTGCGCCACTGGCAGCCGGGGCTTTAATTTCGTCGCCTCGTTTTTTTGCGTCGTTATGAGGAGCGAGTTGCGCTCGCAACGTCGCGGAAGAGCTCGTAGCCCGGATGAGCGAAGCGACATCCGGGTTTTCCGATACGGCTCGTGTGATCGCGGATGTCGCTTCCGGGCTACGGCAGCGCGCGTCGCAGCCCGCTCAATCCGCCGCCTTCGCCCGCAGCCGTTGGGCATAGACGTTGATCACCAGGGCGGCGAGCAGGATCAGGCCGCGGATCAGGATCTTCAGGAAACTGTCGATGTTGACGTGGTCGAGGCCGTTGTTGAGCACGCCGAGCACGAACAGGCCGACGATGGTGTTGCCGATGCCCCCGCGGCCGCCGAACAGGCTGGTGCCGCCGACCACGACGGCGGCGATCGAATCCAGCAGGTAGGTGTCGAACTCATTCTGCTGCGCGCTGCCGAAATGCGCCACGCCGAGCATGCCGCCGATCCCCGAGCAGACGGCCGAGATCACCATCACGCTGCCGAGGATCAGCTTGACGTTCAGCCCCGAATACTCCGCCGCCTCGCGGTTGCCGCCGACCATGTAGACGTAGCGGCCGAACCGCGTGTAGGTCAGCACGAGGTGACCGAGCAACAGCATCAGGGCGGCCACGATCACGATCCAGGGCACCCCCGCCACGGAACTGGAGCCGAGCGTCGTGATGATGGGGGGAACCTTGTAGGCGATCTGGCCGCGCACCAGCATCGCCGAGATGCCGGCGGCGATCTGCATCATCGCGAGCGTCATGATGAAGGAGGGAATGCCGATCACGGTCAGGCCGAAGGCGTTGACCAGGCCGAGCAATGCGCACAGCGCCAGCGCGAGCAGGATGGCGACAAAACCGGGCATCGGCACGTTGGCGATGTTGACGTAGGACTCCTGCATCGTGAAGTAGGCAACGGCGATGCCGGTCACGTTGGCGATGGCGGCGATCGACAGGTCGATCTCGGCGCACAGGATCACGAAGGTGAGGCCGACCGCGATGATGCCGGTGACCGACACCTGGGTCAGGATGTTGCCAACGTTGTCGAGCGTGGCGAAGGACGGACTCGCGATCGCGAAGAACGCCGTGAGGAAGATCAAGGTCAGGAACGGCGCGATGTTGCGCATCTGCGAGCGCAGCAGCGATGCGACCCCGCCTGCGCGCCGCGACGGCGCCTCCGGCATCGGAACGGTCTCGCCATGCGCCATGACAATCTCCCTACGCCGCCTCGAGCAGACGGTCTTTGCTGATGGTTTCGCCGGCAAATTCGCGCACGACCTCGCCGCGCTTGAGCACGATGACACGGTCGGCCATCGACAGCACGGTCTCTGGCTCGGTCGAGAGCACGATCACGGCGATGCCCTGGTCGCGCAGCTGCCGCACGATTCCGATCACGTCGCTCTTGGCGCCGACATCCATGCCGCGGGTCGGCTCGCACAGCACCAGCAGCCGCGGCGGATGGCTCAGCCATTTGGCCAGCGCGACCTTCTGCTGGTTGCCGCCCGAGAGCAGGCCGAGG
This sequence comes from Bradyrhizobium sp. HKCCYLRH1034, assembly GCF_051168375.1. Classification (NCBI taxonomy): domain Bacteria; kingdom Pseudomonadati; phylum Pseudomonadota; class Alphaproteobacteria; order Hyphomicrobiales; family Nitrobacteraceae; genus Bradyrhizobium; species Bradyrhizobium sp. HKCCYLRH1034. Next base: position 393,423 of record NZ_JBNPUW010000007.1, on the reverse strand, counting down.
TCGATCTCGACATCCGCGGGCCGGATCTGCAGCTGCTCGACCTGGCGCTTCGCCAGCGCACGCTCATGTGCCGGCTTCAGCAGCACGGCGTTGATGCGGTCGAGGATGCTGATCGAGATGTTCTTGTAAACGGGCTCCTGCAGAAACAGCATGTCGCGCCGGCTCTCCGGCACGAAGGCGATGCCGGCGCGGCGCGCATCCGCCGTGCTCTTGAAGCGGTTGCGCTGGCCCGATACGCGCAGCTCGCCGGCGTCGGGCGCAAGCTTGCCGAACAGGATGCGCGCCAGCTCGAGCTGGCCGCAGCCCATGAAGCCGTAGATGCCGAGCACCTCGCCGGCGCGCACGGCGAACGAGACGCGCTTCAGATTGCGCGCCAGCGACAGGCCGTCGGCTTCGACGACCACGGGCTTGTCGGCCGTCGGCGCGGGCAGGGTGATGTCGTGGGTGTAGCTGTCCTCCAGCGCATCGCGTCCCTTGCCGATCATGGCCTCGATCAGCGCGGCCTTGCTGGTGTCGGCGGCACGCGTTTCCATGATCTTGCGGCCGTTGCGGAACACCGTGACCTCGTCGGAGATCAGCAGGATGTCCTCGATGAAGTGTGAGATGAAGACGATCCCGGTGCCCTGCTCGCGCAGCCTGCGCAACGCCGCGAACAGCCGCTCGACCTCGGGCGGCGACAGCGCCGAGGTCGGCTCGTCCAGGATGATGATGCGCGCGCCGGAGAACAGCACCCGCGCGATCTCGATCAGCTGCTGAACGCCGATCGGCAGATCTCCCAGCCGGCTCATCGGATCGGCGTCGATGCCGAGTCGCTTGAGCTGCTCGGTGGCCTCGCGTGCCATGCGACGCCACTGCACGATGCCCAGCGCATTGGTCGGCTGGTTGCCGAGAAACACGTTCTCGGCCACGGTGAGGTCCGGCGCGACGCTGAGTTCCTGGTGCACCATCGCGATGCCGGCCGCGCGAGCGTCCCGCACGGAGTTGAAATGAACCTCGCGGCCGTCGAGCAGGAAACGGCCGGAGAAACCGGTGTGCACGCCGGCGATGATCTTCATCAGCGTGCTCTTGCCGGCGCCGTTCTCCCCGACGAGACCATGGATCTCGCCGGGGCGAAGAGTAAAGTCGACGCCGCGCAACGCGGTGACGCCGCCGAACGACTTGGTGATGTCCTGCAATTCCAGAAGAGGCGGGCGGCTGTTCGACATGGGAGGGACTTCAGATCAGGAAGTGATCCTCCATCCATTGCATGCCGGCGGCATTGGCCTTGGTCACGACGGGTCCGTCGGTGATGACGTGCTTCGGAATGCCCTGGCCGCTCTTTTCGCCGGCGGTGACCGCGGCGACGCCTGCGACGATCGCGCCGCCATGGATGCGGCAGGACGGATTGCGCACGGTCGCGAACATGCGGCCCTCGCTGACCGCCTGGATCGCCGGCGGCATGGCGTCGACACCGCCGATCAGGATGTTGGTGCGGTTGCGCGCCTTCATGATGTTGTAGGCGGCGAGGGCCATGTCGTCATTGTGGAAGAACGCCGCGTCGATCTGCGGATATTTCGTGAGATAGGTCTCCCACAGCCGTGCCGCCTTGGACACGTCCCAATCGGCCGGCTGCGTGTCCAGCACCTCGATGTTCGGGAACTGCTTGATCACCGAGTTGAAGCCCTTGGCGCGGCCCTGCGCGCCGGTGTGGCCGAGCGCGCCCTGCGTCATGATGATCTTGCCCTTGCCGCCCATCGCAGTCGCCAGAGCCTGCGTGACCGATGCGCCCATGAACTCGTTGTCGGGTGCGAGGAAGGAGTGGACGTTGATCTGATCGAGCGGCGCGATCAGCGTGTCCATGTCGATCACGGGAATGCCGGCATCGATCATCTTCTGCACCGGCTGAGTCAGGGTTCCGATGCCGAACGCCTGGATCGCGACGAAGTCCCACTTCTGCGACGCCATGTTGTCGATCGCGGCGCGCTGCTTCACCGCATCGAGCTGGCCGTCGAACCAGGTCACCTCGACATTGAGCAGCTTGCCCCACCATTCCGCGGCCTGCTTGCCCTGGGCGCACCAGGTCGCCTGCAAGCCGGCATTGGAGAAGGCTGCCTTGAGCGGCTTTTCGGAGCGGCCCATCTCGGCAGCCATCGCCGGATTGATGCCAAAGCCGGCGAGAAGGGCCGCCGCAGAGCCCGCGGCCGTCGCCGCCTGGAGAAGATCGCGCCTCGTCGTGGACGTTTTCTTAGTGCCGGACATCCCGTGCTCCCTGTCCCATCGTTGTCCGGCGGCGTCATTGATCGCGCCGCCGAGAGCAGCAGTGTTTCACAACCCCATTGATCACGCCACAGCCGGATGTTGTGCGTTGCACCGAGTGACCTTCGCGCTGCACGCGCGATGTCAGAAAACCGTGATGCGCCCGTGGTACGCGGCAGCGCAGCTTTGGGAGAGAGCCTTTGGCAACGACGCGCATCGCCGTGATCGCCGATATCCATCACGGCCGGGATACGCCCACGAAGCGGGGATCGGTGGCGCTGCAATTGCTCGAGCGCTTCGTCACGGAAGTGAATGCCGAAGACATCGATGCGGTCATCGATCTCGGCGACCGGATTTCTGACGAAGATCCCGAGCGCGATCGGCTGCTGCAAAGCGATGTCGCGATGTGCTTCGCGAAGCTCGCACCGACGCATCATCACGTCAGTGGCAATCATGATGTCGCATTGCTCAGCCTCGCCGACAATGAAGCGATCCTCGATCGTCCGAGCGGATCGCGCGCGGTGATCGTCGGTGATGTCAGATGTGTGTTCTGGCAGCCCGACGTGAGTCTGACGCCGACGCGCGGCTTTCGCCTGTCCGCGAGCGATCTCGACGCGCTGGTCCAGCTGCTCGCTCAGGATGACCGGCCGACCTTGCTCGTCAGCCACGTGCCGTTGTCAGGACATGCTCAGACCGGCAACTACTACTTCGAAGCCAATCCGGGACACGCGGCCTATGCCGAGACCGACGCGATCCGCGCGGCGATCGCGGATGCGCCGTGCCCGATCGTCGGACTCGCCGGCCACGTTCATTGGAATACGCTGACAACGGTCGATGGCACACCGCATCTGACCTTGCAGTCGCTGACGGAGACGTTCATCTCGGGCGATCCAGCCGAAGCGGCGGGCATCCTGACGATCGGCGATGGTTCGTTGCGCTGGACGGTGACTGGCCGCGAACCGCTGTCGGTGACACTGCCATGGCCGAGGGCCAAGGCGCGGTGGTGCGCTCCGTTGTCGTGCTTTGCGACTGCTGCGATGGCCTGAGGTGATTGCGTGTTCAGACAGCGTTCATGCGGCCCGCGATACCGTCAACGGAGAATATTGTGGCGCGCTGCGATGACTGCCAAAAAAATAGAGCAGGGCAGCGGGCCCTGCTCGGAAATTGTGTCGACCCTTTAGATATCCCGCAAGTTCAGATTTGATCTTGTTAAGCGGGGTGACGCTGCTTGTTGCGCGCCAGGGCTCCTCCCGAGACTTGGACCACCAGACTTCCGCAAGCGATAGCCTGAGGCCCGAATTCGTAGACGATCTTTTGGCGTTTGTCATCCTTTTCGGCAACGATTGTTCAAATTTCGCGCACTTCCTGAAATGATCGGTAAGTGCTTGCAATTGACGAGCTTTATTTTCGAGTCTTCTCGCGGTAGGTGCTGAATTACCTTGGAGGCTGGCGTCCCGCGAAGGCCCATCCGGGCGTAGCGGATTGTTCTTAATCAACGACCGCTGGCGAAATGTGCTGACTGTGCCCTGCGCGACCTCGACTCCGGGCGTTCGCTCGGGCACAACAATTCAGTTCATTTGGCAGGCTTTCATGCGGCAGCGGCTGCAGGCGTTTCTCCCGATCATGCTGATCGCACTGATGGTGCAGATCCTGGCGCCGATCGGCGTTGCCTGGGCGGCCGCGTCAGCCGTGGCTGATCCCTTGCACGGCCTCGAAATCTGCCACAGCCAGCCCGGTTCCCAGTCGGTGGACGACGAGTCGCCGGCTAAGCCCGCGCTCCACGGCTGTTCGCTGTGCTGCCTGGCGCAGCCGGTCACCCTGGATGGGCCGGAGCTGTCCGTCATCGCCACGCCGCAACGGGATTCGGGCGAGGTCGTGTGGCGGGCCGGTGATCCGGCCGGCCGGATGACCAAGGCCTTCTCGAACGCGCAGGCAAGGGCTCCGCCCGCAGCGTGACGCCGCGCTGGCCGCTGTGCGGCCCTCATCTCCAAATCGCAAGATTACGACCTGCGTTGTCTGCTCGGCCCTAGCCGTGCGGATACGCGCCAATCGATCAAGCTGGCGCATCGCCGCCAAGAAAAGGATGACGACATGACCTTCCTCGGACGCTCTCTGCTTGCATTCGCTCTCCTGTTGGGAGGATCTTCTGCCGCCTTCGCCGCGGACGTGAAGGCCGGTGACCTCGTCATCACCCAGCCATGGAGCCGCGCCACGCCGGGTGGCGCCAAGACGGGCGCCGGCTATCTGACCATCGAGAACAAGGGCAGCGCGCCGGACCGCCTCGTCGCGGTGACCGGCGCTGTCGCCGGGCGGGTCGAGATTCACGAGATGGCCGTCACCAACGGCGTGATGACCATGCGTCCGCTCGACAAGGGACTCACGATTGAGCCGGGCAAGACCGTCGCGCTGGCGCCGGGCGGCTATCACCTGATGCTGATGGATCTGAAGAGCCCGCTGAAGCAGGGCGACAAGCTGCCGGTCACGCTGGAGTTCGAGAAGGCCGGCAAGGTGTCCGTGACGCTCGAGGTGCAGGCGGTCGGCGCCAAGGGGCCGGGGGGCGAGGGCGGCAGCATGATGAAGCAGCACGATCATTCCGGCATGAAGATGTAGGCCGGGCGCCTCGCGACTCCGACGGAGGGCCGGCCTCGATGAACCAACGGGTGTTGAACGCCGCCATGACAGCCGGTTCGCGCGCGAGCCGGCTGGTGGCGGCTGACCGCGCCCGACGTCCTGCCAATGTCCGTCAGAAGCTCGGCCGATATCTGCCGGTCGCGCTGCTAGCAATGCTGTTGCAGGTGCTGGCGCCAGTGGCGGCGTCCGCCCTGAGCGCCGCGACGATCGCGACGGCCGATCCGTTCGGCGGGATGGCGATCTGTCATGCCGAGACGGATGCGGCGCCCCCTGGTGGCGATACCGACCGCACCGCCTGCGGCCTTGACTGCGTCATGTGCTGCGTGCTGCACGCCGCCGCGGCGCTCGATGCGCCGCCCGCGCCGTTCGATGCGGCTCCGCTGCGTCTGACGGCGTCCATCGTCTGGACGGCGCGCGAGCTCCGCCTCGTTCATCTGCTTGCCCGGGCACAGGCGCAACCAAGAGGACCTCCCTCCCTCTCCTGAGGACAGAAATCGTCATCGGCCGCAGCCGCGCGCCGATCCGTTTTGAATCAGGAAGACCGGCCGTGCAGAGCCGGCATCGGGGAAGTCAAACATGTTCCGTCGTCATGCCCTGGGTGGTGTGAGCGTGCTCGCACTGCAGCTCTTGCTGCTGCAATCGTCCACGATCGCGCGCGCCGAGACCGAGAAGGAATTGCCGTCCGTCACCGTCGACGCGCCGCGTGCCGCACCACAACGGGCCGTGCGCAAGCCGGTCACGCAGGCAACGTCCGTCCGCACGCGCGCGCCAAAGCCGGCTGCCGCATCCGTGGCCAGCAGCTCCGGACAGGGAGGAGCGGTGTCCGATCCAGCCTCGGGTGCCGGCGCCGCCCGCAACCAGCTCAGCCAGTCGCCGACCGGCCAGACCGCGACCACGATCGACCGCAGCCGCTACGATGACCGGCCTGCGTTTTCCGTCGGCGACATCCTGCGCGAAAGCCCCGGCGTCTCGCTCAAGCAGGGCAACGGACCGCGCGACCTTGGCATCTCGATCCGCGGCTCCAATGCCCGCAACGGGTTCGGCATCCGCAACATCGTGCTGTTCGAGGACGGATTTCCAGTCACCCAGCCGGACGGGCTGTCGCGCAGCGACCTGATCGATCCCCACGCCTATGGTGCGGTCGACGTGATCCGCGGGCCGTCCTCGGCGCTCTACGGCAACTATGCGACCGGAGGCGCGATCAATTTCCGCACCCGCCCGGGCAGCAGCATCGACGGTGCGGAGATAGGCAGCGAAGGCGGCAGCTTCGGCTATCTCAGCAACTACATGACGTTCGGCAAGAAGGTCGGCAATTTCGAGGGCTCGTTGTTCACCAGCGACGTCCGCGGCGATGGCTATCTCGGCAACAGCTGGTTCAACACCCAGACCGTCAACTTCCTCGGCACCTACAAGGCGACGCCGGATGACCGCTTTACGGTCAAGATCATCAACAACGACCTGTTCACGCGGCTGCCAATCCGATACACGCTGAGCCAATACTATCAAAACCCGTATCAGCAGGGCTGCACCACCTGGGCCTCCAGGGCAGCCGGCTGCGCGGCTGTTGGGCTCAACAAGAACGGCCTCAATACGCTCGGCGGGGTGGACCAGGAGACCGCGCTGCAAGCCGGGCTCGGCCGCAACGACCGCCGCACCATCGTCGGGGGCCGCTGGGAGCACGACTTCGACAACGACACGAGCTGGCGCAACCAGTTCGTGTTCGACGACCGCAACATCAGCCAGCCGACAGGATCGACCAGCGCGATCGGCGACTATCCGTCCTACAACTACATGAGCGACATCACCAAAAGGGGAGAGATCTTCGGGCTGGAATCGACCGCCTTCTTCGGCGCATTCTACAACACGCTGACCGCATCCGGAGATACGCGCTTCGTCGTGCCCGGCGGCAACGCGGCGCTCGGCGGCCTCTCGGCCAACACCTGGAGCGAGACCACCAACTACGGCCTGCGGGCGCGCGAGGAGCTCAAGCTGACAGCGGCACTGACGGCGGTGGCCGGTCTCGGCTGGGAGCGTACCCATCTGCGCGGCGTGAACACCGCCTATACCTACGGCGCGACGACAACGACGACGATCACGACGGCGGACCGGCAGTTCGACAATCTCGCTCCCGAGCTGGCGCTGCTCTACCGCGTGAACAGCGACTGGCTGCTGCGCGCCCGCGTTGCCACCGGCTATGGCACGCCGCAGGTCTCGAACCTGTTCGTGTTGCCAACCGGCGATTTCGGCAACAACACGCAACTGAAGTCGCAGACCAATCTGGGCTACGACGTGGGTTTCGACTGGACGCCGAGCCGGTCTCTGACCCTCAGCGCGACGGGCTTCTACGAGTTCTTCCGCAACGAGATCGTCACCCAGGCCGTCACCGGGACGCAGAACACCTCCTACACCTTCAACGCGCCGCGTTCGGAGCATCGCGGCGTCGAATTGGCGGCCGACTGGCGGTTCCTGCCCGGATGGCGGTTCACCGCCGCCTACACCTATCTCGACCAAGTCTACACCGAGTACACCGAGAACCTCGCGGGCGGATCGACTCTCTTCAGCTTCAACCGCGCCGGCAACAAGATTCCCGGCATCTCGCCGAATGAGCTGACCGCTCGGCTGAGCTACGATCACGCCAACGGAACGTTGGCCGGGCTCGGCGGCTTCGTCGAGGTCCAATGGAAGGATTCATTCTATATGGACAACGCGAATTTGTTGAAAGCGCCCGGCTATGAGCTCGTCAACCTGAACGTCCACTACAAGACCGAGCTGGCCTCGGAGGCTTTCAAGTCGTTGAACGTCTTCTTCGAGGTCCGAAACGTATTCGACCGCACCTATATCGCGTCGGCGAACAACGTGCAGAATGCGATGAAGTCCGGCGTGCAGGACGTGGCGACCACCGGGACGATCTACGCCGGCTCGCCGCGCGCCTTCGTGGCGGGTATGAAGGTGGCATTCCGATGAGGACCGAAATGACAAGGATCGCACAGCTTCGGGGTGGGCTCGTCGGGCTGGCGATCGCATTGCTCTCTCCGCTCACCGCCCAAGCCCAGATGGCCCACCAGCACGGATCCGAGGCGGCCTGCGACGGCACCGAGCTCCGATGCGCCACCAAGGTGACGCCGTTCTTCGCCGAAGACGGCAAGCTCTGGCTCGTCTGGATGGCCGGAGGACGGGTGTCGGTGGCGAGCTCGACCGACGGCGGGCAGACGTATTCCGCCGCCGTGCCGGTCACCGAGCAGCAGCTCAATCTCGACTGGGGGCCCGATGCGCGGCCGAAGCTGGTGGTCGATGGCAAAGGCGTCATAGCGGTCGCGTTCTCGATCTTCCGCGACCAGGCGTTCAACGGGCAGGTGCTGTACTCCAGGTCGGAGGATCGCGGCAAAAGCTTCGCGGCACCCCGTCCCATTACGTCGAACAACGAGAGCCAGCGCTTCGAGGCGCTGGCGCTGGACCAGGATGGCACCGTCTTCGTGGCGTGGCTCGACAAGCGCAACCGCGTGCCGGCGAAAGCAGCCGGGCGCGCCTACGAGGGCGCGGGCTTGTTCTTCTCCTCATCGCGCGATGGCGGCGCCACCTATGCCGAAGCGACGCTGGCCCAGGACAACACCTGCGAATGTTGCCGGCTCGGCGTTGCCTTCGCGGGGCCGGGACGTCCGGCGGTGATGTTCCGCAACATCTTCGAAGGCAGCGTGCGCGACCATGCCGTGATCACGTTCAGCGACCTCGGCACCCCCGGCGAGGTCCACCGGGTCAGCACCGATGATTGGCAGATCAAGGCCTGCCCGCATCAGGGGCCGAGCCTGACCGTGTCGCCGGCGGGCACCTATCATGTCGCCTGGTTTACCAGCGGCAAGGTTCGCAAGGGGCTGTTCTACGCGCATTCGCGCGACGGTGGCCGGACGTTCTCGGAACCCATGGCGATCGGCCAGGCCGACCGCAATCCGACGCGGCCCTATGTGCTCGCGACCCAGGACAGCACGACGCTGGTGTGGAAGGAGTTCGACGGCGAGCGCACCACGGTGATGGGAATGCAATCGCGGGACGATGGCGAGACGTGGTCGAAGCCGCGCGCCCTTGCCAGCACGGACAATGCGTCGGATCACCCGCTGCTGGTCGCCCATGGCAGGCAGATCTTCCTGTCCTGGATGACCAAGTCGGACGGCTATCGGTTGCTGCCGATCGGAGATGAGTCATGAAACGTGCATTCGCCGTCCTTGCGTTCTCTGGGCTCGTCGCCTTGACGGCGTCGAGCACCGCAGCTCCACCATCGCTGAAACCGTTCGAGCGCGGCACCTGGCGCGAGGTGCTGCGGGCCCATGCGGGTCGTCCGACGCTGATCCATTTCTGGGGCGTCACCTGCGGCCCCTGCAAGATCGAGCTGCCGCAGCTCGGCAAGTTCATGTCCGATCATCCCGAGATCGACGTGGTCACCGTCAGCGCCGATTTGGTGCCGAACCTGAACGCTGCGACCCAGGCCATGCTGGACAAGGCCGGACTTACCACGGCGGAGAACTTCATCTTCAACGACGGATATGTCGAGCGTCTCCGGTTCGAGATCGATCCGTCCTGGCAGGGTGATATCCCGCGCACGATACTCGTGACCCGCGAGGGCGCGGTCTCGACCATCGAAGGCAGCGCCGAGATCGGCGATCTCGACAAATGGTCCTCGGAGCAGGGGCGGGGGCACTAAGACGGCCGGGGCGCGGCGATCTTGCCCGGTCGCCCTGCGCTAGCCTCATCACGGCGACGTGCGCCGTTCATCCTCCACTTCAGCGGAACCGGTAAATTGATTGGGAATCCGGCGGCTTAGCCGCCTTTTTTCAAACCCAGCCTTGTGTTTTGCCGCCTGATCCGGTTTGACTGCGCCAGCCCGAACCGAATCTCGAAGGCCTCGCCCATGCGTCTGTCGCGGTTTTTCCTGCCCATTCTGAAAGAAAATCCGAAGGAAGCCGAGATCGTCTCGCACCGGTTGATGCTGCGCGCCGGCATGCTGCGGCAGGAGGCGGCCGGCATCTATGCCTGGCTGCCGCTGGGCTTCAAGGTGCTGAAGAAGATCGAGCAGATCGTGCGCGAGGAGCAGAACCGCGCCGGAGCGCTGGAACTGCTGATGCCGACATTGCAGCTCGCCGACCTCTGGCGCGAGAGCGGCCGCTACGATGCCTATGGCCCGGAGATGCTGCGTATCAGCGACCGCCACAAGCGTGAGTTGCTGTACGGGCCGACCAACGAGGAAATGATCACGGAGATCTTCCGTGCCTATGTGAAGTCCTACCGCAACCTGCCGCTCAATCTCTATCATATCCAATGGAAATTCCGCGATGAGCAGCGTCCGCGCTTCGGCGTGATGCGCGGCCGCGAATTCCTGATGAAGGACGCCTATTCATTCGATCTCGACGAAGCTGGCGCGCGGCGTGCCTACAACAAGATGTTCGTCGCCTACTTGCGCACCTTCGCGCGCATGGGCCTGAAGGGCATCCCGATGCGCGCCGAGACCGGTCCGATCGGCGGCGATCTCAGCCACGAGTTCATCGTGCTCGCGGAGACCGGTGAATCCGGCGTCTACTGCGACCGCGACGTGCTCGATCTGCCGATCCCGCCGGCGTCCGTCGACTATGACGGCGACCTGACCCCGATCATCAAGCAATGGACGTCGCTCTACGCGGCGACCGAGGACGTCCATGACGCGGCCCGGTTCGAGGCCGAGGTGCCGGCCGAGCGGCGGGTCCATACCCGCGGAATCGAGGTCGGCCAGATCTTCTATTTCGGCACCAAATATTCCGAGCCGATGAAGGCGCTGGTCGCCGGCCCCGATGGGGCGGAGGTCACCATCCATGGCGGCTCCTATGGCGTCGGCGTGTCGCGGCTGGCTGGTGCGATCATCGAGGCCTGTCACGACGAGGCCGGCATCAAATGGCCGGAGGAGGTCGCCCCGTTCCGTGCCGTCATCCTCAACCTGAAGCAGGGCGGTTCCGACACCGATGTCGCCTGCGAGCAGCTCTATCGCGATCTCCTCGCCAAGGGGGTCGACGTGCTCTACGACGACACCGAGCAGCGCGCCGGCGGCAAGTTCGCCACGGCGGACCTCATCGGCATCCCCTGGCAGATCATGGTCGGCCCCAAGAGCCTCGCCGAAGGCAAGGTCGAGGTGAAGACCCGCAGCGACGGCGCCCGCCAGATGATGTCCCCGGCGGACGTCGTGGCACGGCTCGGTGGCGGGGCATTGGCTGGCTGAGGCGCTCGTTCGATCATCGGATTATCCACCGGGGCAGCCCGTCCCCTTCAGGCCAATCCGGCCACATTCGGCCCGAATCATGGGATGATCGCACAATGGATGACGCCATGACCGAACCGGTGCAGACCACCACCCCCTTCGCTCCCTTCGAGTGGATGCTGTCGGGGCGCTATTTGCGTGCGCGCCGCAGGGAAGGGTTCATCTCCGTCATCGCGGGGTTCTCCTTCCTCGGCATCATGCTGGGCGTCGCCACCCTGATCATCGTAATGGCGGTGATGAACGGCTTCCGCAAGGAGCTGCTCGACAAGATCCTCGGTCTGAACGGGCATCTGCTGGTGCAGCCGCTGGAGTCGCCGCTGACCGACTGGAAGGACGTCTCGGAGCGGATCGCGCAGGTGCAGGGCATCCGACTCGCCGCGCCGGTGGTCGACGGACAGGGTCTGGGCTCGTCGCCATTCAATGCGTCAGGCGTGTTCATCCGCGGCATTCGCGCGCAGGACCTCACGAACCTGACCTCGATCGCCAAGAACATCAAGCAGGGTTCGCTGGAAGGTTTCGACGAAGGCCAGGGCGTCGCGATCGGCCGCCGGCTCGCGGACCAATTGTCGCTGCATGCCGGTGACAGCATCACGCTGGTCGCCCCGAAGGGCGCCGTGACGCCGATGGGCACCACGCCGCGCATCAAGCCCTACAAGATCGCGGCGGTGTTCGAGATCGGCATGTCGGAATACGACGCCAGCTTCGTCTTCATGCCGCTGGCCGAGGCGCAGGCCTATTTCAATCGCAACAACGACGTCACCGCGATCGAGATCTTCACCAGCAATCCCGACAAGGTGGAGGAGTTTCGCAAGACGGTCACCGAGGCAGCCGGCCGCCCGATCTTTCTCGTCGACTGGCGCCAGCGTAACTCGACCTTCTTCAATGCGCTGCAGGTCGAGCGTAACGTGATGTTCCTGATCCTGACCTTGATCGTGCTGGTCGCCGCGCTCAACATCGTTTCGGGACTGATCATGCTGGTCAAGGACAAGGGCCAGGACATCGCCGTGCTGCGGACCATGGGGGCTTCGCAGGGGGCGATCATGCGGATATTCCTGATCACCGGCGCCTCGATCGGGGTGGTCGGCACGCTCACCGGATTCGTCGTCGGCCTCCTGATCTCGATGAACATCGATTCGATCAGGAAGTTTTTGTCCTGGCTGACGAGCACCGATCTGTTTCCCAATGAACTCTATTTCCTGTCGAAGCTGCCGGCTGAGATCGATGCCGGCGAGACTGCGGCCGTTCTGATCATGGCCTTGACCCTGTCTTTCCTGGCTACGCTGTATCCATCCTGGCGCGCGGCCCGATTAGACCCGGTCGAAGCGCTTCGCTACGAGTGAGGCGCTGATGGACGAGCAGGGGGCCGAGGATGTGCCGGTCGTTTATCTCCACGAGATCAAGCGGCGGTACATGCAGGGTGAGCAGCAGCTGACCATTCTGGACGGCGCCAAGCTGGCGCTGTGGGCCGGTCAGTCGGTGGCGCTGGTGGCGCCGTCGGGCTCGGGCAAGTCGACATTGCTGCACATCGCGGGTCTCCTGGAGAGTCCCGACGAGGGCGAGGTCTATGTCGGGGGCGTGCCGACGTCGCAATTGACCGACATCGAGCGCACCCAGATGCGCAGGACCGACATCGGTTTCGTCTACCAGTCGCACCGGCTGCTGCCGGAGTTCACGGCGCTGGAGAACGTGATGCTGCCGCAAATGATCCGCGGCTTGAAACGGTCCGAGACGGTGAAGCGGGCGACCGAGATCCTGGCTTATCTCGGGCTCGGCGAGCGCATCAAGCACCGCCCGGCCGAGCTCTCCGGCGGCGAGCAGCAACGCGTCGCGATCGCGCGTGCGGTCGCCAATGCGCCGCGTGCGCTGCTGGCGGACGAGCCGACCGGCAATCTCGATCCTGGCACCGCCGATCACGTCTTTCACGCGCTGATGCAGCTCGTGAAGGCCACGCGGGTCGCGATGCTGATCGCGACCCACAACATGGAGCTGGCCGGCCGCATGGACCGGCGCGTCTCCATCGTCGGCGGCAAGGTCGTCGAGCTCGACTGAGTCCGGCCGCAGTCAGGGCCTGATCACCGTCATCTTGAACGGCTCGCGATGGGCGGCGGCATGGGCGACCGCGTCGTTGGCATGGTCGAGGTCGAAACAGGTCGGCTCGAACTGCGCGAGGTCGAGCAGTCCGGCCCTGATCAGTCCCACCATCTTCACTGTCGCTGTCGGCGGGCACATCCAAACGCCGCGGATGGTGATGCAGTCGCGCATGATCCAGGGGTAGGGCAGCTCGAGCCCGGGGCCGCCGAGCATGCCGACTCCGCCCATCAACACCACGCGCCCATAGGGACGTACGGTCATCACGGCGGTCCGCACGACATTGGTCGTGACGGAGGGCGGCATGATGTCGAGCACGCAGTCGATCGGGCCGGGCGCGGCGCGCTTCATGCGCTCGGTGTCCTCGCTTTCATGGCCCGACAGCCTGACTGGATGGATGCGTGCGCCGAACCGGCGCTTGAGCTCGGCCAGCATGGCCTCGTTGCGACCGGGCGCCACGACCGCAGCGGCGCCCATGGCGAGCGCCACCGCGACTGCGGCGCTGCCGAACCTGCCGGTGGCGCCGCTGACCAGCACGGTCTCGCCCGCCTGCAGATTGGCGGCAAGAAAGCCGCCATAGGGCACGAGCAGGGTGCCGAGCGCGCACCACCGCGCCGCGTCGCGGGCATCGATGACACCGATCGGCTTGGCGTTCTCCGTTGGCAGCCGCATGCGCTCGGCGAACGAGCCGTGCCGGAAATGCCGTTGTAGCTTGAGCCCGCCCGGTCCGCGCGCGCTCAGGCCTTGCAGGGTTATGTCGGGGGCGAGCGCATTGTCACGTGAGCGCACCGTCGGATCGCAGAACACCCAGTCGCCAATCGCAAGATGCGTGGCATCGGGACCGAGCGCGCTGACCCTGCCGATGCCGCTCGTTCCCGGGATGACCGGCAGTTCCAGCAGATATTTGCGTTCTCCGCTGAACACTTCATTCGCATAGGACAGCACGCCGGCTGCGGCGATGTCGACGATCACCTCGCCGGTGCCGAGCACGGGGTCTTCGACATGCTCGATCTCGAGCGGCGATCCAAATCGTTTGAGCACTGCGGCCTTCATGATCTTCTCCATTTTCGCGATGGCGAGGCACCAGTCTGCCGGTCTATCCTACGCGCAAGAAGGCCTGGTATTATCCTAGGATTGAAGAAGCCCAGGCTGGGCGCACCGCCATCGGGGGCGAACCATGAGTGATCTCGGAGATGAGTGATCCAAGACATGCCGAACTCGGAAACTTCCTGCGCTCGCGGCGCGAGAAGCTGACGCCGCAGGCGGTCGGGCTCGCAGCCGGGCGGCGGCGACGCACCGCAGGGCTGCGGCGGGAGGAAGTAGCCGAGCTCGCTGGCATCGGCGTCGACTGGTACATCCGAATCGAGCAGGGCCGTGCGGTGAAGCCGTCCTCATCCACCATCGATGCGCTGGCGCGCGCCCTGCGCCTGAGCCGAACCGAGCATGCTCATCTCAAGGCGCTGGTGCGCGATCCTGCGCGCAAGCCGTTCGTGCGCGAGCAGGTGCCGCCCCGACTGCGCGAACTCGTGCAGAGTCTGAACCAGCCGGCCTACATCTCCGGACGGCGATGGGATGTGCTCGCCTGGAATGCGGCGGCGGACGAGATCTTCGGCTTCTCGCAACTCGCCGACGATGAGCGCAACACGTTGGTGCTGATGCTGTGCAAGCCCGGCGTGCGCCGGCTGTTCGGCGCGCAATGGAAGGAGCTGGCGCAACGCATGGTCGCGCAGTTTCGCGCGACCTATGATCTGTGGGCGGGCGATCCCGCCTTCGTCGATCTGATCGCGCGGCTGCGGCGTGGCAGCCGCGAGTTCGATGGCTTGTGGGCGGCGCACGACGTCAATGCGCTTGCTGCGGGCGAAAAGCTGCTCGAGCATCCGAAGAAGGGCCGCGTGAGGCTGCGATACGCGACCTTCCAGTCCAACGACGATCCCGCGCTGAAGTTGGCGATCTACTACACGTGATGACGATGCCGCTCCGGACGAGCGTGCATTCCGCGTCGGCCGGGAAGCACCACACATTCGTCCGCTTTGCGCATGATGATGCTACGCATTCGCAAGACTCGTCGTGCTGCCCTGAAGAATTCACGACTGAGACGTGACAGGGGTCGTTCCGTGACCGGGAGTTTCCCGATCACGATTTTGCCGTCGCTCGCATTGTGGCCATGGATGGACGCCGGCCACGACTCCTCCTTACATCTTATTAGTTGTTTGTTCATGTTGCCGGCAAAGCCTTGAAAAACAGGCCTTTGCGCCCAATCCCATAAAAGCCGGAAAGAATGGTTCTGATCTGCACATCGGTTGACGTCGGCGGAGCGAATGCGGGTGGCATAGTCGCTTCGTCGCGCTGCATGTTTTTCGCACGGAACCAGGGGGCCTGGGGACTTTGGGACAGAAGCTACGGAGTTCGATGATGAAGACGCTTTTCGGCGCAACGGTGGGGCTCGGCGCAATCGCCGCGGCGACGTCTGCATTCGCAGCTGATCTTCCGATGAAGAAGGGGCCGTACACCAAGGCGCCGCCCGCCGTCGTGGCGACGGTGTATGACTGGAGCGGCTTCTATGTCGGCTTCAACGCCGGCGGAGGTTCCAGCCGGGATTGCTGGAATCTGGTTTCGAACGCCGGTGTGGCGGTGAACCCGGCAGCCAACCGCGAAGGCTGCTCCGGGGGCGGCGGCGCGGCCGTCGGCGGCCAGGTCGGCTACCGCTATCAGATGGCCAACTGGGTGTTCGGCGTCGAGGCGCAGGGCGACTGGGCGAATTTCAAAGGCACGAATCGCAACCTGATTCTTCCCAATGTCAGCGACCGTTCACGCACCAACGGCTTCGGCCTGTTCACCGGCCAGGTCGGCTATGCCTTCGACAACATTCTCGGCTATATCAAGGGCGGTGCCGCGGTCGTCGGCGATCGCTACGACACCTTCACCACGGGCACCAACGTGATGCTCGATCGCGCCAACACGACGCGTTGGGGCGGTACGATCGGTGCCGGCCTCGAATATGGCTTTGCGCCGAACTGGTCGGTCGGCGTCGAGTACGACCACATCTTCCTGGGCAACAAGAACCTGAACTTCGTCGCCGCGGCCGGCGCGCCCGCGATGACTCATCGCATCAAGCAGGATGTCGACATCGGGCTCGTGAAGCTGAACTACAAGTTCGGTCCGGGTTTCGGGATGATGCGCTGACGCAACGTCACCCTCGATTGCTCCGGTTCGTCGAAGCCGCGGCTTCGACGAACCTTCGATGGTATGGCCTGAGACGGCAGCTCGCTGCGTCGAAGGCGGGGACGGGTCAGTCCTCTTCGAACACGAACGGGTTGGGGAACGGCGCGTAGGGATTCGGCGCCGGCGGACGCGGCCTAATCCGCTGCCTGTGCGGATACGGATAGGGCGTCGCGCGCGGGTCATTGCTGACACCGGCGAAATAGGGGTTCGCGATGCAGTTCAGCAGGCGTCCCGACGCCGTCGCCTGGCATTGCGCGTAAGTGTCGAAGGTGCAGTGGCTCAAACCCGGAAACTCATCACCCTGCAGACAGAACGCATGCCTGACACCGACGGCGTGAGCCGGCGCATGGGTTGCGACCACGAGGCCGGCTGCAGCCAGGGCCGCAAATAAAACCTCACGCATCAACGATCTCCCTTCATCCCTTGATGACCAGAACGCGCGCGCTTCATGGCGAAGCACCGGCGCGACGGCCCTCACGCGTGTGTAGTCGGTCGGCCCTCGATTGCAAGCTGGAAAGTTCCATCAACACACTGTGATTAAAGATTAATTTCCTAACATGTCTCGTGGCCTTTCAGCAGCGAGCTGTGACCGAGCGGCTACAGCAATTGTGGCGCAGATCGGTAAGAGGTGCGGCTGGCCTGGGGGCCAAATGAGACGAGACTGGACCTGTGATGAAGAAACTTCTGTTGACGACGACGGCGCTCGTGGTGCTGGCCTCGCCGGCGCTTGCCGCGGATCTCGCTGCGCGTCCCTACACGAAGGCACCGCCGCCGGTGATGGCTGCGATCTATGACTGGAGCGGCTTCTACATCGGCGCGAACGGTGGCGGCGGCTGGAGCGAGAACACCTGGGATCTGGTCGGCGGCGGCCGCGAGGGTTCGCATGATGCATCCGGCGGCACCGTCGGTGGCCAGGTCGGCTATCGCTGGCAGATGGGCCAGATCGTGTTCGGCGTCGAGGCGCAGGGCAACTGGGCCGACCTCACCGGCGACAATCAGAGCGCGCTGTTCGGAACGCGTAACCGCACCAAGACCGATGCGTTCGGCCTGTTCACCGGCCAGGTCGGCTACGCCATCAACAACGTGCTGCTCTACGCCAAGGGCGGCGCGGCCGTGACCAGCAACAAGTACACGATCACCAACGCGGCGACCGGCGCGTTCCTCGCCTCCAACGACGACACGCGCTGGGGCGGCGTGGTGGGTGCTGGCGTCGAATACGGCTTTGCGCCGAACTGGTCGCTGGGCGTCGAGTACGACCATCTGTTCATGGACCGCCAGACCGTCAGCTTCGGCGCGCTCGGCTCCGACAGCATCAAGCAGGACGTCGATCTGTTCACCGCCCGCCTGAACTACCGCTTCGGCGGCCCGGTCGCGACGCGGTACTGAGTCGATCCTCGCTCGATCGGCCGATTGGAAAGCCCCGGCGTTCGCGCCGGGGCTTTTTGTTTGCGGAGGCGGGTTAACCATTTGCTGTGCCGGCGCGGCGATGAGCCGATCAGCGCGCTTGACCTGAGAACAGAAAAGGAACATTGTTCTTCATATGTTCTGACTCAGGGAGGTCCCGATGCTGAAGGTTTTCGTTCAAGAAGCCGCCGCGCTGGCGTCGATCACGCTGTTCGTCGGCATGATCGCGCTCTGGGCGCAAATCATTCCACAGCTTTAGTTTTCCGAGCGCGGCGGCTGGGGACAAGGCAGGCGAGGGCGCCGGACTCGCCGGAGGTCGTCCGATATGATGCGGAGCGAGTCGGTCGGGGTCTAGGGTCATGGCGGTTCATGACTTCGAGCCGAGCCCAAGGCTTGGCCCCGCACCGTGATCTCGGAACAAGCCCCAGGGAAGCTGCAAGGCGAGCATGTCCAGCGCCGGATTCGTCCATCTCCACGTCCATTCCGCCTATTCGCTGCTGAAGGGCTCGATCAAGATCGGCAAGCTCGGCGAACTCGCCAAGGCCGACCGTCAGCCGGCGCTGGCGCTGACCGACACCGACAACATGTTCGGTGCGCTCGAATTCTCCGACAAGATGGCGAGCTATGGCATCCAGCCGATTGCCGGCTGCGAGCTCGCCATCGATTTCGGCGACATGGACCCGAATGCCCGCAATGCCGGCGCGGTCGCGCAGCCCTCGCGAATCGTCCTGCTCGCCGCACGCGAGGAGGGCTACCGCCACCTGATGCGGCTGAACTCGCGCGCCTTCCTGGAGACGCCGACGCACCAGGCGCCGCACATCAAGTTCGAGTGGCTGAACGAGGGTGTCGATGGTCTGATCGCGCTCACGGGCGGGCCCGATGGCCCGATCTCGCTCGCGATCCAGCACGACATGGCGGCACTTGCGACGCAGCGCTGCGAGCGGCTGGCAAGCCTGTTCGGCGACCGCCTCTACATCGAGCTGCAGCGCCACGGCGTCGACCGCGAGCGCCGCGTCGAAGGCGGCCTGATCGATATCGCCTATGGCAAGGGCCTGCCGCTGGTCGCGACCAACGAGCCGTATTTCGCGACCGCCGACGACTACGAGGCGCATGATGCGCTGCTGTGCATCGCCGGCGGCCATCTGATCGCCGACACCGAGCGCGTGCAGCTGACGCCGGATCACCGCTTCAAGACCCGTGCCGAGATGGCGGTGCTGTTCGCCGACCTTCCGGAGGCCTTGGCCTCGACGATCGAGATCGCCGAGCGCTGTTCGTACCGGCCGCGGACGCGCAAGCCGATCCTGCCGTTCTTCACGGTCGGCGCCGGCACCGGCAGCGATGCCGTGGACGCCGCCAGCGCCGAGGCCGCCGAGCTGAAGCGACAGGCGGAGGAGGGTCTGGAGCGGCGCCTCAAGGTGCACGGCATGGCGCCGGGCATGACCGAGGAGGACTATCAGAAGCGGCTCGCCTTTGAGCTCGACGTCATCATGCGCATGAAGTACGCGGGCTACTTCCTGATCGTGTCGGACTTCATCAAATGGGCCAAGGCGCACGGCATCCCGGTGGGACCGGGGCGCGGCTCCGGTGCAGGCTCGCTGGTCGCCTGGGTCTTGACCATCACCGACCTCGACCCGATGCGGTTCGCGCTGCTGTTCGAGCGCTTCCTCAATCCCGAGCGCGTCTCGATGCCGGACTTCGACATCGACTTCTGCCAGGACCGCCGCGGCGAGGTGATCTCCTACGTGCAGCAGCGCTACGGCCGCGACCAGGTGGCGCAGATCATCACCTTCGGCACGCTGCAGGCGCGCGGCGTGCTGCGCGACGTCGGCCGCGTGCTGCAGATGCCCTACGGGCAGGTCGACAAGCTCACCAAGCTGGTGCCGCAGAATCCGGCCGCGCCGGTGACGCTCGCCGCCGCGATCGAGGGCGAGCCGAAGCTGCAGGCCTTCCGCGACGAGGACCCGGTGGTGGCGCGCGCCTTCGACATCGCGATG
Organism: Bradyrhizobium sp. HKCCYLRH1034; assembly: GCF_051168375.1. Classification (NCBI taxonomy): domain Bacteria; kingdom Pseudomonadati; phylum Pseudomonadota; class Alphaproteobacteria; order Hyphomicrobiales; family Nitrobacteraceae; genus Bradyrhizobium; species Bradyrhizobium sp. HKCCYLRH1034. Next base: position 373,575 of record NZ_JBNPUW010000007.1, on the reverse strand, counting down.
CGCCTCGAAGGCCTGACGCGGCATGCCTCGACCCACGCCGCCGGCATCGTCATCGGCGACCGGCCGCTGAGCGAGCTGGTGCCGATGTATCGCGATCCAAAATCGGACATGCCGGTCACCCAGTTCAACATGAAGTGGGTCGAGCCCGCCGGCCTCGTCAAGTTCGACTTCCTCGGCCTGAAGACGCTGACCGTGCTCGACGTCGCCGTGAAGCTGCTGAAGCAGCGCGACGTCCACGTCGATCTCGCGACCCTGCCGATCGACGACGCGCCGAGCTATCAGATGCTGGCGCGGGGCGACGTGGTCGGCGTGTTCCAGGTTGAAAGCCAGGGCATGCGGCGGGCGCTGATCGACATGCGCCCGGACCGCTTCGAGGACATCATCGCGCTGGTGGCGCTGTATCGTCCCGGTCCGATGGCCAACATTCCGACCTACTGCGCCCGCAAGCACGGCGAGGAGGAGCCGGAATATCTGCACCCGATCCTGGAGCCGATCCTGAAGGAGACCTTCGGCGTCATCATCTACCAGGAGCAGGTGATGCAGGTCGCGCAGCAGATGTCCGGCTATTCGCTCGGCGAAGCCGATCTCCTGCGGCGCGCCATGGGCAAGAAGATCCGCGCCGAGATGGACAAGCAGCGCGTACGCTTCGTCGAAGGCGCCGTCAAGAACGGCGTGCCGAAGGACCAGGCCGACACGATCTTCGACCTGCTCGCCAAATTCGCCGACTACGGCTTCAACAAGTCGCACGCGGCCGCCTATGCGCTGGTGTCCTACCACACCGCCTACATGAAGGCGCATTATCCGGTGGAGTTCATCGCGGCGTCGATGACGCTCGATCTCAACAACACCGACAAGCTCTCGGAATTTCGTGCCGAGGCGCAGCGCCTCGGCATCAAGGTCGAGCCGCCGTCGATCAACCGCTCGGGGCCGACCTTCGAGGTCAGCGGCAACACCATCTTCTACGCGCTCGCGGCGTTGAAAGGCGTCGGCCCGCAGGCGATCGAGATGATCGTCGAGGCCCGCAACAAGGGCGGCCCGTTCACCTCGCTCGCCGACTTCGCCTCTCGCGTCAATCCGCGCGCGATCAACAAGCGCATCATCGAGACGTTGGCGGCGGCCGGTGCGTTCGACGTGCTCGACAAGAACCGCGCCCGCGTGTTCGCCGGCGCGGACGCGATCGTCGCCGCCTGCCAGCGCGCGCACGAGGCCGCCACCTCCGGCCAGAACGACATGTTCGGCAACGCCGCCGATGCGCCCGCGATCATCCTGCCGAACATCGAGAACTGGCTGCCGGCCGAGCGTCTGCGGCGCGAATATGATGCGATCGGCTTCTTCCTGTCGGGCCATCCGCTCGACGACTACGCGGCGGCGCTGAAGCGCCTGCGCGTGCAGAGCTGGGCCGAGTTTTCGCGTGCGGTGAAGACCGGCGCGACCGCGGGCAAGGTTGCCGCCACCGTGGTGTCGCGCATGGAGCGGCGCACCAAGACCGGCAACAAGATGGGCATCATGGGTCTGTCGGATCCGACCGGCCATTTCGAGGCCGTGCTGTTCTCTGAGGGCCTCGCACAATATCGCGACGTGCTCGAGCCGGGCGCGGCGGTGCTGCTGCAGCTCGGCGCCGAGCTGCAGGGCGAGGATGTCCGCGCGCGGGTGCTGCATGCCGAGCCGCTCGATGATGCCGCCGCCAAGACGCAGCGCGGATTGCGCATCTTCCTGCGCGACACCAAGCCGCTCGATTCCATCGTCAAGCGCCTGCAGGGGCCGGAAGGTGCCGCGGTCAATGGCAACGGGGCGATCGCCAAGAGCGCCGCGCCGCCGTTGGCGCCCCGCACCGCAGCAGGCGAAGGCGAGGTGTCGCTGGTCATGATGCTGGACCTCGAAACCGAGGTCGAGATGAAGCTGCCGGGGCGCTTCAAGGTTTCGCCACAAATCGCAGGTGCCATCAAGGCGGTGACCGGCGTGGTCGACGTGCAGCAGCTGTAATCGAGGCGATCGTTCCGCTGGAGCGGCTGCGTCCGGCGATCTTGCTGGTCGAACGGGGGGACGAGGAACAAAAAAGCTGCGCGTGGGCTGTACGGACATGCCTCCGTTCAACCGCGGTTCAGCCATTCTCCCGCTGAATCCGCGGCGGGTGCCTCGAAGGGGCTTGAACCATGCGCTTGACCAAGATCACCGCGAAGATCGTCCTGAGTGTCTCGCTCTGCCTGCTCGCCTTGGCGGCCTTGCCGCGGCTTGCCGCAGCGCAGCAGCCCGGCGCCGAAAAGCGTATCGCTCTGGTGATCGGCAACGGGGCCTATGCCAAGGGCCCGCTGGCGACGGCGGCCAACGACGCCGGCCTGATCGCGCAGACGCTGCAGGCCGCGGGCTTCGATGTGGTCGGCGCGCGCGATCTCGATGCCGACACGCTGCGCAAGAGCTTTCGCGATTTCATTCACAAGGCCCAGTCAGCCGACACCAACACCGTCGCAATGGTCTATCTGGCCGGCTACGGCATGCAGCTCGCCGGCGAGAACTATTTTCTTCCCGTCGACGCCAACATCGGCAGCGACGTCGACATTCCGACCGAAGGCCTGCGCCTCAGCGACTACATCCGCCAGCTTGCGGCGACGCCGGTGAAGGCCAGCGTCGTGGTGCTCGATGCCGCCCGCCAGCAGCCCTTCATCGCCAGCGGTCCGGCGATCGCCGGCGGCCTGGCGCTGGTCGAGCCCGATGCCAACATGCTGATCGCCTTCAATGCGGCGCCGGGCACGATCGCGCCGAACGAGACCGGCGCCTACGGCGTCTACGCGCGCTCGCTCGCGGAGATGATCCGCTCCGGCGGCCTGTCGCTGCCGGAGGTGTTCGACCGGCTGCGGCTGCGCGTCAACGAGGAGACCAAGGGCGCGCAGGTGCCGTGGGATGCGCAGAAGATCCAGGCCGCCTTCACCTTCTTCGAGCGGGCGCCGGACGCGCCGGCCACGCCGGATTCGCCGGAGCAGACCGCGGCGCTGCGCTCGCGCCCGATCCGCGAGCTGCCGGTGCAGGAGGCCTATGCCGCGGCGCTCGAGCGCGACACGCTGCAGGGCTATGAGGATTTCATCGCCGCCTATCCGAGCGACCCGCTGGCGCGGCGCGTGCGCGCCCTCGTCGCCGCTCGCCGCGAGGCGCTGACCTGGCGACGGACGTTTCGCACCGACAGCCCGGAGGCCTATTGGTCCTACCTGAAGCGCTATCCCTATGGCGCGCATGCCGAGGACGCCCGGCGGCGGCTGGCGATGTTGTCGGCACAGCCGGCGCCGCCGCCGACCTTCGCGATGATCGAATATGACGTGCCGCCGCCGCCGCTCGACGAGGTGATCTATGTCGAACGTCCGGTGCTGCTGTTCTCGGATCCCGAATTCGATTTCGTGCCGCCGCCCCCGCCGCCGGTCTACATCCTGCCGCCGCCTCTCCCGGAGTTCGTGGAGCTGCCGCCGCCGTTCGCGCCGGTCGGCCTGTTCATCCTGCCGCGGCCGGTGTTCGTGCCGATCCCGGTCTATGTCCGGCCGCCGGCTTTCGTTGCGCCGCCGCCGAACAACATCATCTACCAGAACATCCACAACCCGACCGTCATCAACACCGTGATCAATCGTCCGACGCCGCCGGCCGCGCCGATCACTGCCGGCCCCGCGGCCGTGACGACGCCGGCCGTGGCGGTGGCACCGGCCCTGCCGCCGGCCGTCGCGCAGCGCGCCACGCTGATCCAGCAGGGCAAGGTCCCGCCGCCGGGAGGACCGCTCACCAATCCCACGGTCCGGCCCGGTGCAGCACCGGCCATTCAGGCCAACGCTCCGCCGGGCGGACCCTCGCCCGCCATGACGGGACCCGGGCAGGGGCATGCCAATGTCAATCCGCTGCCGGTGCCCGGTCGCGGGGGTCCGCCGGTGCCACCATCGGTTCAGGCTCCTAATCTGCGCCAGCCGGCACCGGCATCGCCCTCTGCCGCGCTGCCACCGCCCGCGCGCCAGGATCTGCGCGCGAACCGCACGCCGCCGGGCGCAGTCGTGCCGCAGTCCGCAAGGCCATCGGTGACGCCGTCCCGTCCGGTCATGCCGTCAGCCGTTCCGCGCGGGCCTGAGGTGAGCCCGCGCATTCAGCAGGCGACGCCACCGCAGATCCAGCGCCGCCCGCCGCCACCACCGGCGACGGCGCGTCTGAGTCCGCCACCGGCGCCGCCACGACCGCCGGTTGCACCGATGGTTCGGGCGGCTCCGCCACCTCGGCCGGCGCCACCGCCGCCGCAAGTCATGCGTCCGTCCGCTCCGCCACCGATGGCGCGTCCTGCGCCTCCACCGCAGATGGCGCGTCCCAGTCCCCCGCCGATGGCCGCCGTGGCCCGGCCGGCGCCGCCACCGCCGCCGATGGCACGGCCCGCGCCGCCGCCGCCACGTCCGGCGGCCCCGCCGCCGGGCAAGAGATGTCCGCCGAACGTCCCGCATTGCTGAGCCGCCGCGCGTTGGCCTGAGGTCGGCGCGGTTGCAACATCGGCCTGTTTTCGATATGGCCGGACCGCCGGACTGATCGATCGTGGGCGCAGGACGTCGGCGGCCGACGACGTGTTGCGGGGGCATCAGTGATATCAGCGTTTGTCGGGACCTTGCGCACGCTGTCTTTGCGAAGCTCAATCATGGCCGCGCTTTGCGGCGTCGGTATCGCCGGCCTGCCATCGCCAAGCGATGCTCAAGCGCTGCCGGGCGCCGAAGCCGTCTATGCCTCGGCGCCGCCGCGCCTGCTCCAGATCCGCACGCTCGTGGCCGATGCCGGCCGCCAGACCTCGACCGGATCCGGCTTTCTGGTCTCCGCCGACGGGCTCGCGGTCACGAACTATCACGTTGTGTCGGATGCAGCACTCGAGCCGAAGACATACCGGCTCGAATATACGGGAGCCGATGGCACGCAGGGCGGCGTCACGTTGCTCGCTGTCGACCTGCCCAACGATCTCGCGCTCGTTCGCGTCGACAAGCAGAACGCGCCGTTCTTTTCGTTCGACAAGGCCGCGCTCGACGGCAGCCTGCCGAAAGGCGAGCGGCTCTATTCGCTCGGCAACCCGCTCGACCTCGGCTTCACCATCATCGAGGGCACGTATAACGGGCTCGTCGAGCACAGCTACAACGATCACATCCATTTCACCGGCGCGCTCAATCCCGGCATGAGCGGTGGGCCGGCGGTGAATGCGCAAGGCCAGGTGGTCGGCATCAACGTCGCCACGCGCCGCGGCGGCCAGCTCATCAGCTTCCTGGTGCCGGCGCGCTTCGCGGCCGCGCTCCTGGCGCGCGGCCAAGATGCCAGGCCGGCGGCGGCCGATCTGCACAAGGACGTGATCGCGCAGCTTACGAGCTGGCGTGGAGCGCTCTACAAGTCGCTGGGCGAGGAGGGCTTCCGCGATCGGGTGTTCGGCTCCTATCAGGCGCCGGAGACGCGCGCGGGCTGGTTCGAATGCTGGGCGAGCACCAATGCCAGCGCGTCGCCGAAGCCGCGCGCCAGCATCAATTCGACCAGTTGCAAGGCCGAGGCCAGCGTCTATGTCGCCTCCGACCTCAACACCGGCGTGGTGGAGGTCAGCCACTCCTACGCGAAATCGATCGACCTCAATCAATTCCAGTTCGCGACCGTGCTGACGCAGCTGGCGCAGCCGCGACTCACCCAGGGCGGCTCGTTCCGCAAATGGTACACGCCGCAGCATTGCCATGCCGATTTCGTCGGCGTGACGCCGGCGGCCGCTCATCCGCCGCTACGCGTGCTGTGGTGCGCGCAGGGCTATCGCGAGTTCGACGGCCTCTATGACGTCGTGCTGGTCGCGGTGACGCAGGACCATGCCGACGAGGCGCTGGTGTCGCGGCTGAACCTGCAGGCGATCGCCTATGACGACGCCTTGCGCCTCGGCAAGAGCTTCCTCGAACGCCTGCAGGTCGCACGATGATCTGGATCGAGATCCTCTCCAAGCATCGCGACGTCGCCGGCCGCTTCCGCGTCGATGCCGCCGAGATCAGCATCGGCCGCGGCTACGACAATCACGTCATCCTCGACGATCCCTATGTCGCCGCGCGCCATGTGCGAATTTTCCGCGACGGCGAGGGGCGCCTGGTCGCCGAGGATCTCGGCAGCGCCAATGGCCTCTTTCTCGATCGCGGCAAGAGCCGGAAGCCGCAGCTCGTCCTCGACGGCGCCAAGCCGATCCGGATCGGCCAGACGCTGCTTCGGATCCGCGACGCCGGCCATGCCGTCGAGCCGGAGCGGCTCGCGGGCTCCGAACGCGGGGCGCTGCCGATCATCGCCGCGATCGCCCTGGGTGTCGTCCTGCTCGCAATCAACGCGGTGATGACCTGGTTTGCGCAGACCTCCGAGGCGCATCTGTCCGATTATCTCGTGCCGACCGTCACGATGATCGGGGTGGTCGTCGCATGGGTTGGCGTCTGGGCGCTGCTGGCGCGGCTGTTTTCCGGCCGCTCGCATTTTCTGCGCCACCTCCTGATCGCGCAGGCCGGTCTGATTGCGTTCTGGGTCTACAGCGAGTTCGCCCAGATTGCCTCGTTCGCCCTGACCTGGAGCGCTGTCTTCATCTACGGCTACGTCGTCTCGTGGATCGTTCTCGCCGCGACCTGCTTGCTGCATCTGCGTGAGGTCGGACGCACCCATATGCTCGCCAAGGGCCTGGTGGTCGGCCTTTTGCTGGTGGTCGCGATCGCGATCCAGACCGTGCAGCGGTCGGAGGCGTTGGCGAATTCCGGCCGTCCCAACGTCAGCCACGTGCTGATGCCGCCGTCCCTGCGCCTGGTCCCGGTGCAGGACGATCAGACCTTCTTCGGAGACGCCGCGCGGCTGAGGGCGAAGCTCGATGCCGACCGCGCCGCGCTGGCCCCGGCCGGTGTGGAGCGCTGATCACAGTTCCACTGTCTTTGCTCCCGGAGATTGAAAGTTCCCTGGTTCCCGTCATAGCCTCGAACCCCGGGTTTCTACGGGGAGGGGGCAATGAACAGGCGAGCGCTGCTGGGATTGGGAGCGGCATTTCTGGTATCAGGATGCCTGACAGGCAAGGAAGGCACCGAATACGCTGTGGTGTCACAGAAGATCGGGGCACCGCGTGCCGGGCAGTCCCGCATCATCATCATGAGCTTGAAGGATGCCTGGCTGGACCGGACCACGTGCGACGCCAAGGTCGATGGCGTCGCGCTGAGCCGCCTGATCCCCGGAACCTATGTCTACGTCGACCGTCCGGCCGGTCCGCACCACCTCGTCGCCACCCAGACCCTGTTCCCAGGCGACTCGGTGCTCGATTTCAACACCGAGCCGGGGCGGACCTATTTCTTCTCGATCAGGCCCAGTGATCGGTCCAGGGCTATGCAGGGCGGCGGCATGGCGTTCGGCCTGCTCGGCATGGGCGTCATGGCCGCGGCCTCGTCGGGCGCCGACAACAAGGGTCCGGTCGACTTCGTTCCGCTGCAGGAGGGGCAGGCCCGGACGGCGATGGTTGAGCTCCTGCAGGCCGAATAAGCCCATTTTCCTTGCGTTGCGCCAAAATCCGGCTATATAGCGCGCCATCTCACACGGAAACTTGGCTCTCCTAGAGGGCGTCCGGTGGCAAGCCGGGCCTTGACGGCCCGTTTTTGCTCACGCGTTTCCGGAGGAATCAACCGGAGAATATCCAATGGCGCTGCCTGAATTCACGATGCGTCAGCTGCTCGAAGCTGGCGTGCACTTTGGTCACCAGTCTCACCGCTGGAATCCGAAAATGGCCGATTTCATTTTCGGAGCCCGCAACAACATCCACATCATCGATCTCGCCCAGACCGTGCCGCTGCTGCACACGGCGCTGCAGGCCGTCAGCGACACCGTCGCCAAGGGCGGCCGCATCCTGTTCGTCGGCACCAAGCGCCAGGCGCAGGACAACGTGGCCGATGCAGCCAAGCGCTGCGCGCAGTATTTCGTCAATTCGCGCTGGCTCGGCGGCACGCTGACCAACTGGAAGACGATCTCGGCCTCGATCAAGCGCCTGCGTCATCTCGACGAGGTGCTGTCCTCGGGCGAAGCCAACTCCTACACCAAGAAGGAGCGGCTGACCCTGCAGCGCGAGCGCGACAAGCTCGACCGCTCGCTCGGCGGCATCAAGGACATGGGCGGTCTGCCCGACATGATCTTCGTGATCGACACCAACAAGGAAGACATCGCGATCCAGGAGGCCCAGCGCCTCAAGATCCCGGTGGCCGCGATTGTCGACACCAATTGCGATCCGAAGGGCATCACCTATGTCGTGCCCGGCAATGACGACGCCGGCCGCGCCATTTCGCTGTACTGCGACCTGATCGCGCGGGCCGCCATCGACGGCATCTCGCGCGCGCAGGGCGAGCTCGGGATCGACGTCGGCGCCTCGGCGGCTCCGCTCGAGGAAGATCTTCCGGCTGCGTCCACTTCGACGTTCCAGGGTCTGCCTGGTCCGCGCGGCACCGCCGATGATCTCAAGAAGCTCACCGGCGTGTCCGGTGCGATCGAGAAGAAGCTCAACGACCTCGGCATCTTCCACTACTGGCAGCTCGCCGAGCTCAACCACGACACCGCGCACCAGATCGGCGAAGAAGTCGGTCTCCCGAGCCGGGCCGATGCCTGGGTCGCGCAGGCCAAGTCGCTCGCCGACGCGTAAGACGACACAACACCATTCTGGCCGGCGTCTCACGCCGGCCGTCGCGACTGAGATAGGTTTTTCCTGGCAGCGGGCGGCGACGAGCCATCCGCTGCGTCGCGCTTTGGACAGGCAAAAGGACGTTCAACGATGGCTAATATCACCGCAGCGATGGTGAAGGACCTGCGCGAGTCGACCGGCGCGGGCATGATGGACTGCAAGGCCGCGCTCACCGAGAACGGCGGCGACATGCAGGCCGCGCAGGATTGGCTGCGCAAGAAGGGCCTGTCGAAGGCCGCCAAGAAGGCCGGTCGCGTTGCGGCCGAGGGCCTGATCGGCGCGCTGACCTCCGGCAAGAAGGGCGTGGTCGTCGAGGTCAATTCCGAGACCGACTTCGTCGCCCGCAACGAGCACTTCCAGGGTCTGGTCAAGATGATTGCCCAGGTCGCGCTCGACGTCGGGGCCGACGTGGAGAAGATCAAGGCCGCCAAGGTGGGCAGCATCACGGTCGAGGCCGCGATTGCCGATTCGATCGCCACCATCGGTGAGAACCAGACGCTGCGGCGTGCGGCTTCGCTCGAAGTGAGCCAGGGCGTCGTGTCGAGCTACGTCCATGGCGCCGTCATCGAGGGTGCCGGCAAGCTCGGCGTGATCGTGGCGCTGGAGTCGCCCGGCAAGACCGACGAGCTCGCCGTGCTCGGCCGTCAGCTCGCGATGCACGTCGCCGCGGCCAATCCGCAGGCGATCGATGCGGCGGGTCTCGATCCGGAGCTCGTCAAGCGCGAGAAGGACGTGCTCGCCGACAAGTATCGTCAGCAGGGCAAGCCGGAAAACGTGATCGAGAAGATCGTCGAGTCCGGTCTGAAGACCTACTACAAGGAAGTCACCCTGCTCGAGCAGGCCTTCATCCATGACAGCGGCAAGTCGGTCGCGCAGGCGCTGAAGGAAGCCGAAGGCAAGGTCGGCGGTCCGATCAAGGTTGCCGGTTTCGTCCGCTATGCCCTCGGTGAGGGTATCGAGAAGGAAGAGACCGACTTCGCTGCCGAAGTCGCCGCCGCCAGCGGCAAGAAGTAACGACTGAGCACAGTTACGATCCGGCGCGGCGTTCGCGCCGGATCTCAACGCGCGGGATAGGAGAGCATTGGCACATGGCTGAGCCGGTCTATCGTCGCGTCGTGGTCAAGCTGTCCGGCGAATATCTCGCGGGCCCTCATTCCTTCGGCATCGACCAGCCGACCGTCGACCGCATCGCCGATGACCTCATCGCGGCCCAGAAGCTCGGCGTCGAGATCGCCGTCGTGGTCGGCGGCGGCAACATGGTGCGCGGCGTCGAGGTGTCGTCGCAGGGCGTGTCGCGTCCGACCGGCGACACCATGGGCATGCTCGCCACCGTCATGAACTGCCTGGCGCTGGAAGCCGCCATCCAGCGCAAGGGCACCCCGGCGCAGGCGCTCTCCGCTTTCGTCATGCCGGAGGTGTGCGAGCTGTTCACCCGCGCTGCGGCGCACAAGTCGCTGGCCGAAGGACGCATCGTCGTGCTCGGGGGCGGCACCGGCAATCCCTATTTCACGACCGATACCACAGCGGTCTTGCGGGCGGCCGAGATCGGTGCCCAGGCCGTGCTCAAGGCCACCAATGTCGATGGCGTCTATAGCGCCGATCCCAAGAAGGATCCGGCCGCCAAGCGCTTCGACCGGCTGACCCATTCGCAGGCCATCGAAGGCGGCTACAAGGTCATGGACGCGACCGCATTCGCCCTTGCCCGGGAAACGTCGCTGCCTATCATTGTGTTCTCCATTGCCGAACCGGGCTCGATCGGCGCGATGCTGCAGGGCGAAGGGTGCGGCACCATCGTCGCGGGGTGAGCCGCGGCACCGTCGGCCGCCGGTGTTGGACCGATCCCGAGCCTGCGGTAGAAGCGTAAGCGAGACAGGAATTCATCCGGGAGTCGCCCGAGTCCGGCCGCAGGCATTTCAAGGCCTGGCAGAGCCGGCCGCAACGCCCCGGATTGCAGAAAGGAAAGCGTGATGAGCACGGGCAATTTCGACCTCAACGAACTGAAGCGCCGCATGCAGGGCGCGACCCAGGCGCTGAAGCACGAGCTCGGCGGCCTGCGCACCGGCCGCGCCTCGGCATCGATGGTGGAGCCGGTCCAGGTCGAGGCCTATGGCTCGCACATGCCGCTCAACCAGCTCGCGACCGTCTCCGTGCCCGAGCCGCGCCTGCTCTCGGTGCAGGTCTGGGACCGCTCCATGGTCAAGGCCGTCGAGAAGGCGATCGTCGATTCCAACCTCGGCCTGTCGCCGGCGACCGAAGGCCAGGTGATCCGGCTGCGCATTCCCGAGCTCAACCAGGAGCGGCGCAAGGAGCTGGTCAAGGTCGCGCATAAATATGCGGAAGCTGCCCGTGTCGCCGTCCGCCATGTCCGCCGCGACGGTCTCGATACCCTCAAGAAGCTCGAGAAGAATCACGAGATGTCCGAGGACGATCAGGAGCGCCTCGCTGCCGACGTGCAGAAGGCGACCGACAGCGTGATCTCGGAGATCGACCAGCTGCTGGCGGCGAAGGAAAAGGAAATCCTCACCGTCTGAAGGATGCGCTTGATGTCCAATGCCGCGGCCCCGATGACGGAGGCGCCGGACCGGTCCGACGGACCGGCCCATGTTGCCATCATCATGGATGGCAACGGCCGCTGGGCTGCGGCCCGCGGGCTGCCGCGCGCGGAAGGGCATCGCCGTGGCGTCGAGGCGTTGCGCCGCGTGGTGCGCGCCTCGCATGAGCTCGGCATTCGCTATCTCACCATCTTCTCGTTCTCGTCCGAGAACTGGTCGCGTCCGGCCAGCGAGATCGGCGACCTGTTTGGGCTGCTCCGCCGCTTCATCCGCAACGATCTCGCGACCCTGCATCGCGACGGCGTGCGTGTCAGGGTGATCGGCGAGCGCGACGGGCTCGAGCCCGACATCTGCGCGCTCCTCAGCGAGGCCGAGGAACTGACCCGGGGCAACACCAAGCTCACGCTCGTGGTCGCCTTCAACTACGGCTCGCGCCAGGAGATCGCGCGCGCGGCGCAGCGTCTGGCCCGCGAGGTCGCCGAGGGCCGGCGCGATCCGGCTTCGATCGATGCCGATGCGATCGGCGCTCATCTCGATGCGCCCGATATTCCAGATCCCGATCTCATCATCCGCACCAGCGGCGAGCAGCGGCTGTCCAACTTCCTGATGTGGCAGGCGGCCTATAGCGAGCTGGTGTTCGTGCCGATCCATTGGCCCGACTTCGACAAGGCCGCGCTGGAGGGCGCGATCGCCGAGTTCGGCCGGCGTGAACGCCGCTTCGGCGGTCTCGTGGCGAAAACCGCCTCGTGACCAAACCGGATACCGCAGCCGTGAGAGACGCCGCCAACGCCGCGCAGCGCAATGATCCCGCGCCGCCGAAAAAGGCTGCAACCAGCAATCTGGTGATGCGGGTGGCGGCGGCGCTGGTGCTGGTGCCGCTGGCGCTCGGCGCCGCCTATGCCGGCGGCGTATTCTGGACCGCACTGGTCACGGTGGTCGCGGTCGGCCTGTATCTCGAATGGCTGATGGTGGTGGGCGAGGTTCGCACGGCCAGCGTCGGCACGGCCGGCGCACTGGCCATCGGCGTTGCCGGCCTTTGCTGCGCCTATGGCCTGATCGACTTCGCCGTCGTCGTGCTTGGGCTCGGCCTGGTCGCGGTCATGGCGCTCGCTGCGGGACGTCGCGCCTGGGTGGCCGCCGGCTTCGCCTACGCGTCGGCCGCCGAGCTCGGCTCGGTGCTGGTGCGCTTCGATGCGGCCGAGGGATGGCATGCGCTGGTGCTGGTGTTTCTGGTCGTATGGGCCAGCGACATCGGCGGCTACGTGGCGGGCCGCAGCATCGGCGGGCCGAAGCTCGCGCCGCGGATCAGCCCGAACAAGACCTGGGCCGGCGCCGTCGGCGGCTTCGCCGCCAGCCTCGTCGCCGCGGCCGCCTGGTCGATGGCCGGCGCCGGCGGCCTGATGGCGATGCTCATGCTCGCCGCGGCGCTGTCGGTGGTCTCGCAGCTCGGCGACCTGCTCGAATCTGCGGTGAAGCGGCAGTTCGGGGTCAAGGACTCCAGTCACATCATTCCCGGCCATGGCGGCCTGTTGGATCGCCTGGACGGCTATGTCGCGGCGATCGTCGTCGCTGCGTTGCTCGGTTTGCTGCGCGGCGGCCTCGATGGCGTCGGCCGCGGTCTTCTGGTTTGGTGACCGGCAGCGCGGCTGGCCGGTCGAGATTGTTTGGTGAGAACATGAGCGCAGTGCCATTGCGGAACAACAAGGCCGGTCTCGCGGAGGTGCGCAGCGTCACCGTGCTCGGCGCCACCGGCTCGATCGGCGATTCGACCATGGACCTCGTGCGCGGCGCGCCGGAGCGCTACCGCGTCGAGGCGCTGACCGGCAACAGCAACGTCCAGGGCCTGGTGAAGCTGGCCCGGGAGTTCAACCCGCGCTTCGTGGCGGTGGCCGATCCGGCCGGCCTCGACGAGCTGCGCGACGCGCTGGCGGGCACCGGGATCGAATGCGGGGCAGGGGAGAGCGCCATCATCGAGGCGGCAGCCCGTCCCGCCGACTGGGTCATGGCCGCCGTCTCCGGTGCCGCCGGCCTCAAGCCGGCGCTCGCCGCGGTGGACCGCGGCGCGACCGTGGCGCTCGCCAACAAGGAATGCCTGGTCTGTGCCGGCGATTTCTTCATGGAGCGGGCCGCGCGGGCTGGCGCCTGCATCCTGCCGGCCGATTCGGAGCACAACGCGCTGTTCCAGGCGCTGTCCTCGGGCAATCGCGAGGAACTGGTGCGGGTGATCATCACCGCCTCCGGCGGCCCGTTCCGCACCTGGGCGCCGGCCGATATCGAGCAGGCGACCTTGGCCCAGGCGCTGAAACATCCGAACTGGAGCATGGGTCAGAAGATCACGATCGATTCGGCCTCGATGATGAACAAGGGCCTCGAGGTGATCGAGGCGTCCTACCTGTTCGCGCTGTCGCCCGACGAGATCGACGTCCTGGTCCACCCGCAGTCGATCGTCCACGGCATGGTCGAGTTCTCCGACCGTTCGGTGGTGGCGCAGCTCGGCGCGCCGGACATGAGGATTCCGATCGCCCACTGCCTGGGCTGGCCGGAGCGCATCAAGGGGCCGTCGGCCCGGCTCGATCTCGCCAAGATCGGCACGCTGACCTTCGAGGCCCCGGACTTCGAGCGGTTCCCCGGTCTGCGGCTGGCGTACGATTCGCTGCGCACTGGGCGCGGCGCGACGACGGTGTTCAACGCGGCCAACGAGGTCGCCGTCGCGGCCTTCATCGCTGGTCACATCCGGTTCGGTGCGATCGCCCGGCTGGTCGAGGCGACCCTCGAGGACTGGACGCGTTCGGGTAATCTGGCACCGTTGACCTCGGCGGACGACGCCATCGCCATTGACCATGACGCGCGAAAAAGGGCCTCCGGCCTCTTGCCTCAAATCGCCGCAAAAGCATCTTAAAGGGTTGGACGGGCCACCGGCCCATCGGGAAGGTCATCGATGTCGGAATTTTTCCACCATATCTTCAATACGTTGAGCCACGGCCTTCTCGGCTACATCGTCCCGTTCCTGTTCGTGCTGACGATCGTGGTGTTCTTCCACGAACTCGGCCATTTCCTGATCGCGCGCTGGGCCGGCGTGAAGGTGTTGACGTTTTCGCTCGGATTTGGCCCAGAACTGATCGGTTTCAACGACCGCCACAACACCCGCTGGAAGATCTCGGCGATCCCGCTCGGCGGCTACGTGAAGTTCTTCGGCGACGAATCCGAGGCCTCGACGCCGTCGGCCGAGGCGCTCGCCAAGATGACGGCCGAGGAGCGGGCCGACAGCTTCCACCACAAGACCGTCGGTCAGCGCGCTGCGATCGTCGCGGCCGGCCCGATCGCCAATTTCATCCTCGCGGTCATCATCTTCGCCGGCATGGCGCTGTATTTCGGCAAGCCGAACACGACCCCGCGGGTCGATGCCGTCCAGCCGGACAGCGTCGCGGCCCAGGCCGGCTTCAAGGACGGTGACGTCGTCGCCGCCATCGACGGCCGGGCGATCGAGACCTTCGCCGACATGCAGCGCGTCGTCTCGGTCAGCGCCGGCACCGAATTGTCCTTCCTGATCAAGCGGGACGGCACGGAACTCACCCTGAAGGCGACGCCGGCGCTCAAGGAGGTCAAGGACCTGTTCGGCAACAGCCACCGGATCGGCGTGCTCGGCATCCAGTACAACGCCAAGCCGGACGAATCGCGGTCGATCCCCGTCGGGTTCCTCGAGTCGATCAAGATCGGTTTCGAGCAGGTCTGGTTCATCATCTCCACGACCTTCAAGTTCATCGCCTCGCTGTTCGCGGGCGCCGGGAGCGCCGGCGACGTCGGCGGTCCGATCCGAATCGCACAACTCTCGGGACAGGCAGCCAGCCTCGGCTTCCAGTTCGTTGTGCAACTGTGCGCGACGCTGTCGGTCTCGATCGGGCTCCTGAACCTGTTCCCGGTTCCGCTGCTCGATGGCGGACACCTGTTGTTCTATGGGGTCGAGGCCGTCCGCGGCCGGCCGCTGTCAGAGCGGGCGCAGGAGATGGGGTTCCGAATCGGCCTCGGGCTGGTCCTCATGCTCATGGTCTTTGCAACCTATAACGATATCCTTCACCTCGCCGGGTCCTGAGCGCGGCTTTTTTACGACGTGGCCGTTGGGCAACGTTTTGAAACGAATTTGAAAATTCAGAGAGATCCGGCGTTTGCCGCCGGGTCCAAATTGGCTACAAGCGAACGACAAATGGGAATCTGTCGGGTTCGTAGGGGTACGGAACCGGCAACGGAATATAAGGGCGCGTAGCGCATGAAGTTCGGATTGCGGGTGCGGGGGGGCTTGGCGGCCGCCTTTATCATGTTCGCCGGCCCGGTGGCTTTGCCGCTGGCGAGCGTGGTTCTTTCGTCGCCAGCTGCGGCTCAGACGGTCAACTCGATCGAAGTGGTCGGTAACCGCCGCGTCGAGCTGGAGACCATCCGCTCGTACTTCAAGCCGGGCCCCGGCGGGACGCTCGACGCCGGCCGGGTCGATGACGGCCTCAAGGCGCTGATCGAGACCGGCCTGTTCTCCGACGTGAAGATCAACCGCCAGGGCGGGCGCCTGATCGTCACGGTCGTCGAGAACCCGGTGATCGGCCGCGTCGCGTTCGAGGGCAACAAGAAGGTCAAGGACGAGCAGCTCCAGGCGGAAGTGCAGTCGAAGCCGCGCGGCACGCTGTCGCGCCCGATGGTGCAGTCCGACGCCCAGCGCATCGCGGAGATCTATCGCCGCTCGGGCCGTTACGACGTGCGCGTCACGCCGGAAATGATCGAGCAGCCGAACAACCGCGTCGACCTGATCTTCACGATCGAGGAAGGCGCGAAGACCGGCGTGAAGTCGATCGAGTTCGTCGGCAACAACGCCTTCTCGTCCTATCGCCTCAAGGACGTCATCAAGACCCGCGAGACCAACCTCCTGAGCTTCCTCGGCTCGGGCGACGTCTACGATCCGGACCGTGTCGAGGCCGACCGCGACCTGATTCGCCGCTTCTACCTGAAGAACGGCTATGCCGACGTGCAGGTCGTGGCTGCGCTCAGCGAGTACGATCCGGAGCGCAAGGGCTTCCTCGTGACCTTCAAGATCGAGGAAGGCCAGCAGTACCGGGTCGGTTCGGTCGACTTCCAGTCGTCGATCGCGACGCTCGACGCCACCACGCTGCGCGGATATTCGCGCGTCAGCGTCGGCTCGCTCTACAACGTCGAGAACATCGAGAAGTCGGTCGAGGAGATGCAGATCGAGGCCTCGCGGCGCGGCTACGCGTTCGCGGTGGTCCGTCCGCGCGGCGATCGCAACTTCGAGGCTCATACGGTGTCGGTCGTGTTCGCCATCGACGAGGGCCCGCGCACCTATATCGAGCGCATCAACATCCGCGGCAACACCCGCACCCGTGACTACGTCATTCGCCGCGAGTTCGACATCTCCGAGGGCGACGCCTACAACCGCGCCCTGGTGGACCGTGCCGAGCGCCGCCTGAAGAACCTCGACTTCTTCAAGGACGTGAAGATCGTCACCGAGCCGGGCTCTTCGAGCGACCGCGTGGTTCTGAACGTCAACCTGGAAGAGAAGTCGACCGGCGACTTCTCGATCTCCGGCGGTTATTCGACCACGGACGGTGCGCTCGCCGAGGTCTCGATCTCCGAGCGCAACTTCCTCGGCCGCGGCCTGTTCGCCAAGGCGTCGGTGACCTACGGCCAGTTCGCCCGCGGCTACTCGCTGTCGTTCGTCGAGCCCTATCTGCTCGACTACCGGGTCGCGCTGGGCCTCGACCTCTACCAGCGCCAGCAGCTCGCCAACAACTTCATCTCCTACGGCACCAAGACGCTCGGCTTCAGCCCGCGCCTCGGCTTCCAGTTGCGGGAAGACCTGTCGCTGCAGCTGCGCTACTCGATCTATCGCCAGGAGATCTCGCTGCCGGCGACGCTGTCGGACTGTAACAACGTCGCGGCCGGCACCCTGATCGGCAACCGCTTCGTGCCGTTCAATCCGACGCCGGCGTTCATCAATGCGAATGGTCTCGCCGATCCGAACGGCGGTCTCGGCTGCTTTGCCAATGGCGAGGCCTCGCTGCCGGTCCGCCAGGAGCTGGCGAACGGCGCGACGCTGACCTCGGCACTCGGCTACACGCTGAACTACAACACGCTCGACAACAACAAGAACCCGACCGACGGCCTGCTGGTCGACTTCAAGCAGGACTTCGCGGGTGTCGGCGGCGATGTGTCGTACCTGAAGACCGCGTTCGATGCGAAGTACTTCACCCCGCTGGTGTCGGACATCGTCAGCATCGTCCACCTCCAGGGCGGCATCCTGAACAAGATCGGCAATACGCAGCTGCGCATGCTCGATCACTTCCAGATGGGTCCGAACCTGGTTCGCGGCTTCGCTCCGAACGGCATTGGTCCGCGCGATATCAATCCGTTCGGCACGCAGGACGCGCTGGGCGGCACCAAGTACTGGGGCGCTTCGCTCGAACTGCAGATGCCGTTCTGGTTCCTGCCCAAGGAGACGGGCCTGAAGGGTGCCGTTTACGCCGACGCTGGCGGCCTGTGGGGCTATCAGGGTCCGACGTCCTGGGCTGCGACGGGCGAGGTTAATACCCCCGGCTGTATCAAGCCGACGCGCAACCCGAACAACGCCGGCACCTGCCTTGGTCTGCAGTTCGATGACCAGAACAAGGTCCGGACCTCGGTCGGCGTGGGTCTGGTGTGGGCGTCGCCGTTCGGTCCGCTGCGCTTCGACTACGCGATCCCGCTCACCAAGGGTCAGTTCGACCGGACGCAGGAATTCCGGTTCGGCGGCGGTACATCGTTCTGAGCCTGGGCCGATCGAATCCGGGTTGGCATCGACCAACCTCGCCGGTGTAAGAAATGGGAGCTCGGTTCCGGGACACCGGAGCCGGGCTCTGACTTTTTGTCTTGAGAGTACGACGGAATGGCCCAGCCGACCTTCTTCCAATCGCCGCCGCCCACGACCCTGGCAGCGATCGCCGCCGCCGCCAAGGCCACCCTGGTCGACCCATCCCGCGGCGAGCAGGTCGTCAAGGGACTGGCGTCGCTCGACGAGGCCGGCCCGATGCATCTGGCGTTCTTCGACAACCTCAGATACGCAGGCCAGCTCGCCGGGACCAAAGCGGGCGCCTGCCTGGTCAGTCCGCGATTCGAGGCGCGCGTGCCGTCCCACGTCGCAGTGCTTCGCGCCAATCAGCCGTTCCGCGCCTTCGTGCAGCTCGCGCGCGAGTTCCATGCCGACGCACTGCGGCCGCAGCCCTGGTTCGGCGACGATGGAATCTCGCCTCAAGCCATCATCGATCCCACCGCGCGGCTGGAGGACGGCGTCATCGTCGAGCCGCTGGCGGTGATCGGCGCCCATGTCGAGATCGGCTCGGGGACGATCGTTGGTGCGGGTGCCGTGATCGGTCCCCACGTCAAGATCGGTCGCGACTGCAATGTCGGCGCCCGCACCGTCATCCAGTGCGCGCTGATCGGCAACGACGTCCTGATCCATCCTGGCTGCAGCATCGGCCAGGATGGCTACGGCTTCATCTTCTTCGGCGCGGATGGGCACACCAAGGTGCCGCAGACCGGGCGGGTGCTGATCCAGAACCATGTCGAGGTCGGCGCCGGCACGACGATCGACCGTGGCAGCCTGCGCGACACGGTGATCGGCGAGGGCACCAAGATCGACAACCAGGTGCAGATTGGCCACAATGTCACAATCGGACGGCATTGCCTGCTGGCGGCCCAGATCGGGCTGGCAGGAAGTCTCACGATCGGCGACAACGTCGCGCTCGGGGCGAAGGTTGGTATCAACAATCACCTGACGATCGGCGATGGTGCGCAGGTGACGGCGATGAGCGGCGTCAAGGACGACATTCCGCCGAACGGCCGGTGGGGCGGTTTCTTCGCCAAGCCGACCAAGCAGTGGTTCCGCGAGATCGTTGCGGTGGAACGGCTGGTGCGAGATTCGACCGCGACGAACAGGGACGAGGGACGGGAGTGATGGAGGAGTCACCCATCAGGTTTGCGGACGTCGACATCAACGAGATTCTCAAGACGCTGCCGCACCGTTATCCATTTCTCCTGATCGACCGCGTGAAGAACATCCGGGCCGACTACAGCGGCATCGGCGTCAAGAACGTCTCGATCGGCGAGCCCTGCTTCCAGGGGCACTTTCCGGAGCGGCCGGTCTATCCGGGCGTGCTGATGATCGAGGGCATGGCCCAGACCGCCGGCGTGATCGGCATCAAGTCGGTCGAGGGCACGGAAAAGCCGCGCGCGGTGTATTTCCTCACCATCGACAAGTGCAAGTTCCGCAAGCCGGTGCTGCCCGGCCAGACCATCGAGTATCACATGCGCTCGATCGGCCGGCGCAAGACGATGTGGTGGTTCCACGGCGATGCCAAGGTCGACGGCGTCGTCGTCGCCGAGGCCGATGTCGGCGCGATGCTGACCGACTGACGGGCTGGTAGAAAGTTGATTGCGTCGAAATGAGCAAGATTGATCCCACCGCACGCGTCGAGGATGGCGCCGTCATCGGTGAGGGGACCGTGATCGGTCCTTACTGCATCGTCGGCCCCAACGTCGTGATCGGGGCCAACTGCAAGCTGATCAGCCACGTCCAGATCATGGGCCACACCACGCTCGGCGATGACAACGTGATCTCGCCCTTCGTCGTGCTCGGCGGCGCGCCGCAGGATCTCAGCTATCGCGGCGAGCCGCATCGGCTCGAGATCGGCTCCGGCTGCACCTTCCGTGAAGGCGTGACGATGAACATCGGCACCACGAAAGGCGGCGGCCTGACCAAGGTCGGCAATGCCGGGTTCTTCATGAACAATGCCCATGTCGCCCACGATTGCGTTGTCGGCGACAACGTGATCTTCGCGACCTCGGCGACACTTGGCGGCCATGTCGAGGTCGGTGATTCCGTCTACATCGGCGGCCTGTCCGCGGTGCATCAGTTCACCCGCATCGGCCATGGCGTGATGGTCGGCGGCGTCTGCGGCGTACGCGGCGATATCATTCCGTATGGCCTCGCCAACGGCCAGTATGCCGCGCTCGAAGGTCTCAACGTCATTGGCATGAAGCGCCGCAAGTTCACACGCGAGCGCCTCGCCACGGTGCGTGCCTTCTATCAAAAGCTTTTCCATGGCCCCGGCGTGTTCGCCGATCGCCTCGCGGCGGTGCGGCCGCTGGCCGGCGAGGATCCCGCCATTGCCGAGATCCTCGCCTTCATCGATGGCGGCCGACATCGCGCCTTGTGCCTGCCCGAGATCGGCAGGCCGGCCATCGAGCCGTAGCGCCATGGCGACGCCGGCCGCCGTGACCTCTCCGCCGATCGGCATGATCGCCGCGGGCGGGGTGCTGCCTTTCGCGGTCGCCGATGCCATCGTCGCGCGCGGCCAGACGCCGGTGCTGTTCGCCTTGAAGGGCATCTGCGATCCAAAGCCGCTGGCGCGCTTCCGTCATCACTGGATCGGCCTCGGCCAACTCGGCAATGCCCTGAAGCTCCTGAAGGCCGAGGGCGTTCGCGATCTCATGTTCATCGGCAATCTCGTTCGTCCGGCCGTGTCGGAGATCCGCTTCGACTGGGGCACGCTGCGCGAGCTGCCCTACATCTGGTCGGCCTTTCGCGGCGGTGACGATCATCTGCTGTCCGGCGTCGGCCGCATCTTCGAGCGTCACGGCTTTCACATGATCGGCGTCAAGGACGTCGCCCCCAATCTGCTCGTGCCCGAAGGGCGGCTGACGCGGAGCGGGCCCAACGATCTGGTGACTGGCGACATCGCCAAAGGAATGTCCGTGCTCCGCGCCATGGCGCCGTTCGATGTCGGGCAGGCCGTGGTCGTGATCGACGGCCACGTCGTTGCGCTCGAGGACATCGAGGGCACCGACGGGCTGCTGGCCCGCGTGGCGCGGCTGCGCGCCGATCGCCGCATTCGTGCTGCTGCCGGGCGCGGCGTGCTGGTGAAGGCGCCCAAGGCCGGCCAGGACCTCCGCTACGACCTGCCGACCATCGGTCCGCGAACCATCGAGGGACTTTCGGCCGCGGGTCTCGCCGGAGTCGCCGTCGCTGCCGCCTATACTCTGCTCGCCGATCCCCAGGAGACAGTGGCTGCCGCCGATCGGGCAGGCGTGTTCATCACGGGTGTCACGGCGTGACGCCCCGGCCTCCGGCAGGCCCGGCCATGCGCAGGATCTGCCTGGTCGCGACCGAAGAGTCCGGTGATCGCCTCGGCGCCAGCCTGATGAAGGTGCTGCGCCAGCGGCTCGGCGACGGCGTCGAATTCTCCGGCGTCGGCGGCCGCGGCATGACACGCGAGGGGCTCGCCTCGCTGTTTCCGATCGAGGAGCTCTCGATCGTCGGCTTCGCGGCGGTGCTGAAGCAGCTGCCCAAGATCCTCCGCCTGATCCGCGGCACCGTCGATGCGATCGTTGCGGACCAGCCCGACGTGCTCGTCATCATCGACAGTCCCGATTTCACCCAGCGCGTGGCGAAGCGGGTTCACGCGCGCGATCCCGAGATTCCGATCGTGAACTACGTGGCACCGACCGTATGGGCGTGGCGCCCGGGCCGGGCGCGCGCGATGCGCGGCTACGTCGATCACGTGCTGGGCTTGCTGCCGTTCGAGCCGGAGGCGTTCCGAAGGCTCAATGGTCCGCCCTGCACCTATGTCGGCCATCCCCTGATCGAACAGCTCGCCAACCTGCGCCCCAATGCGGCAGAGCAGGCGCGCCGAGATGCCGACCCTCCCGTTCTGCTGGTGCTTCCTGGCAGCCGGCGCAGCGAGGTCGCTCGCCACATCGCCGTGTTCGGCGAGACATTGGCGCGGCTGCGCGCCCAAAACCTGGCCTTCGAAGCCGTGCTGCCCACCACGCCGCATCTCGAAGCCGCGGTGCGGGCTGGAGTCGCAAACTGGCCGCTCGTTCCGGAGATCATCACGGGCGAGGCCGAGAAGCGGGCAGCCTTCAGGCGCGCGCGCGCCGCGCTCGCCAAGTCCGGCACGGTGACCCTGGAGCTCGCGCTGTCCGGCGTGCCGATGGTGACGGCGTATCGCGTCGGCGAGATCGAGGCGTTCATTCTCCGGCGAGTCGTCAACGTGCAATCGGTCATTCTCGCCAATCTCGTGATCGGCGAGAACGTCATTCCGGAATTCCTTCAGGAAGCCTGCACCGCCGACAATCTCGCGCCCGTTCTCGCCGATCTCCTGGGCGACGGTCCGATACGTGCGCGCCAGGTCGAAGCGTTCGATCGCCTCGACGCGATCATGTCCACGGGCGCGGCCTCGCCGAGCGTGCGCGCGGCCGACATCGTGCTGGCAACGATGCGCAGCGGACGGCGCTGATCAGGCCTGAAGCGGCATCTTGAATTCGAAGGTCGCTCTGTCGCCGGTCGACGTGGCCTGGAGCGTGCCGCCATGCGCTCGCGCAATCTCGGAGGCGATGTAGAGTCCGAGCCCGAGACCATGCTGGCTCGGACGCTCGCCACGCATGTAGGGCTTGAACAGATTCTGCATCGCCTTGTCCGAGATCGGCGGTCCGTGATTGGTGACGGCGAGCACGAAAGAGCCTTCGCTCGTTGTTGCGGAGACCTGGATCGGCTTGTCCTTGTCGCCGTAGGAGATGGCGTTGCCGAGCAGGTTCGAGAACAATTGCCCGATCTTGCTGCGGTCGCATTTGACCGGCTCCGCGATGTTGATCCGGGTCTCGATCTCGTGATCGGGCCAGGCCAGCCGGATCTCGGAGATGACCTGCTCGATCACCGGCGCCAGCGGTTGCCGCGCGTCGGGCTTGATCGTCAGGCCGCCGCCGAGGCGCCCCCGGGCGAAATCCATGATGTTGTCGACCAGTCCGGCCATGCGCATGACTGATTTCTGAATCATGGAAATGATCTCAGGCGCTCTGGCGCTGTCCTGACTGCGGAGCAGCACGCGCATTCCGGCGTCGATCGAGGCCAGCGGATTGCGGAGGTCATGGCCGAGAACGCCGATGAATTGCTCTCTCAGCTCGGCGGTCCGGCGCTCGTCGAGCAGGTCAGCCTGGGTGGTCTTCAGCCGTTCCTCGGTCGAAAACCTGCGCTTCTCGCTGAGGCCGAGGCTGGCCTGACTGAGCGCGAAGCGCTGATGAAGCTCCAGCTGGGCCGCGATCAACTCCCCGAACAGCTGAAAGGTGCTGACGATCTCGGGCCGGTCCAGCTCGCGCGGCGCTGGATCGATCGCACACAGGGTGCCCCAGATGGTCCCGTCGGACAGGGTGATCGGAGCGGAGATATAGCTGCGAAAGCCGTAGAGCTTTGGCGTCGGGTGATCGCGAAACATGCGATCCGTCTCGACGTCACAGATGACGACAGCTCTGCCTCGCTCCCGGACCTCGCTGCAGATCGTCGTCTTGACGCGCAGCTCGCCGCCCTCTTTCAGGCCGAAATTGATGTCGTCGCGAACCGCACAACAGACCCATCGATCCGAGGTCACGCGCGCGACCGCAACGAATCCCATCCCGGTGATCCTGCTCACCGAGTCCAGAATTTTGGGAACGGCGTCGAGCTGCTGGACAGCGTCGACGTCCGGGTTGGGATTGGTCGTCATCGTATGCTCGAGCTGGTCCCCGATCCAGGATACAAGTCGTGTCTTCGATTTGCACCGTTCAACGCATTCAGCCCCGGAACGTTCGCCGGAACAAAATGATCGTCGTGCGATTGAATGAGATTGGACAGGAGACAGAGTGTCCCGCGTTCGGCTCACAAGAAAAACAGTTCTGGTCGTTGAGGACGAGGGGCTGATCCGCGCCAACGCTGTCGACATGATCAGAGACCTCGGTTTCGAAGTCATCGAGGCAGCTGACGCCGATCAGGCCATTTCGCTTCTCGAACGATGTGACCGCATATCGGTGGTCTTCACGGACGTCCAAATGCCGGGGTCGATAGATGGCCTGCGGCTGGTCGCCGTCGTCAGGGACCGCTGGCCTCCGGTCGCGCTCCTGGTGACGTCAGGTCAGGTGACCCCTTCGGAACTGCCGTCCGGCGCGCGCTTCCTTGCCAAGCCATACGGGGCCGAGCAGCTCAGGTCTCATCTCGAGGCGCTGGCCTGATGCACTCCCGGCCGATGCCGCGAGTCAGAAAGGCGCGACCTCACAAACGAAACGGCGCCGTCGGGATCGACGGCGCCGTTCGAAAGCGGAGTTGCGCTGCGCTCAGCCGCGCTTGTCCATCTCGACATAGTCGCGCGTCGCGACGCCGGTGTAGAGCTGGCGCGGACGGCCGATCTTCTGTTGCGGATCCTCGATCATCTCGCTCCACTGGCTGATCCAGCCGACGGTGCGGGCGACGGCGAACAGCACGGTGAACATCGACACCGGGAAGCCCATCGCCTTCAGGGTGATGCCCGAGTAGAAGTCGACGTTCGGATAGAGCTTGCGCTCGATGAAGTACTGATCGCTGAGCGCGATCTTCTCGAGCTCCATCGCGACCTTGAGCATCTGATCGTCGGCGTGGCCCGTCTCCTTGAGCACCGCGTGACACATCTTCTGCATGATCTTGGCGCGCGGGTCGTAGTTCTTGTAGACGCGATGGCCGAAGCCCATCAGGCGCACGTCGCTGTTCTTGTCCTTCACCTTGGCAATGAAGTCCGGAATCTTGTCGACGGTGCCGATCTCGGCCAGCATGTTCAGCGCCGCCTCGTTGGCGCCGCCATGCGCCGGACCCCACAGGCAGGCGATGCCGGCGGCGATGCACGCGAACGGGTTGGCGCCCGAGGAGCCGGCGATGCGCACCGTCGAGGTCGAGGCGTTCTGCTCGTGATCGGCGTGCAGGATGAAGATCTTGTCGAGCGCGTCGGCGAGAACCGGGTTCGGCTTGTACTCCTCGCACGGCACCGCGAAGCACATGTGCAGGAAGTTCTCGGCGAACGAGAGCGAGTTCTTCGGATAAACGAAAGGCTGGCCGATGGTGTATTTGTAGGCCATCGCCGCCAGGGTCGGAATCTTCGCGATCATCCGCATCGACGCGATCATGCGCTGCTTCGGATCGTTGATGTCGGTGGAGTCGTGGTAGAACGCGGCGAGCGCGCCGACCGAAGCGACCATGACCGCCATCGGATGCGCGTCGCGGCGGAAGCCGTGGAAGAAGCGCGACATCTGCTCGTGCACCATCGTGTGGTGGGTCACGCGATAGTCGAAATCCTGCTTCTGGGCCTTGGTGGGGAGCTCCCCGTACAGCAGCAGATAGCAGGTCTCCAGGAAGTCGCCCTTCTCGGCGAGCTGCTCGATCGGATATCCGCGGTATTCCAGGACGCCGGCGTCGCCGTCGATATAGGTGATCTTGGACTGGCAGCTGCCGGTCGAGGTGAAGCCGGGATCATAGGTGAACATCCCGGTCTGGGCGTAGAGCTTGCCGATGTCGATGACGTCGGGACCCACGGTGCCGCTCAGGATCGGAAGATCGAAATTCTTGTTGCCGACGGTGAGGGTCGCGGTCTTGCTTGCGGATTTTGCGTCCATCGTTTGTCCCCGATGAGATCGTTAGGCTTGGCCCTTGTTCTTTTTGAGAGATGGCAGGGCAGGTGGACTTTATCTAGTGCGGTGGCTTTGACATTCGCGTCACTGTCGCTGCCAACAGCTTAAGCGAAGGTCAAATCCGAAACCGTACTGGAATCTTATACTTACTAGTGTCCTTCGGCCCTAACATCCGTCAACGAGCCCGCCGCAACGTGTGAAGGATGTTCGAGCCGGGAAAACCAGTGGGTGCCGCGCAAATGCGTATCGTATTGCCCTGTGCGCTGCAAGATGGGGGGCCATGAGACCTTATGAGGTGGTCTGGTCCTCCAGACGGCCCAAGGATTCATCACGCCCCAGGATCGCCAGAACGTCGAAAATACCGGGTGAGGTGGTTCGGCCGGTGAGCGCCGCGCGCAGCGGCTGCGCCACCGCGCCCAGCTTGAGATTGTTGGCTTCAGCAAACGCACGCAGCGCGGCTTCCGTGGCCGGTCCGCTCCAGGACTCGACAGCGGCCAGCGCGTCACGCAGCCGGCCGATCAAGGCGCGGCTGTCCGGCGTCAGCAGGGCGGCGGCCTTGGCGTCGACCGGAAGTGGCCGGTCGGCAAAGATGAAGGCGGCGCCGTCGATCAGCTCCAAGAGCGTCTTGGCGCGCTCCTTCAGGCTCGGCATCGCCAAAGTGAGCTGCGCGCGCGTGGCGTCGTTGAGCTTGGCCTTGAGAGCCGCGCCGTTCGGCACGTAATTCAGCACGTCCTCGAACTGGCGCACCAGCGCCGCATCGTCGCTGTGGCGGATGTAGTGGCCGTTGAGATTTTCCAGCTTGGCGAAGTCGAACCGCGCCGCCGAGCGGCCGATCGCCGGCAGGTCGAACGCCTTGATCATCTCCTCGGTGGAGAAGATCTCCTGGTCGCCATGGCTCCAGCCGAGCCGCACCAGGTAATTGCGCAGTGCCGACGGCAGATATCCCATCGCACGGTAGGCGTCGACGCCGAGCGCACCGTGGCGCTTCGACAGCTTCGAGCCGTCGGGCCCGTGAATCAGCGGGATGTGCGACATCGACGGCACCGTCCAGCCGAGCGCATCGTAGATCTGCTTCTGGCGCGCGGCGTTGATCAGATGGTCGTCGCCGCGGATGACGTGGGTGACGCCCATGTCGTGGTCGTCGACGACGACCGCCAGCATGTAGGTCGGATTGCCATCGCCTCGCAGCAGCACGAGGTCGTCGAGGTTCTCGTTCTGCCAGACCACGCGGCCCTGAACCTGATCCTCGATCACGGTCTCGCCGGTCAGCGGCGCGCGCAGCCGGATCGTCGGCTTGACGCCTTCGGGCGCCTCCTTGGGATCGCGGTCGCGCCACATGCCGTCGTAGAGCCGGGTGCGGCCTTCCGCGCGTGCCTTCTCGCGCATCGCGGCCAGCTCCTCGGCGGTGGCATAGCAGCGATACGCCATGCCGCTGGCGAGCAGTTGCTCGGCGACCTCGCGATGGCGCGCGGCGCGGCTATATTGGTAGATGACCTCGCCGTCCCAATCGAGCTCGAGCCATTTCAGGCCGTCGAGGATGGCGTCGATCGCCGCACTGGTCGAGCGCTCGCGGTCGGTGTCCTCGATCCTGAGCAGCATCTTGCCGCCGCGGCCGCGCGCATACAGCCAGTTGAACAGGGCCGTCCGGGCGCCTCCGATGTGGAGAAAGCCGGTCGGGGAGGGGGCAAAGCGCGTGACGATCGGGGTGGTCATGGGCGGCAGCACGAAATCCAGGCAGGGGCTCAAGAGGGCGGGGGGTGTATAGCAGGCCTATCGCATAACTAAAGCCTTCCTTGGGGGAAGCGGATTTGGCAGATAGGCTGCCAAATTCCGGAGCAGGATATTCTTGATGACCACGACGACAGACACGGCGGCGACGGCAGAGGCAGGGCGCGACTTCATCCGCGACATCGTCCAGGCCGATCTCGACAGCGGCAGGCACAAGACGGTCGTCACCCGGTTCCCGCCGGAGCCGAACGGCTACCTGCATATCGGCCATGCCAAGTCGATCGGCCTCAACTTCGGCATTGCCCAGGAGTTCGGCGGCCGCTGCAATCTGCGCTTCGACGACACCAATCCGACCAAGGAAGAGCAGGAATATATCGATTCCATCCAGGCTGACGTGCGCTGGCTCGGCTATGACTGGGGCGACAACCTGTTCTTCGCCTCGGATTACTTCGAACGCCTCTACGACTGGGCCGAGGGCCTGATCAAGGCCGGCTTGGCCTATGTCGACGACCAGTCTCAGGAAGACATTCGGCTGTCGCGCGGCACGCTGACCGAGCCCGGCAGGAACAGCCCGTTCCGCGACCGTTCGGTCGAGGAGAATCTCGACCTGTTCCGGCGCATGAAGGCCGGCGAATTCCCGAACGGCGCGCGCGTGCTGCGCGCCAAGATCGACATGGCCGCCGGCAACATCAACCTGCGCGACCCCGTGCTGTACCGGATCCTGCACGCCCACCACCCGCGCACCGGCGACGCCTGGAAGATCTATCCGAGCTATGACTACGCGCACGGGCAGTCCGACGCGATCGAGGGCGTGACGCACTCGATCTGCACGCTCGAGTTCGAGGATCACCGGCCCCTCTACGACTGGTTCCTGGACAAGCTGCCGGTGCCGTCGCATCCGCACCAGTACGAGTTCGCGCGCCTCAATCTCACCTATACTCTGCTATCCAAGCGCGTGCTGACGCGGCTGGTGCAGGACGGCCATGTCTCCGGCTGGAACGATCCCCGCATGCCGACCATCGCCGGCCTGAAGCGGCGCGGCGTGCCGCCGGCGGCGGTGCGCGAGTTCATCAAGCGCATCGGCATCGCCAAGGCGAACAGCATCGTCGACGTCGGCATGCTCGAATTCTGCATTCGTGAGGAGCTGAACCGCACGGCGCTGCGCCGGATGGCGGTGCTGCGGCCGCTGAAGGTGGTGATCGAGAACTATCCGGAAGGCCAGGTCGAGGAGCTCGAGGCGATCAACCATCCCGACGATCCCGCAGCCGGCACGCGCAGGATCGCGTTCGGCCGCGAGCTCTATATCGAGCAGGACGACTTCATGGAGAATCCGCCGAAGAAGTTCTTCCGCCTGTCGCCGGGCAACGAGGTGCGGCTGCGCTACGCCTATTTCATCAAGTGCCGCGACGTCATCAAGAACGACGCCGGCGAGATCGTCGAGCTGCGCTGTACCTATGATCCGGCGACCAAGGGCGGCAACGCGCCTGATGGCCGCAAGGTCAAGGCGACGATGCACTGGCTGCCCGCTGCACAGTCGCTGACCGCCGAGATCCGCCTCTACAACCAGCTGTTCGCCAATCCGAGCCCCAATGCGGCCGACTTCACCGCCGATCTCAATCCCAACTCGCTCGAGGTCCTGACCGACGCGCGCATCGAGCCGGCGATCGCCGAGAGCAATTCCGACGCGCCGATGCAGTTCGAGCGCCAGGGCTACTTCGTGCGCGATCCGGATTCGACACCCGACAAGCTCGTGTTCAACCGCACCATCGGCCTGCGCGACACCTTCGCCAAGGAAGTCGCGAAGGGGTGAGGCAAGCGGAGACCGCGGGACGCGTGTGGCTCAGCTGATCGCGTCCTGCCCGGCCTCGGTCAGCGTCGGCACGCCGTCGGTGAGTTCGACGAGGCCGCGCTCGGTGAGCAGCGAAAGATCTTCGTCGGCGACAGGGGACAGCGTCAGCCGGTGGGCCTTGATGTCCCGGAGAGTCCAGCGCAGGTGGATCGCCTTCTCGAGCGCGAGGTCGGCGAAGGGGTCTTCAGGGTCGTGGGCGTCCATCCCCTGAAAAGCACGTGCGGCGCAAAAAGTTCCCCCGCAGCGGCCGTGCAGATTTCCAGGATTCCCGTTCCGTTCTGCTAGGCGCGCTCGCGCAGCTTCCGGTAGCCTTTCCGCCCGTCGGGTAACGGGTGGTGTGGGGGCAATGGCGGAGCCGGTCAGGCCGCCGGGAGGGCGTCGCGGGATCGCGGGCGTGATGGCCGATGTCTGGCCGCCGCGCGGCGCGCTGGCCGGCGGCTGGCCCGCGATCGGGGCCGGTGCGTCGTCGGTGTTCGCCGCCCGCCTGAAGAGCTGGGCGGCCGAGGAGGCCGGGGCGGGCCGGCTGCTACCCTGGGTGCCGGTGGCGTTCGGGGCCGGCATCGCGCTGTACTTCGCCGCCGATCACGAGCCCGTGCTCTGGATTGCCGCCACCACCGCGGCGCTGCTCGGCATCGTCGCCATCATGATGCGGCGGCATCGGCTGTTTCCGGTTGCCGTGATGATCGCGGCGGCGGCGTGCGGCTTCGCCGCGGCGACCGTCAAGACCGCGCGCGTCGCGCATCCGGTGCTGGCGCGGCCGTTGTATTCGGTGGCGCTGTCCGGCTTCGTCGAGGCGCGCGACATCCGCGAGCGCAGCGACCGCATCGTGCTGCGGGTGACGTCGATGGAGAGCCCGCGCAACGCCGTCACCATCGCGCGTGTCAGGCTCGCGGTGCGCAAGGGCGCGGCGCCCGAGGTCGGCAGCTTCGTGCAGCTCAAGGCGCGGCTGCTGCCGCCGATGGCCCCGGTGCGGCCGGGATCCTACGACTTCGCGCGCGACATGTTCTTCCAGGGCATCGGCGCCTCCGGCTTCGTGATGGGCGCGATCACGACGGCGACGCCGCCGCAGGCCGCCGGCTTCGGCCTGGGCTATGCGGCGGCCATGCAGGGTCTGCGCGATGCGATCGACGCACGCATCCGCGGCCGCCTGTCGGGCGACGAGCGCGCCATCGCCACCGCGCTGCTGACCGGCCGGCGCGACGCCATCACGCCCGATGTCAACGACGCGATGTTCGTCTCCGGTCTCGGCCATGTGCTGTCGATCTCCGGCTATCACATGGCGGTCGTCGCCGGCGTCGTATTCTTCGCCGTGCGCGCGCTGCTGGCGCTGATCCCCGGCCTCACCATCAGCCATCCGATCAAGAAATGGGCGGCGGCCGCGGCGCTGGTCGCGGCGGCGTTCTATCTGTTGCTCTCAGGCGCGGAGGTCGCGACCCAAAGGTCGTTCTTCATGACGGCCGTCGTGCTGATCGCGGTCATGGTCGACCGCCGCGCCGTCACCTTCCGCACGCTCGCGGTCGCGGCGATGATCGTGCTGGTGGCGGCCCCGGAAGCGCTCGTGCATCCGAGCTTCCAGATGTCGTTCGCGGCAACGCTCGGCCTGGTCGCGCTGGTGCAGTTCGGCCTGCCCAGACTGTTCGCGACGCCGGACAGCTCGGCCACCCAGCGCATCGCGCTGTGGGGCGGCCGCGAGCTTGCGATGCTGTTGCTGGCCTCGCTGATCGCGGGGCTCGCCACCACGCCCTATGCCGCCTTCCATTTCCATCGCGTCACGCCCTATGGCGTGCTCGCCAATCTCGCAGCGATGCCGGTCGTCTCGGCGCTGGTGATGCCGGCCGGCCTGATGGGCCTCGTGGCGGCGCCGTTCGGGCTCGACGGTCCCTGGTGGACGCTGATGGGCCTCGGCATCGACTGGATGATCGCGGTGACGCGCTGGGTGGCGGCGCTGCCCGGCGCGGTCGGGCGCATCCCGGCCTTCGGCATCGGTCCACTGATCCTGGCCAGCCTCGGTGTCATCCTGATCGGCCTGCTGCGCACACCGCTGCGCTGGTCGGGCGCCGTGGGGCTCGTGGTGGCCACCGTGTGGGCCGCCGCGACGCCGCTGCCCGACGTGCTGATCGCCGGCGATGGGCGCGCGGTGGCGGTGCGCGGCCGTGACGGGCGTCTGCATGCGATGCGCATCGGCAAGGACGTGTTCGCCACCAAGGAGTGGCTCGCGGCCGACGCCGATGCCCGGCTGCCGGCGGATTCATCGCTCACCGATGGCGTCTCCTGCGACGAGGCGGGCTGCGTGGTCGCAATGGCCGACGGCCGATTCGCCGCCCTGACCCTGCGCGCCGAGGCGCTCGCCGATGATTGCGCCCGCGTCGCGCTCATCGTCACCGCGCGCGCCGCGCCGTCATCCTGCGCGGCGGCCGTCATCGATCGCGGGCGGCTGCGGCAGCAGGGCGCCTTGATGCTGGTGCAGCGGGGCAGGAGCTTCGCCGTCACGCCGGCGCGCGCCGGCGGCACCGACCGCCCATGGTGGCCGGCGCCCGCCGAGGCCGGCGAGTTCGACACGACGCTGACGCCGCGCGCGCCGGCCGTGCGGCCTCAGGACGCGACGCCGCCGGAGACGGAGCAGGGCGAGGAAGACTGAGTGCCGGGCAGCTCGAACGTGCCGAGATGATACTCGGTGTCGCCAGGTCCATGTTGCCAAGTCCATCGAACAGCGAGGGGCTTTCGGCCAGCGTGAACGCAGCGCGCGGATAGCGTTGCCAGATGGCGATGTCGTCAGCCGTGACTGTCAGCCATCCGAACACAAGCATATTGCAGCCGGGCTCGGTGATCCCGGCGGCCTTGTTCCAATCGATCTTGTTGACCACGGCGGCAGGCTCCCCCGGCACATCATGCCGGCCGAGGGATGTCGTTCCTATTCGATGCGATGCCGGGGCGTGAGGTTCGCCTGAGAGGACTTTGCGCTTGCAGAACCCAAATCTCCCACGGTCGAAAGCTCGCTCACGACCGAGAGAAATGCCGATGCGGAGACCCCTCAGGTGATGCTGATGCGGCGAATCGGTGTGGCCTGCGAAGGCGGCACGTCCTCGGCGATGTCCGGGCGTCGCTCCGCCGGCTGCTTGCTGACCGGCAATTGCAGCACGGTGACGCGCTGGCCCTCGCAGAGCTGGGTCACCAGCACGTGGCGGCCATCGGCGAATTCGATCGCGTCGTGATGGCGATCGGGAATGTGAGTCTCGATGCTGTTGAACTTTGCGACGCGCTCGCGGATCGTCCGGGTCCAGAGCCAGCGGCTGTCGTAGCGGACGTCCTCGGCGAAGGCCAACTCGGTGCCGGGCAGCATGCAAACTGCGACGGTCGGCTCGCTCTCCAGCGCGAAGCCGCGGGTGGCGGTGCCACGGAAGGTCATCGAGATCAACGTCTCGCCGACCTTGGCGGGACGGGACGCAACCGCATGGAGGCTGTAGTCACACATCGGATCGCTCCTCGTTGAGAGATAGCCGACCCACGCTCCCCCCGGACAGGCGCAGGCCTCTATCAGAGTGGACATCGATGGTGATGTTAGCGCGCGCTTCGCGGCAATTCTGCGCTGATCTGCATCGCGTGTGCCCGCGGCCGATCACAAGCGTTTGAGCATGCCGCGCTGCACATCATGAGGTGCATTCGCGCGTGACGTATTTTGCTGGGCAGCCTCCGATCGGCGGCGAAAGCGCGTGCGCCCGCCGCCCATCGACCGATCCCATTCGCGATCAGTACTTGCGGTACAGCCCGACCAGCTTGCCTTGGATCTTCACCCGGTTCGGCGGCAGGATGCGTACCTCGTAGGCGGTGTTGGCCGGCTCCAGCGCGATCGATGCGCCGCGGCGGCGGAAGCGCTTCAGCGTCGCTTCCTCATCGTCGATCAGCGCCACCACGATGTCGCCGGTGTCGGCGGTCTCGTTGCGCTGTATCAGCGCCATGTCGCCGTCGAGGATGCCGGCATCGACCATGGAGTCGCCGCGTACCTCGAGCGCGTAGTGATCGCCGTTACCGAGCATGTCGGCAGGCACGCTGATGGTGTGGCTGCGGGTCTGCAGCGCCTCGATCGGGGTACCGGCGGCGATGCGGCCCATCACCGGCACTGCGACGGGGCGCTCGCCATCGTCCAGCGCGGGAGTGCTGGTGCGCACCTTGCCGAGATTGCCCTCGATCACCGATGGGGTGAAGCCGCGGCGGTTGTTGGCGGCCTGTGACAGCTCGGGCAGCTTGATCACCTCGATCGCGCGGGCGCGGTTGGGCAGCCGGCGGATGAAGCCGCGCTCCTCGAGCGCCGTGATCAGGCGATGAATGCCGGACTTCGAGCGCAGATCGAGCGCATCCTTCATCTCGTCGAAGGACGGCGGCACGCCGGCTTCCTTGAGCCGCTCGTTGATGAACCGCAGAAGTTCGTACTGTTTGCGCGTCAGCATCTCGACCTGGTCCCCGGTTTGTTGTCGTCCGAGTCCAAGAGCTGCGCCTCGCGCACAAACCGGCTGAGAGCGCCCTGGAGTCGGACCGTCATCG
This sequence comes from Bradyrhizobium sp. HKCCYLRH1034, assembly GCF_051168375.1. Taxonomy (NCBI): domain Bacteria; kingdom Pseudomonadati; phylum Pseudomonadota; class Alphaproteobacteria; order Hyphomicrobiales; family Nitrobacteraceae; genus Bradyrhizobium; species Bradyrhizobium sp. HKCCYLRH1034. Next base: position 339,719 of record NZ_JBNPUW010000007.1, on the reverse strand, counting down.
CGTCGCCCGCAACATACTAAAAACAAATCATGAACGGACACTATATGTTCGATGTGTGTTCCGCAATCCTAAAAATATGATGAACAGACCGGGCTTTACCGGGGAAGCGGCTCAATTCGGCAGGCGCAGGATCTCGCACGGGCTGCCGGCAGGCGCCTTCGGCGCAAACGCCGGCCGGATCACCACCGCCTGCGAGAGTGCGAGATTCCCAAGCAGCGACGAATCCTGCTGGCTCACCGGGGTCGCAACCAGCGTGCCGTCGGCGCGCTCTTCGAGCTGCGCCCGCAGATAGTCCTCGCGCGAATCGTTCGGCCCGAGCTCGCGGCCGAGCAGGGCGGCCTCGCGCGGCATCACGGCCTCGTCGCGGCCGAGCAGCCGCCGAATCAGCGGCACCAGGAACAGGAGGGCGCAGACATAGGACGACACCGGATTGCCGGGCAGTCCGATCACCCTGATGTCGCCGAGCCGTCCGTGCATCATCGGCTTGCCCGGCCGCATCGCGATCTTCCAGAACGCCATCTCGACGCCCTCGGCTTCGAGCGCCTGCTTGACCAGGTCGTGATCGCCGACCGAGGCGCCGCCGGTCGTGATCAAGATGTCGGCCTTGGCCTCTCGGGCCCGGCGGATGCCGGCGATCGTCGCCTCCATCGTATCCGCGGCGATGCCGAGATCGATCGGGGTCCCGCCCTCGTTGCGCACCAGCGCCCGCAAGGCGTAGCCGTTGGAATAGACGATCTGGCCCGGGCCGGGCGTCGAGCCCGGCATCACCAGCTCGTCGCCGGTGGCGAGCAGCGCCACCTTCGGCCGGCGCCGCACCGGCAGCGCCGGATGATTCATGCTGGCCGCCAGCGACAGGTCGCGGTCGCTGAGCCGGCGCCCGGACTTCAGCAGCACCATGCCCTGGTGAAAGTCGACGCCCGCCGGCCGGATATGCCGGCCCTTGATCGCGGCCTCGGTGATCACGACGTGGCCATCTTCGGCGATCGTGTCCTCCTGGATCACCACCGCGTCCGCGCCCTCCGGAACAACGCCACCGGTGAAGATCCGCGCCGCCTCGCCGGGTCCAACCACGCGATCGAACGGCCGCCCCGCCGCAACCTCGCCGATGATCTTCAGCCGCGCCTTGGCCTGGGCGGCGTCCGCCGCGCGCACGGCATAGCCGTCCATCGCCGACATCGCCTCGGGCGGCTGCGTCCGCAGCGCCGCGATGTCCCGCGCCAGGATGCGGTGAAACGCTTCGTCCAGCCCGACCTGCTCCTCGGCCAGCGGTTCGGCGCCGGCGAGCACGGCGGACAACGCATCAGACACCGGCATCAGGGCCATGGGATTTCCTTCGGACGGAGACGGCAGATCGAATGAATCGCCTTCTAACCGAACGCGCACGGCGCGGCCAAGGGCCTAGGCCGCTCCCTGCGTTCTGACCGTCTGCTGTGGGCCGTTTCCGGGCCGCTGCCTCACGATCGCGCGAGAAAGTCCGCAATCAACCGCATGACCTCCTGCGGACGTTCCAGGCTCGGCAGGTGCGCCGTTCCGGCCAGCTCATGTCCTGACCCCGTTCGGCATTGTTGCGGCGAGCAGCCTGCTTCGCTGCTGGATGTGAGGAAAGTCCAAGTCCCCCGGATGACGAGCGATGGCGCGACGATCTCCGCGAGGCGTGGGAAGGCTGGTGCCACATCGAGAGTCGCGCCGGTTGGCGGCGCGCGGAGTGCGGCGGCGTTCTTCTTCAGGAACGTCTCGCGCGGCTCGCCGGAGATGCGTCCCTCGCGCTGCAAGGGACCGTCGACCCACAGATGCGCCTTGATAGCGCTGACCCGATCCCAATCCTGTGCGGCCTCGGCAGCGGCCAACGACGCCGTTAGCGCCTTGATCTCCGGTGGATAGACCGGCTCCGGCGCGCCGCTGATCGAAGGTGCGATCAGCACCAGCGATGCCATACGTGACGGATGGCGAAGCGCGAAGTCGAGCGCGATGCGGCCTCCTTGCGAGCAGGCAATCAGCGTCGCCGGCCGCGCCGGCGCGAGCGCGTCGACGACGGCGAGCAGGTCCTCGACCGGAGAATGAGCTTCCTCATAGGCGACCGTCTCACCAAATCCGCGCCGGTCATAGGCGATCGTCATATGCGCTGCCGCGACGCCCTCGATCTGCGCGCGCCACATGGACGAGCATTGGACCGTGGACCAGCCGATCTACGATCCCAGCACGATCGACTGCCCGGTGCTCGTGCTCGCGGCGGAATGGGATGTGGATGTCCGCTTCGGGATGGCGCACGACCTGTTCGTTCGCCTCGTGAGCGCGCCATACAAGCGCCTGGTCGAGATCGGGCAGGGCACGCACATGATCCTGATGGAGCGGAATCGACGGCAGGCGTTCGACGTGGTGATCGGATTTCTCAACGAGCGCGTCGTGCCGGCGCGTTGATCGTCGCGCGGACGACCTGCACCGCGTCAGAGCGGATGCCGAATCCAGACATTCGGCTCGACATAGGCGGCATGGTCGTGCTCGACCGACGCGAGCACGGGCACGAGAGCACCGGGGACCTCGATCTCACCCGAGCGATCGAAGGTCACGCCGGTCCATTGCGACCACTCGGCGAGCGTGCCGACGATGGTCATCGAGCACGGCGCGATCTTGACGATCTCGCCGCCGATGCCGATGCGCTTAGGCGCCGGCTCGTCTGCGGCCAGCGGATGTGGCGGGAGACGGGCCGGATGGCGCCGTTGCCGGCGGTCGCATTTAGGATTCGCTTTTTCGGAAAAAGCTGCTATGCTGATTTGGTCCCGTGCTCGACAGGAGGGGCGCTTCGCGATCGTCACGGACGTGGAGCGCGGGATGCGGTGGCCGCGACGTGTCGCAGCGTGCCCTGATGGCGCGCGGACGAACGGCATGGCGCGGACGTGAAGTCGCGTGGTCCTGGCATCCCGAAGCTGATGCCAAGCCGAAGGGTGCTGATGATCCCGTCGGCGACGGTGGCCAACAAGCCGGGCACCGGGGAGATCGCGTATAAGCGTGAAGACCATCGCGCAGGGAATGCCGGATGTCGGCTGGACCTGTGGTGACTGCCGCCTGCTTTTTTTCTGCAGGCGGGCCATGGGTTGCGGCCTGCAGCCCGGCATTCCCTGCGCCCTCCGATTGGAGGAGGGTGAAATGAGAGCAGCAAAGCTCGGGCACATCGTGTCGCGAGAACAATTTTGCACGAGTGGGCACCGTCATTGCGAGCGCAGCCTTTCAGAACGTCACGCCGCCGGCCATGACGCACCCTTGCGCGACGCGATCAGATCCCGAGCGCCTCCAGCGCCGCGGCGATGTCGGCCGTCGAGCGCACCAGCACCGCCTGCAGCCCGCTCGTTCGCGCGCCGTCGATGTTTTCAGCGAGATCGTCGAAGAAAACGATCCGCTCGGCCGGCGCGCCGATCGCCCGCACCACGTGATCATACGCCTCGGCATCCGGCTTTCGCAGGCCGATCGACGACGACAGGAAGATCTCGCGAAAGTGACCAAGCAGGTCGGCATAGCGCGGCGAGAAGTGATCGATGTGCGGCTGGTTGGTGTTGGAGAAGGCATAGAGCGGCAGTCTCGAAGCCGCGCGTGCGAGCAGCGGGGCGATGCCCGGCATCGGGCCGACGAAGATCGCGTTCCAGCCCTCGAGAAACTGCGCGTCGGTGATGTCGATGCCGAGCTGCCGGCGCAGGTTGGCGAAGAACGCGGCATCGGAGACGGTGCCGCGCTCGTGCCCGTGATAGATCTCGTCGCGCACGAAGCGCGCGGCGATGCGCTCCGGCGGACAGCCGGCATGCGCTGCCCAGCGCGAGACAACCTGGACGAAATCGATGTCGATGACGACGCGGCCGAGGTCGAACAGCAGCGCGTCGGCGGCGCCGGGGCGGAGAGCGGAGGCGGGCATGGGGCGGGTCGACGATGCCTTGCGTGGGACGGAAGCGGCGCCTCCTCAATACCGGTAGGGCTCGATGTCGACCAGCGGAAACGCGCTGACCACGCTCGGCAGGTTGGTGGCGGCCGCCGGATGCAGATAGGACGCGTTCAGCTCCGCGAACGAGGTGACGCCGAGCAGGCCGAGCGCGCGGATGACCTCGTCCTCCAGCAGCTCGAGCATGCGCAGGATGCCGTCCTCGCCGGCCGCGGCGAGCGCCCAGCATTGCAGCCGGCCGATGCCGACGAGGTCGGCGCCGGAGGCGATCGCCTTGACGATGTCGGTGCCGCGGCAGAAGCCGCCGTCGACCATGATCTTTGCGCGGCTCTTCACGGCGGCGACGATCTCCGGCAGCACATGCATGGCTCCGCGGCCATGGTCGAGCTGGCGGCCGCCATGGTTGGAGACGTAGATCCAGTCGACGCCGTGATCGACCGCAATCTGCGCGTCCTCGGCGGTCGCGATGCCCTTGATGATCAGCGGCAGCTTGAACTTGTCCTTGATCAGCTTGACGGTGTGCCAGCTCAGCGCCTTCTGGTGGTCGCCGCCGGTTGCGCGCAGCCGGCTTTCGCGGACGTATCGCTTGGCGATGTCGCGCTCACGCCGGCTGTAATGGGCGGTGTCGACGGTCAGGCAGAACGCGGTGTAGCTGTTGGCGACCGCCCGGCTCACATAGTCCTCGACGAAGGCGTCGTCGCCGCGGACATAGAGCTGGAAGATTCGCAGCGCGTCGGGCGCGGCCTCGGCGGTCTTCTCCAGCCCGGGTTCCGACACCGAGCTCAGCATGTGCGCGGCTCCGAATCGGCCCGCCCCACGGGCCACGCTGGCCGCCCCTGCCGGATCGAAGATTTCGAGCGCACCGACCGGGGCCATGACCACCGGCAGGCGCAGCTTGCGTCCGAAAGTTTCGACCGAGGCATCGACCCTGGACACGTCGCGCAGCACGCGCGGACGGAACGCGATCTCGTCGAGCGCCATCCGGTTCCGACGCAGCGTGGTCTCGGTTTCGGCCCCGCCGATGATGTAGTCCCAGGCGTTCTGGTTGAGCTGGGCGCGCGCCTTGCGGATGAGCTCGTGCAGGTTCTGGAACTTCTCGTCGCTCGAGCCGAGTTCGACGTTCCGCCACCCGGCTTCGATCGGGGTCCGTTGGTTCATGTTTGCCTCCCAGCGACTGTCATGCTTGCGGTTTTGCTGCGGAGCATTGCCCATCGAGCGGGCCGGGAGCAAGCCATTCCGAACTCGAGCTTCCCGGGCGCGCGCGGGGAGCGGCGCCCCGCAGGCCCAGGCCATCAAATCGCGGCGTGGTACACGGCTCGTCGAATTGTGATCATGGGTGTCCGTGAAAGCCGGGGTATGTTCAGCCGGGCCCGGCGCCGGCGCAGCCTTGAGCTTGATTTCAGCCTGTGAACGTCCATTTCGGATGCGAGCGCCGGCGGTCGGGCCCCGGTACGGCGGCGCAATATCGGCCTTGAAGAAACCGGAAATGTGGTGTGTGTTCGCAACACAAATCGCGCCGGCGATGCGTGCGGACCATTTGATCGGCCGGCCATCCAACAAACGCTCGGGAAGCAAACAATGCGAAAAAACTGGCTGTTCTTGGCGGGCACGATGACCGGCGTCGGTCTGACCCTGATGGTGACGGGTCCCGACGGCGCGCAACTCGTTGCGAAGGCCAAGGCCGCGGCCGGCATGGCCGACACCTATTCGCAGCTCAATCTGTTCGGCGCGGTGTTCGAGCGTGTTCGCGCCGACTATGTCGAGAAGCCGAGCGATCCCGCGCTGATCGAAGGCGCCATCAACGGCATGGTGTCGTCGCTCGATCCGCATTCGCGCTACATGAACGACAAGTCCTGGCGCGACATGCAGGAGACCACGTCCGGCGAGTTCGGCGGACTCGGTCTCGAGGTCACCATGGAGGAGGGCTTGGTCAAGGTCGTCGCGCCGATCGATGACACGCCCGCGTCCAAGGCCGGCGTTCTCTCGGGCGATCTCATTGCCAAGATCGACGGCGAGGCGGTGCAGGGACTGACGCTCGAGCAGGCCGTCGCCAAGATGAAGGGCGGCGTCAACACCAAGACCAAGCTCACCATCATGCGCAAGGGCAAGGACGCACCGCTCGACGTTACGCTGACGCGCGAGATCATCAAGGTGCGCCCGGTGCGCTATCACACCGAAGGCGGCGACATCGGTTATATCCGCATCACATCCTTCAACGAGCAGACCACCGAGAGTCTGCGCAAGGCGGTCGCCAGCATCTCCAAGGAGATCCCGCAGGAGAAGCTCGCCGGCTACGTGGTCGACCTGCGCAACAATCCGGGCGGGCTGCTCGATCAGGCCGTGTCGGTCTCCAGCACATTCCTGCCGCGGGGCGAGGTGGTCTCCACCCGCGGCCGCAATCCGGAGGAGACGCAGCGCTTCACCGCGCGCGGCGGCGACCTCACCAAGGGCAAGCCGCTGGTGGTGCTGATCAATGGCGGCTCGGCCTCGGCGTCGGAGATCGTGGCCGGCGCGCTGCACGATCACAAGCGTGCGACCCTGGTCGGCACGCGCTCGTTCGGCAAGGGCTCGGTGCAGACCATCATTCCGCTCGGCGCCGGCAACGGCGCGCTGGCGCTGACCACGGCGCGCTACTACACGCCGTCGGGACGCTCGATCCAGGCGCAGGGCATCGCGCCGGACATCGAGGTCAAGCAGGACGTGCCGGACGAGCTGAAGGATCGCGGCGATCTCAAGGGTGAGGCCGGCATGCGCGGCCATCTCTCGGCGCCCGACGGCACCGAGCAGACCGGCTCGCAGTCCTACGTTCCGCCGGACGAGAAGGACGACAAGGCGCTGCACGCCGCATTCAACGTGCTGCGGGGCGTCACGGTGAACGCTGACGTCCGCGCCAAGGCGGCGGTGCCGAACTGATCTGCGAAGCGGGCGGGTGCGCGGCTTGCGATGCTCACACCCGACGGGGCGGCCCTGAGGCCGTCCCGCCGTGGTTTTCGACCAGTGTGTACAGGCGAACACGGAGTATGTCCGTCTGTGTCCCGTAGATCATGGCGGAGCCGTGGACTTCAAGGCACGACCGGTCGGCAGGGTTTGAATCTGGCTTGCGGAAAAGCCTCAAATTGCAACGGTATTTATCGGTTCGGAACCGGCTCAGGCGGCGTCCGAGCGCGAACGGCGGCCGGATGAGGGATTGGCGCGCTGCGCAGCGAACAATTGCCGCACGTCGGCTGCGGGCTTCGGAGGGCTGAACAGATAGCCCTGCATCTCCGAGCAGCCGAGCCGCTTCAGCACCTGCCGCTGCGCCTCGGTCTCGACGCCCTCGGCGGTCGTCGACATCTTGCGGATGGCGGCGATGTTGACCACGGCCTGGACGATCGCCGCGGAACCCTCGCTATCGGTGATGTCCTTGACGAAACAGCGGTCGATCTTGATCTTGTCGAACGGAATGCGCTGGAGATAGCTGAGGCTCGAATAGCCGGTGCCGAAATCGTCGAGCGCGATGCGGACGCCGAGCGCGCGCAACTGGTGCAGGGTGTCGAGCGCGTCGTCGTCGCGGATCAGCACCGCTTCGGTGATCTCGAGTTCCAGCCGATGCGGCGGCAGGCCGGAGGTCGCAAGTGCATTGGCGACCTTGAGCGCCAGGGTGCCGCTCTTGAACTGCACCGGCGAGACGTTGACGGCGAGCCGGATGTCGTCCGGCCAGCTCACCGCCTCGGTGCAGGCGACCTGGAGGACGCGTTCGCCGAGCAGGTTGATGAGGCCGGTGTCCTCGGCGATCGGAATGAACTCGGCCGGCGAGACGGCGCCGCGGGTCGGATGCCTCCAGCGCACCAGCGCCTCGCAACCGACGATGCGGTCGTCCTGCAGGCTCAGACAAGGCTGGTAGTAGACCTCGAGTCGATCGTCGGCCATGGCCTGGCGCAGGTCGACCTCGAGCTGGTGGCGCGCCTTGATCTGGGCGTCCATCTCGGGCTCGAAGAAGCGCCAGGTGCGGCGTCCCGCGGCCTTGGCGGCGTACATCGCCAGATCGGCGTTCTTCATGATCTGGTCGAGATCGGTGCCGTGCTCGGGGATCAACGCCACGCCGATCGAGGCGTCGGCGGTGAGCTGATGGCCGAGGCAGTCACGCGGAGCGCGGATCGCGCCGAGAATATCCTCGATCAGCTGTTCGACATCCTCCCGGTTGCGGATCGCCGTCTGAACCACGGCGAACTCGTCGCCACCAAGGCGGGCGACGAACCCCGCGGTGCCGACACAGGCGCTCAGGCTCGCCGCGACGGATTTCAACAGCTCGTCGCCGATGAGGTGGCCGAGCGAATCGTTGACGCCCTTGAACTCGTCGATGTCGATGTAGTGCAGCGCGAGGCGCCGGCCGTGGGGGACGCCGGTCAGCTCCTCCTTGAGGCGCTCGTGAAACAGGGTGCGGTTCGGCAGATCCGTCAGGGCGTCGTAGTGCGCCAGATGCGTGATCTGCTCCTCGGACCGTTTGCGCTCGGTAATGTCCTCGTGGGTGGCGAGCCAGCCGCCGCCCGCGATCGGCTCGTTGACGATCTGGATCCAGCGACCGTCCGTGGTCTCGATGATCTGCGAGGTCTTGCGGCCGATGTCGCGCAGCACCGCATCGGCATATTCGACGTCGTCGCCCGCCAGCGAGCCGGTGGCCTTGCGGTGCGCGATCAGCGCGCGAAACGTGCAGCCTGGTTTCACGACGTCAGCAGACAGGCCGTACATGTCGACGTAGCGCTGGTTGCTGATGACCAGGCGCTCCGATGCATCGAACAGCAAGAGGCCCTGGGTCATGTTGTTGACGGCCTTGTCGAGCCGTTCCTTCTCCAGCGTCAAGCGGCGGCTGGAGGCGTCGTGGTCGCTGATCAGCCGGCGCACCACGACGTAAAGCATGCCGGCGATCAGCAGCACCGACGTCACGCCGACGGCGATCAGGAAGCGCATCTGCTCGCGCCAGTCGGCGAGCGCCGCCGAGACCGTCGTCGTCGCAGTCACGATCAAGGGATAGCTCGTCAGCCGGTGCGATGCGCCGATGCGGTGCTCGCCGTCGACGGGGCTGCTGAAAATGCCCGTGGTGTTGCCATCGCCGGCCAGGATCTGGCGGAAGATCGGCGCGTTCTTGTAGTTCTGGTTCTGCATGCCCTCATGGCGTGGATGGCGGGCCAGAAGGGTTCCGTCGCGATGCATCATCGAGATCGCCGCGTCGGGACCGAGCGCGACCGAGGCGAAGAACCGCTCGACATTGATGGGTTCGAGACTGCGGCTGATGATGCCCAGGAACTCGCCGTTGGGACTGGTCAGTTTCAGGGCAATGACTGCGACATATGTGCCGGTGATCCGGCCCACCACCGGTTCGATCAGCAGTTGCGGCGCGGTCGGATCGGATTTCAGCCGCTTGAAGAAGGTGCGATCGGCAATGTTGACGGGCGGCACCGGCCAGGCCGCTCCGGAGTTGATCAGGTTGCCGTCGGAGTCGAAGATGTTCAAACCGCCGACATAGGTCACCGCGCTCAGCTTGTCCTTCAGCATGGCATTGACGGCGGCGCTTCCCATCTGCTCCTTGAAGCGGGCGCCGCTGTCGATGTGGTTCTGTCGGACGTAGTTGGCGAGATCGCGCTGGATCGCGCCGAGATCCTCCATCTGCTGATCGAAATGGCGCGCCAGCAGGAGGACGGTGTTCTCCAGCTCACGCGTCGCGCTGTTCAGCGCGCGTTCCCGGAAACTGTCGGCCATGATGGTCGTACCGATCGCGATGGCTGCAATCAGCACGAGGCCTCCGCCGACCAGCCAGCGGATCGGTCCACCGCGGTCGGTCGAAGCTCTGAGGGCATTCCCTGGACTGGTGGTATCGGTCGTCATCGGTCCTGAATACGCTTGCGATCGGCGCTTCGGGATGGACCGCTACGATGTCCCTCCCACAACCATTGCTATCGGTCCGCAATGGAAGTGAGGTTAGGAAGTTGAGTTAGCGAACAATTAATTCGAAGTTGTATTTGGCTTGGTAATCTCTTCAGGCGCGATAGTGCCCGGACTTGCCGCCGATCTTTTCGGTCAAGCGGATACCTTCGATGCGTACGCCGCGCTCGGCCGCCTTGATCATGTCGTAAATGGTCAGGCAGGCGACGGACACGGCCGTCAGGGCTTCCATCTCCACGCCGGTCGGCCCGGTCACCTTGACGGTGGCGCTGACGAGGCAGCCGGGTAGTGCGGCATCGGGCGTGATGTCGACGGTGACTTTGGACAGCGCCAGCGGGTGGCACAGAGGAATCAGCTCGGAGGTCCGCTTGGCGGCCATGATGCCTGCGATGCGGGCAGTTCCGAGCACGTCACCTTTTTTGGCGTTGCCGGACAGGATGAGCTCGAGCGTCGCCGGGCTCATGACGACGCGGCCCTCGGCGGTCGCGGTTCGCTCGGTCGCGGCCTTGTCCGACACGTCGACCATGCGGGCTTCACCGCGGGCGTCGATGTGGGTCAGGGCGGGAGCGTCGGGCGACTTGTCGGCCATGGTCACTCAGCCGCGCTGGCGGAGGCGGCATTGCGCGCAAGCAGCGCGCGCGTCGCCGCCGTGACGTCCGCCTGCCGCATCAGGCTCTCGCCGACCAGGAAGGTCTGGATGCCGACGCGCGCCAGGCGCGCGAGATCGGCCGACGTGAAGATGCCGCTTTCGCCGACCAGAAGACGCTCGACCGGGACCAGCGGCGCCAGCGCTTCGGAGGTCGCCAGCGTGGTCTCGAAGGTTCGCAGGTTGCGGTTGTTGATGCCGATCATCGGCGAGCGCAGCTTCAGCGCGCGATCGAGCTCGGCGCGATCATGGATTTCGATCAGCACATCCATGCCGTGGGCGAGCGCGGCAGCCTCGATGTCCGCAGCGGCGGCATCGTCCAGCGCGGCCATGATGATGAGGATGCAGTCGGCGCCGTGAGCACGCGCCTCGATCACCTGGTAGGTGTCGAACATGAAGTCCTTGCGCAGCACGGGCAGGGCGGTCGCGGCCCGCGCGGCGACCATGAAGTCGAGATGGCCCTGGAACGACGGCGTATCTGTCAGCACCGACAGGCAGGCCGCGCCGCCGGCCTCGTAGGCCTTGGCAAGCACCGGCGGATCGAAATCGGCGCGGATCAGTCCCTTGGACGGCGAGGCCTTCTTCACCTCGGCGATCAGCGCGTAGTCGCCGTTCGCATGCTTGGCTCGGATCGAGGCAACGAAGCCGCGCGGCGGCGAAGCGTCACGCGCGCGGGCCTCGAGCTCCGGCAACGGGCATGCCCGCTTGGCGGCCGCGATCTCCTCGCGCTTATACGCTTCGATCTTGGTCAGGATGTCCGACATGGCACGCTCCGGTGGATCAGCTGTTGGAGACCTCGATCAGCTGCTTCAGCCGCGCCGCCGCGGCGCCGCTGTCGAGCGAATCCCGGCCGATTGCGACGCCTTCCTTCAGCGTCTTGGCGCGTCCGGAAACGACCAGCGCCGCCGCGGCGTTCAGCAGCGCCACGTCGCGATAGGGGCTCGGCAGGCCGTCCAGCACGCTCTGCAGGGCCACCGCGTTGGCTTCGGCGTCGCCGCCCTTCAGACCGTCGCTGCCGCACAGGCCAAGCCCGGCCTCTTCGGGCGTGACCTCGAAGGTGCGGATATGACCGTTCTCCAGCGCGGCGACAAAGGTCGGGCCGGTCAAGGTGATCTCGTCGAGCCCGTCGGAGCCGTGCACGACCCAGGCGGCCTCCGAGCCGAGATTCTTCAACACGTGGGCCAACGGCTCGACCCATTGCCGCGAGAACACGCCGACCATCTGGCGCCTGACGCCGGCCGGATTGGACAGGGGACCGAGCAGATTGAAGATCGTGCGGGTGGCGAGCTCGACCCGGGTCGGCCCGACGTTCTTCATCGCCGGATGATGCGCGGGCGCGAACATGAAGCCGATGCCGGCCTCGCGCACGCAGCGCCCGACCTGGTCCGGCTTCAGGTCGATCTTGACGCCGAGCGCGGCGAGCACGTCGGCGGCGCCGGAGCGGGACGACAGTGCGCGGTTGCCGTGTTTGGCGACCGGCACGCCGGCGCCGGCCACGATGAAGGAGGCGCAGGTCGAGACGTTGACCGAGCCGGAGCCGTCACCGCCGGTGCCGACGATGTCGACCGCGCTCGCCGGCGCATCGACGCGCAGCATCTTCGCCCGCATCACGCTGACGGCGCCGGTGATCTCCTCGACCGTCTCGCCGCGCACGCGCAGCGCCATCAGCAGCGCGCCCATCTGCGACGGCGTCGCCTCGCCCGACATCATGCTGTCGAAGGCGGACGCCGCCTCCTCGCGGGACAGCGGCGCGCCGGTCGCCACCTTGCCAATGATCGACTTGAGATCGTCCATCACGCGTGCCCCTAGCAAACCGTCACTGATTGTTGCCGCCGACCACCTGGGCCACCGCAGCCTCGTTGATCGTCGTCCCGATGTCCTTCTCGAGCTTCATGACATAGGCCGTGCCTTGCTCGTCGGCGAGCGCGCGCTGCAACTGGTCCTTCAGCTTCTTGGTATCTTCGGACGCGAGGTCGACCTTAGGCTCGATGATGTCGGTGACACGGAACACAATCCACCGCCGGCCGCCATCAGCCTCGGTTTGGCCGACGCCGTCCTTCGCCGTGCGGAATGCGGCGGTGATCGCGCCGGTGGGGACGCCGGGCACCGAGGCGTCGCGCTTGAACGCACTGGCCGTCTCGACCTTCACGCCGAGCGATGCCGCCTCGTCGGCGAGCTTGCCGCCCTCGCTGAGCTTCTTGACCAGCTCGGTGGCCTTTGCGCGCAGCTTGGTGGCGACCTCGTCATCGCGCCAGCGCGCGGCGACCTGATCCTTGACCTCGTCGAGGGGGCGATCGCGCGGCGGGGTGATGCCGAGAACCTCGAACCAGACATAACCGCCGCGGAACGAGATCGGCTCGTTGTCGACACCGACATCGCTGGTGAAGGCCTGCGCAACGACATCGAGGCCAAGCGGGATGTTCGAAACGGGCTGGCCGTTGGGTTGCTTGCCGGACCTGTCGACGGCTTCGAGCGTGATGGCATTGAGACCGAGCTTCTTGGCTGCCTCGGCGACGCTGGCGCCACCGCCGCGCTCGTCTTCCATCTTGTCACGAAGATTGGCGACTTGCGACTTGGCGCGGTCGGCTGCGATCTCCTTCTTGATGTCGGCAGCGACGCTCTCATATTCGGGCTGCTGGCCCGGCTGAATCGCGCTGACCTTGACCAGCGCCACGTTGAATGCGCCCTTGACCGGCTGGCTGACCTCGCCGGTCGGCAGCGAGAAGGCGGTATCGGCAACGACAGGGTCGAGAATCGCCGATTTCGTCACCAGACCGAGATCGAGATCGGCCGGGTTGAGGTTGCGCTCCTTGGCGAGCTCGTCGAACGTGACTTCACCCGCGGCGATCCGGGCGCGCGCCGCCTGTGCCTCCTCCATGGTGGGGAAGGTCATCTGCTGGACCTGGCGCTTCTCCGGCGTGCCCATCAGCGCCTTGCGCTGGTCGAACAGCTTCCTGGCGTCCTCGTCAGAAACGTCGGTCGACTTGCCGATCTCTTCGGGCGTCACCACGACGAAGGAGATCTTGCGATATTCCGGCGCCTTGAACTGGGCTTTGTGCTCTTCGAAATAGGACGCGAGAACCTCGGGCGAGGGCGCATCGATGGTGCCGGCCTGCGCCGCGTCGAGCTTGATGTAATCGATCGAGCGCTGCTCGTTCTGGAAGCGGCCGAGCGCCTCGAGCATCGTGTTGGACGGCTCCAGCCCGGCCGCGATCGTGCCGGTGATCTGCCGCCGCAGCGACTGTCGGCGCTGGTCAGCCAGGTAGCGCTGCTCGGTGAAGCCGAAATTGCGGATGATGGCCTGGAAGCGCTGCGGGTCGAACGCCCCGTTCGGGCCCTTGAAGTTGGGATCGCTGAGGATCACCCGCATGGTCTCCGCATCGGACTGGGCGAGACCGAGACGGCGAGCCTGCTCATCGAGGGCGGCTTCCGCAATCGTCTGCTGCAGCACGGAGCGGTCGAGCCCGAACATGCGGGCCTGCTCGGTGGTCAGCGGACGACCGAGCTGGCGGCCGATCTGCTGCAGCCGGTCGGTATAGATCTGCCGGAACTCGTTGACCGAGATCTCCGTGCGTCCCACGGTTGCAGCCGTCGACTGCCCGAAGCCGCGGAAGATGTCGGCGATGCCCCAGATGCCGAAACTGACGATCAAAACGCCCATGACCACCGCCATGATGGTCTTGCCGAGCCAGTTTGATGAGGCCTTGCGTAATCCTCGAAGCATGGGTCCAGTCTGTCTGCAGGAAAAAGGATGAAGAGGCCGCGCCTTAAAGCAGATTCCGCAAAAGGCCGTCACCGAGTTGAAACGGCTTATAAAGAGGCGGCCGCCCGGTCGCAACCTCGGCCCTGAGGCCGATTGAAGCGGTGGGAAGACGGCTCCCGCTCTGGTGCTCGTCGAAGGGCTCTGCTAGCCGATGTCCGTCACAACATTTGCTGGAATCCCGCCATGACCGACCGCATCCGGCCGCTGATCGCCGGCAATTGGAAAATGAACGGCCTGAAGGCCTCGACCGCCGAGTTCGACGCCATGCTGGCCGGAGCCGCCGAGGTCACCGGAAAGGCCGACCTGCTGGTCTGTCCTCCCGCCACCCTGGTGGCAGGCTTCGCCGAAAGGGCGCGCGGCTCCCACGCGATCGCGGTTGGCGCTCAGGATTGCCACCCCAAGGCGTCGGGAGCCCATACCGGGGACATTTCGGCGGAGATGCTGGCCGATGCTGGCGCCACCGCCATCATCGTCGGCCATTCCGAGCGGCGTGCCGATCATGGCGAAAGCGATGTTGTGGTGCACCAGAAGACCGAGGCGGTGTGGCGCGCCGGGCTGGTCGCGATCGTTTGCGTCGGCGAAACCCAGCAGCAGCGCGATGCAGGGCAGACGCTCGACATCCTGCGCGGCCAGCTCAACCTCAGCCTGCCGCAGGAATCACGGGCCGGCAACCTGGTCGTGGCCTATGAGCCGGTTTGGGCGATCGGCACCGGCCTGACCCCGACTGCCAAGGATGTCGAGCAGATTCATGCCTTTATCAGAGAGCTGCTGATCGATCGCTTCAAGCAGGAGGGAGCGCGGACGCGCATCCTCTATGGCGGCTCGGTGAAGCCCTCCAATGCGGCCGAGCTGATGGCGGTCGCGAATGTCAACGGCGCGTTGGTCGGCGGCGCCAGCCTGAAAGCCTCAGACTTTCTCGCCATTGCGAAGGGCTGTTGAGAAGCAACGTGAGCGAAAGCGCACGCCTCAGTCCGCCTGTTCGATTCGCTTCCAATAGATCTTCGTGCCGGTAAGGCCGCCATGCGGCTTCAAGGCATAGTCCGGAATGGTTCCGCTCAGCTGGAAGCCGACGCTTTCATAAAGCCGTGAGGCGCCCCCATCCTCGGCGGTATCGAGGACCAGCATCGTCCGACCGTGCGCGCGGGCGAGGTTTTCGGCCGCGCGCAGCAGCGCGGTCGCGATTCCGCGTTTGCGGTGGCTGATGCGCGTCATCATCTTTGCGATCTCGGCGCGGTGCGGCTGGTTCGGCGGCAGCTTCAGCTGCAACGTGACGGTCGCAATCACATCCTCGCCGTCGAAGGCGCCAAGAACGGCTCGTTCGCCGCGCGCCGCGGCCGAAAGCGATTCCCGCCAGAAGGCGTCGGCATCCTCCTCGCGAAGCGGGTGCATGAAACTGACCGAACCACCATCGGCGACCGTTTCGATCAGCATGGCGCGAAGCGCGCTTCGCACGACCGGTGTGTCCGATAGGGATGCAATTCGAATCGCGGACATTCTCAACTCCGGGCAAGCGCCACGACATAGACGCAGGGTGCGTCCGACTCGTTGGCAAAGGTGGTGTCGATCGGTGGGCCGAAGCCGAGGCAGTCGCCGGGGCCGAGGACGTGGCGTTCCGCGCCTTCCGTGATGGTCAATTGCCCGCTCTGCACCCAGAGAAGCTGGCGGATGTGGATGTAGGAGGAGGCCGGCAAGGTCACGCTGCGGTGCGCCGGCATCTCGACGGTCACCAACTCGATCGGATGATCCGGCCTGAGAAAGACCTGGCGCCGGACATAGCCCGTGTCCGGATCGCGCCAGACCGGCTGCTCGGCCGCCTTGGACAGGCGCTCCGACTGGGCCTCGGCTCGGAGCATCAAGCCGGCCAGCGTGAGATCGAACGCGCTTGCCAGCTTGACCAGGATGACCGCCGTCGGGCTGACCTCGGCGCGCTCGATCTTACTGATGGTGGCCTTTGACACTCCCGAGCGCTCGGCAAGGTCGGCCAGCGACCAGCCGCGGCTGTCCCGTTCCAGCAGCAGGCGGCGCGCCAGCCGCTGGCTGAAGTCGTCTATTATTTGATCCATATGTCTCTAATAGTAGAAAATGGATGGTCGGGCAAGCCTCGACGACGGGCGGCGCGGCAGCGCTTGTGAGAAGCGCGGCTGCGATTATCTGCGGGGTGGCGTTGCCCGACATGATCGTGTAACACCGCGCAAATTTCCGAATAGCCCGCGAAGCTCTCGCGATCCCGGCCTCCGGCCGGGGCCTGCGAGGGCTTGTGACGGAAGGTCACCATGCAGACTGTCTTGATCGTCATCCACCTCATGATTGTCGCCGTCCTGATCGGTACGGTGCTGTTGCAGAAATCCGAGGGCGGTGGCCTTGGCATGGGCGGCGGCGCCGGTTTCATGTCGAGCCGCGGCACGGCCAACCTGTTAACGCGCACGACCGCGATCCTGGCACTCCTCTTCTTCCTCACCAGCCTGGCGCTGACTTGGCTCGCGGGTCTGGATCGCAAGCCGACCTCGATTCTCGGCACCTTGCCTGGGCAGACCCAGTCAGGCGGTGCGACCCCGGTGGCGCCGACCGGGGGCGGCGTGCTCGACCAGCTCAAGAAGGCCGACGAGCAGCAGGCTCCCGCGGCTCCGGCTGCGCCGCAGGCACCGCAATCGCAATAACGCGGATAAGCCATGCAGGAACGCAATTGGCGTCCTGCGTCATGAAGCGGTCTCAAGTACCTGAGACCATTCAGATTTTGAAGTAACCCACAGGCCCGCGACAGCGTTGCGGGCTGCAAGCGATTCGTTTTGGCGAATCGAGCGCGCGGCATTAAAGGTAGGGTCCCATGGCGCGGTACATCTTCATCACCGGCGGCGTGGTTTCCTCGCTCGGAAAGGGTCTGGCTTCAGCCGCGTTAGGCGCGCTGCTGCAGGCCCGCGGCTACAAGGTCCGGCTTCGCAAGCTCGACCCCTATCTCAACCTCGATCCAGGCACGATGTCGCCGTATCAGCACGGCGAAGTGTTCGTGACCGATGATGGCGCCGAGACCGATCTCGATCTCGGACATTACGAACGCTTCACCGGCCGACCGGCGACCAAGGCCGACAACATCACCACGGGCCGGATCTACCAGGACATCCTGACCAAGGAGCGGCGCGGCGACTATCTCGGTGCGACCATCCAGGTCGTCCCGCACGTGACGAACGCGATCAAGGATTTCGTCCTGTCCGGGAATGACGAGTACGATTTCGTGCTGGTCGAGATCGGCGGCACCGTCGGCGACATCGAGGGCCTGCCGTTCTTCGAGGCGATCCGGCAGCTCGGCAATGAGCTGCCGCGCCATCACGCGATCTACATCCACCTCACGCTGCTGCCCTACATCCCGAGCGCCGGCGAGTTGAAGACCAAGCCGACGCAGCATTCGGTCAAGGAGCTGCGCTCGATCGGCATCCAGCCTGACATCCTGCTGTGCCGCACCGACCGCCCGATCCCGAAGGAGGAACGGCGCAAGCTCGGCCTGTTCTGCAACGTGCGCGAAAGCGCCGTCATCGAGGCGCGTGACGTCGACAACATCTATGCCGTGCCGGAGGCCTATCATGCCGCCGGCCTCGACGACGAGGTGCTGGCCGCGTTCGGCATCGAGCCGCGGGTGCCGCCGGCGCTTTCGAGCTGGCACACGATCAACGAGCGCGTCCGCAACCCGGAAGGCGACGTCACGATCGCGATCGTCGGCAAGTACACCGGCATGAAGGACGCCTACAAGTCGCTGATCGAGGCGCTGTCGCATGGCGGCATCGCCAACAAGGTCCGCGTCAAGCTCGACTGGATCGAGAGCGAGGTGTTCGAGAACGAAGACCCCGCGCCATTCCTCGAGCACGTCAATGGCATCCTGGTGCCCGGCGGCTTCGGCCAGCGCGGCGCCGAGGGCAAGATCCGTGCGGCGCAATTCGCGCGGGAGCGCGACGTGCCGTATTTCGGCATCTGCTTCGGCATGCAGATGGCGGTCATCGAGGCGGCGCGCAATCTCGTCGGGATCGCCGAGGCCAATTCGACCGAGTTCGGTCCGACGCCGGAGCCGCTGGTCGGCCTGATGACGGAATGGCTGCGTGGCAATGAGCTGGAGAAGCGCTCCAAGAGCGGCGATCTCGGCGGCACGATGCGGCTCGGCGCCTATCCTGCGGCGCTCAAGCGCGGCAGCCGCGTCTCCGAGGTGTATGGCGGCGCCACCGAGATCTCCGAGCGGCATCGCCACCGCTACGAGGTCAACACCGCCTACAAGGATCGGCTCGAGCAGCACGGGTTGAAGTTCTCCGGCCTGTCGCCCGACGGCGTGCTGCCGGAGATCGTGGAGTACGAGGACCACCCGTGGTTCATCGGCGTCCAGTTCCACCCCGAGCTGAAGTCGCGCCCGTTCGAGCCGCATCCGCTGTTCGCGTCGTTCATTCAGGCCGCAGTGGTGCAGTCGCGACTGGTGTAACGGGCTCGTGGTGCCAAGTCCCGTCATTGCGAGCGGAGCGAAGCAATCCAGAGTCGCGGGCGTGACTCTGGGTTGCTTCGTCGCTGACGCTCCTCGCAACGACGGCCGAGGCGCGCAACGCGACCTTTGACGGCCGCGACGATTGTTGCGACAACGCTCCCCGATCGCGCGAAGCCAGAAAAGATCAGGGAGGATCAGATGATCTACGAGAGCCGCATCTATCGCTGCATTCCGGGCCGGCTGCCGGCGCTGCTGAAGCGCTTCGAAAACACGACGCTGAAGCTGTGGGAGAAGCACGGCATCCGCCCGGTCGGTTTCTTCACGACTCTGATCGGCGAATCCAACCAGGACCTGACCTATTTCCTGGCCTGGGAATCGCTCGCCGAGCGCGAGACCAAGTGGACCAAGTTCATGACCGATCCCGATTGGATCGCGGCGCGCGCCAAGAGCGAGGAGGACGGCCAGATCGTCGCCAACATCACCAGCCAGTTCCTGGTGCCGACGGCGTTTTCGGCGCTGAAATAGAGGCTGGGGAGGGGCGGGGATGACCGATCCCGCAACCCTGCTATTCGCCGGCACACGCCGGGTTGATCGGGACGCCAGCGCTGGGCCATGGTCGCGCGCCCACATGAGGATGATGTCGTGAACGCTCCGATCTCTGCCGCGCCGGTCGTCAGCCTCGGCTCCGTCAAGTTTGGCAACCACCTGCCGCTCGCCGTGATCGCCGGCCCATGCCAGCTCGAGAGCCGCGCGCATGCGCTCGAGGTCGCCTCGGCGCTGAAGGAGATCGCGACGCGGCTGAACATCGGGCTCGTCTACAAGACCTCGTTCGACAAGGCCAACCGCACCAGCGCCTCCGCTGCGCGTGGGCTTGGCCTGGCGCAGTCGCTGCCGATCTTCGCCGAGATCCGCTCCTCTCTCGGCCTGCCCGTGCTGACCGACGTGCATGACGCCAGCCAGTGCGCCGAGGTGGCGCAGGCCGTCGACGTGCTGCAGATCCCCGCGTTCCTGTGCCGGCAGACCGACCTGCTGCTGGCGGCCGCGGCGACGGGCAAGGTCGTCAACGTCAAGAAGGGCCAGTTCCTGGCGCCCTGGGACATGGCCAACGTGGTCGCCAAGATCACGGGCTCCGGCAATCGCAACGTGCTGGTCACCGAGCGCGGCGTCTCGTTCGGCTACAACACGCTGGTCTCCGACATGCGGTCGCTGCCGATCATGGCGCGCACGACCGGCGCGCCGGTCATCTTCGATGCGACCCACTCCGTGCAGCAGCCGGGCGGCAAGGGCACGTCCTCGGGCGGCGAGCGCGAATTCGTGCCGGTGCTCGCACGCGCGGCCGTCGCCGTCGGCGTCGCCGGCGTCTTCATCGAGACGCATCCGGATCCCGATCATGCGCCCTCCGACGGGCCGAACATGGTTCCGCTCGCACAGTTCGAGGGTCTGCTACGAACGCTGATGGCGTTCGATGCACTCGCCAAGGCGCCGGCGGCGGACGCCGGGCGCTGATGCACCAGACCGCCGCCAAGCCCGCGGGGCAGAAGTTTCCGCCGGCGGTGAACATCATCGCCCTCGCGGGCTTCTCGGCGGCGCTGTCGACGCGGGCGCTCGATCCGGTGCTGCCGCATGTCGCCGAAGACTTTTCGATCAGCATCACCACGGCGGCGAGCATCGCCGCCGGCTATGCGCTGATCTACGCATTGATCCAGCCGGCGATCGGCGCTGCCGCCGATCTGTTCGGCAAGGCGCGGCTGATGACGTTGTGCCTGGCGCTGCTCGGCGTCGCGAGCCTGCTCGGCGCGCTCGCCACCTCGTTTCCGCTGCTGTTCGCGACGCGCATCCTCGCGGGCATCGCCTCGGGCGGCGTGTTTCCGGTGGCGCTTGGGCTGACCAGCGATCTCGTCGCGCCCGACAAGCGGCAGGTCGCGATCGGCCGCACGCTCGCGGGCTCGATGGCGGGCAACCTGCTCGGCGCGACGGCATCCGGCATCATCGGCGATTTCATCGGCTGGCGTGGCGTGCTTGCGATCCTCGGCGCGCTCGGGCTGATCGCCTCCTTCGCGGTGGCGGCAGGCTTTCGCGGCGCCAAGGTCACACATGCGCCGACCACCGATCTCGCCGCGCTGAGGAAGGGCTACCGCACCATCTTCACCAATCCCAATTCGCGCTTCTGCTTCTCGGCCGTGTTCGTCGAAGGCTGCTGCGTGTTCGGGCTGTTTCCGTTCATCGCCTCGTTCCTGTTCGATCTCGGCGAGACCTCGCTGTCGATCGCGGGCATCGTCATCGCGGGCTTCGCGGTCGGCGGCCTGTTCTACACGTTCACGGTGTCGAACTTCCTGCCGCGGCTCGGCGTCAAGGGCATGATGATCACGGGCGCTGCCCTGGTCGGGTTGCAGCTCGCCGCGCTCGCCTTCGGCCCGGGCTGGAAGCTGCAGTTCGGCTGCATGATGCTGATGGGCTGGGGCTTCTACATGATCCATGGCTGCCTGCAGGTGTTCGCCAGCGAGCTGTCGATCGGGGCGCGCGCGACCGCGATGTCGCTGCACTCGTTCTTCTTCTTCATGGGCCAGACGGTCGGCCCGATCGCCTACGGCTTCGGCCTGGTCCACGGTGGCAAGCAGCCGACCTTGCTGATCGCCGCCATCATGATGGTCGCGCTCGGCTTCGCCTGCGCCGCGCTGCTGCGGCAGCGGCCGCCGGCAGATGCGGCGGTCAGCTGACGGCCATGTCGGACACGGGCGCGGGCCCATTGCATCTGAAGACATGGTCCCGTCGCGGCAGCAACGCCTGCTAATTTGTTGCTCTGTCATGGCCGGGCTTGTCCCGGCCATCCACGTCGTTCGGCGCGCTGAGAAGGACGTGGATGCCCGGGCCTTCGCCGCGCCGAAGCGGCTTCGGCCGCGCAGGCGGGACAAGGCCGGCCATGACGACGTGGAGACGGGCGAGGGCAAAATGCCCATCGTTAGCTGCGATGGTCCTGGGAAAGTGCGGCGAGGGCGTTTCTCGCTCTCGATGCTGAAGATGCGCGGCTGAGACATATCGGCGCTTTCGTTGGCCGCGGGACGCACCGCCGCCATCTCGCGGCGCGTCTGCGTCCGAGCTTTGCCTTGGGACATGCCCTCTTTCTGAGAAGAGGGCGCGGGGAATGCCGGGAGCTGGCCGCCCCCATGGCCCGCCAGCAGAAAAAAATGCTGGCGGCAGGAACCACAGGTTCAGCCGAGACATCCCGGCATTCCCCGCGCGATGGTTGGGCGGCTTATACGTACTCTCCCCGGGGACCGGGCTGTCTTGCCCCCGTGACCGGCGGATCATCACCACCAGCGTAGCCTCAGCGTCGGGAGGCCAGGACCATACGATTTCGCCGGCGCATCAGGCTCGTTCGTCCGCATGACTGATCACGCTGCGACCCGACACGCCCACCGCATCCCGCCTCAACGTCCGTGACGACCGCGAAGCGCCCCTCTGATCGAGACGGGACGACGATAGTCAATCACAAATTCCGATAAAGCGAAAGTGGAATATTTTTAGCGGGAGGTATGGACAGAAGGATCGGCTTGAAAGCGCGCTAAAAAACGGCTCTCGGGAGCAGCGGTTTGTTGGTCGCGAAGGATGGGAAAGCCGAGTGGGAGCGCACCCGTCGGGCGACTCAGGGGTCATGGATCGACGCTGGGAGATTACGGTGACTGTGCTGGACTGCACCCCTCAAGTGAGACACGGAAATTTCTGTGACAGGGGATCAAGGTGACAGTGCGCTCAGTGTGTCCGGGCGGATCACGAACTAATTAAACGGTCACCGTAATCTATCTCTTCGCGCGCCGCCGATCGAGCGAGACCAACATGGCACACCTAAGCGATGACAAGATCGAGCAATACGCCGCAATCGATCATCGGATCAAGCCCGCCATCAGCGCCTCATCCATGTCGAGCGTACCGAGAGCCGGATCAATGACCGCGGTACGGCGAACGCCTATCGGCTAGCTTATATCGACTCCTACGTTCACTTCGGCACACGCGGGCGAGACCCCGATTTCGCGGCCGCGGAATGAGGATTACGATGCACCACCAGATGTCCCTGGGGGATATCCGGCTTCTGACTTCTATCTTTGATTGACGATACTGAACGTCTTACCTAGCCTCGAACCATGTTCGAGATCACCGGGGACGATATTTCCCATCTGAATGACACGGATCTGCGCGCGCTGATTGGGAGGCTCTCCGAGGCCGAGCTCCGCCGGCAGGATCACTCGGTTTCGCACGTAACCTGGGGCGGCAGCCAGACGGCTAAAGATGGTGGCCTTGACGTGCACGTGGGGCTGCCCTCAGGCGCCAGGATCGGTGGCTTCATCCCGCGTCCCGAGACGGGGTTTCAAGTCAAAAAGCCCGATATGCCCCGACAGGAAATTCTCGATGAGATGAAGCCTGGTGGCGTGGTGCGCCCTATCCTTCTCGATCTCGCTAAGGCATCGGGCGCTTACATCATTGTAAGTGCAACAGGGTCCACGGCTCACTCCGCACTGAAGAACCGCAAGAAAGCGATGGCGGATGCGGTAGAGGGCATCGCTGACGCATCGAAAATCGCACTCGATTTCTATGACCGCAACCGTGTGGCGACCTGGCTCCGCGATCATCCGGGTCTTATCCCATGGGTCCGGTCTTTGATCGGCAAATCGATTCCGGGCTGGCAATCCTTCGCCTCCTGGTCCCGCGCTCCAGGCGGTGTCGACGATGACTACCTGTTCGATGGCGAAGCGCGGATCAAGACCGGAGACAAGGACGAGGCAGACGGGCTCAGCGCGATCGATGGCATCAACCGCATACGTAAGATTCTCGGCCAACCGCGGCAGGTGGCGCGGCTGGTTGGATTATCAGGGGTCGGAAAGACGCGGCTTTGCGAGGCGCTATTCGACGGCAAGATTGGACAGGACAGCCTCGATCCATCGCTTGCGTACTACACGAACGTTGCGGAGGACCCAAGCCCGCCGCCGATTGGCCTTGCATCCGACCTCATCGCCGCAGGCAGGCGGGGAATCCTTGTCATCGACAATTGCCCTTCCGAGCTCCACGGCGAGTTGGCGAAGCTAGCGCGCACGGCGAACTCAACGATCAGCGTTATTACGGTTGAATACGATATCCGCGATGACCAGCCGGAGGGCACCGATGTATTCGCGCTGGAGTCGTCGTCACTGCCCCTAATCGAAAAGTTGGTGGCTCGCCGCTACCCAGAAATCTCGCAGACTGATGCCGGCACGATCGCGGAATTCTCAGGCGGCAATGCGCGTGTCGCGCTCGCGCTCGCCGCGACAGTTGGAAAGAACGAATCCGTCAGCGGCCTTAGCGATTCCGATTTGTTCAAACGGCTATTCCAACAACGTCATGAGCATGACCCTGATTTGCTCCTGATCGCACAGGCTTGTTCGCTGGTGTATTCCTTCGAGGGGGTCAAAACAGAGGGTAACGGCGCAGAGCTACCCATTCTCTCTGGGCTTATCGGTAAGCCCATATCGGAGGTCTATGCGGCCATTGCAGAACTGAAGCGGCGCGACTTGCTGCAGGAACGCGCGGAATGGCGCGCCGTGTTGCCGCATGCCATCGCCAACCGCCTTGCGACCCTCGCGTTGCAGAACATTCCTGCCGCAACGATTCTGAATGTGCTCGTAACGAGCGCTCCCGTGCGCCTGCGGCGTTCCTTCTCGCGGCGGCTGGGTTACCTCGATGGCAGCAAGGAGGCCCGAGCTATCGTGGAAGGATGGTTCGCGCCCGGCGGCATGCTCGCGGACATACCTAATCTGGGCGGAGACGAGCGCACGATGCTGGCGAACGTCGCTCCGGTCATGCCGGACGAAACCTTGGCCGCTATCGAACGTGCGTTGAAGGACGCGGACCGCGCGACACTAGCCAAGAGCGCGCATGTCGTGCGGCTTCTGCGGTCACTGGCTTACGAACCAGCGCAATTCGAGCGGGCCATCGCGCTCCTGATCAAGTTTGCGCAAGCGGTGGAATCCGAGGATGACAACGGCGCAGCAGGTATCGTGCCGACGCTCTTTCATATTGTCCTTTCCGGAACTCATGCGCCGATTACCATGCGCCTTAAGGTGCTGGAAGGCTTGCTCCGGTCAGATGATCCTGCTCTGCGCGCGCTTGGATTTCAGTCGCTCGATGCCGTCCTGAAGACTGATCACTTCTCGTCGTCCCACAATTTTGACTTTGGTGCGCGTTCCCGTGACTATGGCTATTTCCCACCGACCGGGAAGGATGTGCAGGATTGGTTCGGCGCGGTCCTGCAGCTCGTCTCGCCCGTGGCTTGGTCCGATGATCCTGCCGCAGCCGGTGTTCGGACCTCGATCGCCCGTGAGTTCCGAGGGCTCTGGTCAAACGCCGGGCAAATCGATGCTCTTGAGAATCTCATGAAAGAGATCGCCAAGAAAGGATTTTGGCGCGAAGGTTGGGTAGCCGTACGCCAGACTCGAATTTATGACGGCGAGCACATGCCGCCTGAGATCTGCGAGCGACTATCCGCTTTGGAAGAAGCGCTTCGGCCAAAGGACTTAGTCAATCAGGTGAAGGGGGTGGTTCTCGGAGCCGGCGGCGGAAGCGTCGATCTTGATGATCTCGATGAGGTCGAGAACGATGACTACGCAGGTGCCAACGCGCGCATGAACCGAACGGTTGAAAATCTGGGCAGGGATGTCGCGAAAGACGACGAGGCGTTCAAGACCCTGCTGCCGGGCTTAGTGAAGGGTGGCTCGCGCGTTCCGCTCTTCGGCGAAGGCCTCGCGGGCAGCACCGAAAAGCCGTATGAGATTTGGCAGGCGTTTGTCACCGAATTTGGGACCACAGAGAAGCCCGCGACGGGAGTAATTGGCGGTTTCTTGGCCGGCTTGCAAAAACGGGACTCCAAGCTGACCGATAAGATGTTGGACGAAGCGCTGCAGCACCCATCGCTCGGACCATACTTTCCTCAGTTGCAGGCAAGTGTTCCCATCGACGACCGCGGGCTCAAGCGACTGCACGACGCGCTTGAACTTGGCAAAGCCGATATCACCCAGTTTTACGTACTGGCCTATGGCCGCGTGAGCGATGGAATTCCGGGGCCTCAATTCCGCGATCTGTTGCGTGCTATTGCAAGCAAGACCGGCGGACTGATGGTTTCGCTGGAAATTCTCTCGATGCGTTTATTTGCTGATGCGGCAGACAAGCGTTTGCCTGCGCCCGAAGTGGCCGAGGTCGGCCGGGTACTATTGGATGTGTTCGAGTTTCATAAGAAAGACCGGCGTACCGATCGAGAGGATCGAGAACTTGGGCGGATCGCTCAGGTGTCGCTGGTCGGCGACGAGGGAATTCCCGTCGTGCGGCGCTTGGTCCAAAAGATGATGGTTGCCGTCCGCCGTTATGACATACACGCGCATGACCAAGACGATCTGATGACGGGACTCCTTCAGGTTCATCCGACCGTCGTGCTGGACGAAGCGTTTTCCGGCGACGCCAAGGCCAGGGATACGGCGGTGCAGGCCTTTGCCGACTTTCGCCGGTTCGACAAGAACCCGATGGGAGTTGTCTCCGACGATGTTATCCTTGCCTGGTGCGATGCGGCCCCAGCTATCCGCTATCCGATTATGAGCGCATCTGCTAGCTTGTATAAGTGCTCTGCAAACAAAGAGCCGCATGAATGGCTTCCCTTGGCGGCAAAGCTCCTTGCCAAGGCGCCTGATCCCCAGGCTGTGCTTAAGGAGATTGTGCGGCGCCTTCATCCCACGAGCTGGAGCGGTTCGCTTGCGACCAAGCTAGAAGGACGGCTCAGGCTCCTTGAGCAGCTTCCTATTGATCAGACACCCGTGCTTATCGATGCGCTCGGCGCCGCCAAAGCTGTACTGCAGGAGAGGATCGCTGCCGAGCGCCGGCACGAGGCAGCAGAGAGCAGGTCTCGCAATCGCCGGTTCGAGGACTAAACGCGCCTTAGATAGATGGATATTGCCGCGCATACCCCATGTCTCTAGCCAAAAATGGTCCAGTTTTCCGGCCTCAGATCAACGTGCCGATCACCCCCGCCCGCGATACGGCGCGACGCCTTGGTCCGGCACCCACAGGCCCTTCGGCAGCTTGCCGATCTGCCAGAACACGTCGATCGGGATGCCGCCGCGGGGGTACCAGTAGCCGCCGATGCGCAGCCATTTGGGCTTGATCTCGGCGGCGAGGCGCTTGCCGATGGCGACGGTGCAGTCCTCGTGGAAGGCGCCGTGGTTGCGGAAGCTCGCGAGGTACAGCTTGAGCGATTTGGATTCCACCAGCCAGGGGCCGGGGGCGTAATCGATCACGAGGTGGGCGAAGTCCGGCTGGCCGGTTACCGGGCAGAGCGAGGTGAACTCCGGCACCGTGAAACGGGCCAGGTAATCGGTGTCCTTCTGCGGGTTGGGGACGCGGTCGAGCCGGGCCGCCTCCGGACTGTCCGGGGCCGCCACTTCGCGGCCGAGCTGAAGGCCGGCCGATGTCAGGGCTGGGGTGGATTTCTTCGCCATGTTTTGTGTCATCCGTCGCAATTGGCGCCGCTTTAGCCAATCTCCGGCCATGCGTCATCCGGTTCGTGATTTCGACGCCAGTTCTGCCGCTCTTGGCCTTTTCGCCCCCGTGACCTTGCGGTAGAAGCGGCGCAGCAACGCCCACCAGAAGCCCGTAAGAGGACCCCATGACCGCCATCGTCGACATCATCGGCCGCGAAATCCTGGACAGCCGCGGCAATCCCACGGTCGAGGTCGACGTCGTGCTGGAGGACGGCTCGGTCGGCCGCGCCGCCGTGCCGTCCGGCGCCTCCACCGGCGCCCATGAGGCGGTCGAGCTGCGCGACGGCGACAAGCACCGCTATCTCGGCAAGGGCGTGCTGAAGGCCGTCGAAGCCATCAACGACGAGGTCTATGAGGCGCTCAGCGACATGTCGGTGCAGGACCAGGTCCAGATCGACCAGATCCTGATCGAGCTCGACGGCACCGAGAACAAGAGCCGGATCGG
Organism: Bradyrhizobium sp. HKCCYLRH1034; assembly: GCF_051168375.1. Classification (NCBI taxonomy): domain Bacteria; kingdom Pseudomonadati; phylum Pseudomonadota; class Alphaproteobacteria; order Hyphomicrobiales; family Nitrobacteraceae; genus Bradyrhizobium; species Bradyrhizobium sp. HKCCYLRH1034. The sequence goes on along the minus strand of NZ_JBNPUW010000007.1, from coordinate 312,013 downwards.
TGCCAACGCCATTCTCGGCGTCTCGCTCGCCTGCGCCAAGGCGGCGGCGATCTCCTACGACATGCCGCTGTATCGCTATGTCGGCGGCACCTCGGCGCGCACCCTGCCGGTGCCGATGATGAACATCGTCAATGGCGGCGTCCACGCCGACAATCCGATCGATTTCCAGGAGTTCATGATCATGCCGGTGGGCGCGCCGAGCTTCGCGGAGGCGCTGCGCTGCGGCTCGGAGATCTTCCACACGCTCAAGGCCGAGCTGAAGAAGGCCGGCCACAACACCAATGTCGGCGACGAGGGCGGCTTCGCGCCGAACCTGCCGTCGGCGGACGCAGCCCTCGACTTCGTCATGAGCGCGATCGGCAAGGCCGGCTACACCGCCGGCGAGGACGTCATGCTGGCGCTCGACTGCGCGGCGACCGAGTTCTTCAAGGACGGCAAGTACGTCTACGAGGGCGAGAACAAGTCGCGCTCGCGCTCCGAGCAGGCCAAGTATCTTGCGGATCTGGTCGCCCGCTACCCGATCGCCTCGATCGAGGACGGCATGTCCGAGGACGACATGGACGGCTGGAAGGAGCTGACCGACCTGATCGGCCACAAGTGCCAGCTCGTCGGCGACGACCTGTTCGTCACCAACGTCAACCGTCTCGCCGACGGCATCCGCAACGGCCGCGCCAACTCGATCCTGATCAAGGTCAACCAGATCGGCACGCTGACCGAGACCTTGGCCGCGGTCGAGATGGCCTACAAGGCCGGCTACACCGCTGTCATGTCGCACCGCTCCGGCGAGACCGAGGATTCCACGATCGCCGATCTCGCGGTCGCCACCAATTGCGGGCAGATCAAGACCGGCTCGCTGGCGCGCGCCGACCGCACCGCCAAGTACAACCAGCTGCTGCGCATCGAGCAGGAGCTGGACGCGCAGGCCAAATATGCGGGCAGGGCGGCGCTGAAGGCGCTGGCCTGAGTCTGGACCAGGCTAACCAAAGAAAAAAGGGAGGCACGCATGGGTGTCGAGACACAGGGCCTGCAACTGCGGACGTTGATCAGGCGCAGCGGCGAGCTCGAGCTCTCGCTGGTCGACGTGCCGACCCCCGAGCCGGGGCCGGACGAGGTGGTGGTGCGGATCGAGGCGGCGCCGATCAATCCGTCCGATCTCGGCCTCCTCGTCGGCGCGGCCGATCTGTCGACCCTGCAGGCGTCCGGCACCAAGGACCGGCCCGTGATCACCGCCAAGGTGCCGGAGGCGGGGATGCGGGCGATGGCCGGCCGGCTCGACGAGTCCTTGGCCGTCGGCAACGAGGGTGCCGGCGTCGTGGTCAAGACCGGGTCGTCGGATGCCGCCAAGGCGCTGATGGGCCGCACGGTCGCGGCCATCGGCGGCGCGATGTACAGCCAGTATCGCTGCCTGAAGCTCTCCGAATGCCTGCCGCTGCCGGCCGGCACCACGCCGGCCGAGGGCGCATCCTGCTTCGTCAATCCGCTGACCTCGCTCGGCATGACCGAGACGATGCGGCGCGAGGGCCATACCGCGCTGGTGCATACCGCGGCCGCGTCCAACCTCGGGCAGATGCTCAACAAGATCTGCCTCAAGGACGGCATCCCGCTCGTCAACATCGTGCGCAGTGCAGCACAGGCGGAGATCCTGCGCGGCATCGGCGCGAAATACATCGTGGATTCGACGGCGCCGACTTTCATGGACGACCTGATCGCGGCGCTGGTCGAGACCGGCGCGACCATCGCCTTCGATGCGATCGGCGGCGGCAAGCTCGCCGGCCAGATCCTCAACGCGATGGAAGCTGCGATCAACAAGTCCGGCAAGCATCCCTACAGCCGCTACGGCTCGAACGTGCACAAGCAGGTCTACATCTACGGCAGCCTGGACACGCGCCCGACCGAGATCACGCGCGGCTTCGGCATGACCTGGAGCGTCGGCGGCTGGCTGCTGTTTCCCTTCCTGATGAAGATCGGCAAGGCGGATACCGAGCGGCTGCGCCAGCGCGTCGTCGACGAGCTGAAGACGACCTTTGCGAGCCACTACACCAAGGTCGTTTCCTTGTCCGAGGCGCTCGATCCGGCCAACCTTGCCGTGTACGCCAAACGGGCCACCGGCGAAAAATTCCTCATCGACCCCAACAAAGAGAAGTGACCTAACGTCGCTCCTCGGACGTTGCTGACGGGCTTGCGTTTGGCCCGCATGCGGAGACAATCCGCCCCGTTTGTCTGGGGGCGGTGTCAGCCGCATGGAGCACTGAGGAGAGATTTGTCATGACCCGATTGGATCGCCGTCGATTTCTGGCCGGTGCGGCCCTCGCCGGGGCTGCAACCGCTTTGCCGCCGCTGGCCGGACGGGCACGCGCAGCGGTTGCACCCGCCGGCGCGCAGGCGCCCGGCTTCTATCGCTACAAGGTCGGCGACTATGAATGCACCTCCGTCAATGACGGCGCGCGCACCTTCCCGATGCCCGACACGTTCGTCGTCAACACGGCGAAGGACGACGCGCTCGCGGCTGCCGAAAGCGCCTACATGCCGAAGGGCATGATCACGATCCCCTTCAATCCGCAGCTGATCAACACCGGCTCCAAGCTGGTCCTGATCGACACCGGCAACGGCGCTGGCGCCTTCGAGGCCAGCAAGGGCGCGGTTGGCCGCACGCTGCAGAACCTCGCTGCCGCCGGCGTCGATCCGAAGAGCATCGACGTCGTCGTGCTCTCCCACATGCATGGGGACCACATCAACGGCCTCAAGCTCGCGGACGGCTCGCTGGCGTTCCCGAACGCCGAGCTGAAGGTGCCGGCTAAGGAGTGGGCGTTCTGGAATAGCGACGAGAACGCCGCCAAGGCGCAGACCGACTTGATGAAGGGCAACTTCGCCAACTTCAAGAAGGTGTTCGGCGGGCTCGAGAGCAATATCACTCAGTACGAGTGGGACAAGGAGGTCGCGCCCGGCATCACCGCGCTCGGCACGCCCGGTCACACGCCGGGACACACCTCGTTCGCGGTCGCGTCCGGCAACGCCAGGGTCCTGATCCAGGCCGACGTCACCAACGTTCCCGAGCTGTTCCTGCGCAACCCCGACTGGCACGTGATGTTCGACACCGATGCCGAGATGGCGCAGGCCACGCGGCACAGGTTCTACGACATGGCCGCCGCCGAGAAGGCCAAGGTGATCGGCTTCCACTTCTCGTTCCCTTCAGTGGGCTATGTCGAGAAGGACGGCGCCAAGTACCGGCTGATTCCGGCGCCGTGGAATCCGGTGATCTGAATATCGGTTAGCGTCATTGCGAGGAGCCCCCGGGTCTCGCCTCCGGCGAGCCCGAGGACAGGCTCCGCGACGAAGCAATCCAGAGTCCCAACCGAGCCCTGGATTGCTTCGCTTCGCTCGCAATGACGGAGGAGAGAGGGGGCCGCCTTCGGGCGGCCTGAGCGTTTTTGCATATGCGAAATGCCGGGCTTTCCGGGCCTGTTGCGAACCCCTATGTCGAGCACCTCGGAAATCCCGCAGGATTCGTATGTCGACCGATCCCTCTCCCTCCAACGCCGATCTCTCCAACTGGCGCACTGCGCCGTTCAGCCGCTGGGCCTTTCACAACATCCGCGCGATCCTGCCGGTCGCCGACATCGAGAGCGCGCCGGGCAGCGCCTGGACGCTGCCGTCGAGCCTCGTGTCGTTCGACGATTTCAGCGTGCGGCTGCCCAAGGGCGGCACGCTCGATCTCGACGGTTTCCTGAAGGCGACGGCGACCGACGGGCTCCTGATTCTGCAGGACGGCCGCATCGTCTTCGAAATGTATGACGGCGGCACCGACCGCGACACGCCGCACATCCTGATGTCGGCGACCAAGTCGATCACCGGCCTCATGGCCGGCATCCTGACCGGCCGCGGCGAGCTCGATGTCGACGCCGAGGTCACGCGCTATGTGCCGGAAGTGGCCGCCACGGCCTATCGCGGCGCTACGATCCGGCAGCTGCTCGACATGCGTGCGGGCGTCGTGTTCGATGGTGCCGGCCTGCAGGCCTATGCCGACGCCGCGGGCTGGGAGCCGGTCGCGCCGGGCACGACGCCGAACCTGCACGATTTCTTTGCGACGATGCGCGCTCAGGCGGCGCCGCATGGCGGCGCCTTCAGCTACGTCTCGTCCAACACCGATCTGCTGGGATGGGCGATCGAGCGCGCCACCGGCCGCAGCTTCGCGAGCCTCGCCGGCAGCCTGCTGTGGAAGCCGATGGGGGCGAGCGGCGAGGCCTTCATCACCCTCGACCGCAACGGCGCGCCGCGCTGCACCGGCGGCTTCTGCGCCACCTTGCGCGACGTCGCCCGGCTCGGCCAGCTCGTGCTGTCAGGCGGGCGGCGGGGCTCTCACACGATCATTCCCGAAGGTTGGATCGACGACATCAGGCACAATGGCGATGTGCAGGCCTGGCGCGACGGCCAATGGCGCGACAGTTTTGCCGCGATCAGCCGCAACATGCACTATCGCAGCGGCTGGTACGTCACAAACGACGCGCCGCAGCTGATGTTCGCGATGGGCATTCACGGCCAGAACCTGTTCGTCGATGCCGCCAACGGCATCGTGATCGCCAAGGTCTCGTCATGGGCGCAGCCGGTCGACGGGCAGGCGATCTGGCTCACACATCAGGCGGTGGCGGAATTCACGCGCTGTCTCAAGGGGACCGGCTGAGCTCCACGACGCGGGCAAGGGTCGGGAACACTCGGGCGTTGCTTGCGATGAAACGCAGTGTTTCGCGTGAGGATGGTCCATGCACTTGCATGTTCCTGCTCGCGCGCCTTAAGTGCGCTCCACACCCCGCTCCTCAAAGGATTCCCCATGCCCGCACCTTATTCGATCGTCGCCCTCGTCGGCAGTCTCCGCAAGGAGAGCTTCACCCTGAAGATCGCCAATGCGCTCGCCAAGCTGGCGCCGGCCAGCCTGAAGATCGACGTGACCACGCTCAACGGCCTGTCGTTCTTCAACCAGGATCTCGAAGCCAATCCGCCGGCCGACTGGCTCGCCCTGCGGGAGAAGCTGAAGGCCTCGAACGGCGTGCTGATCCTGACGCCGGAATACAACCGCTCGATTCCCGGCGTGCTCAAGAATGCGATCGACGTCGCCTCGCGTCCCTATGGGCAGAGTTCGTTCCTGGGCAAGCCGGTCGGCCTCATCTCCAATTCGCCTGGCCCGCTCGGTGGCGTGGCGGCGGCCAAGCATCTGCAGAACATCATGCCTGGCATCTCGGGCCCGGTCATGGGGCAGCCGGAAATCTACCTGAATGGCGTCGGCGACGCCTTCGACGCCCAGGGCGAGCTGGTCAAGGATTCGCTCAAGACGGTGTTGCAGCAATATCTGGATGCATTCGCCGCATTCGTGGCCAAGCAGAACGGCTGATCGCGTTCGCCGCCGCCGCGTCCACCTGCGGCGGTCGGCAACTGCATGACGGGTATGATGCGGGCGTTGACGCGCCTTGCCCGATCCGTTTCAAGGCGATGCCGGACTTGCGCAAGGATGCGCGTTGCCAAGGACAGATGATGGCCCATTCGTTCACACCCGCGTCGTCGTCGAGGCCCGGCCCGAACCAGCCGGATCTGGACTCGGAGGCCGTCTGGCAGGCGCGGATCGACCTCGCGGCCTGTTTCCGGATGGCGGCGCGGCACGGGTTCGAAGAGGGCATCTGCAACCACTTCTCGGCGCTGGTCCCCGGCTATGACGACCTCTTCATCGTCAATCCCTACGGCTATGCGTTCCGCGAACTGACGGCCTCGAAGCTCCTGGTGTGCGACTTCGACGGCAACGTCGTTGCCGGCGACGGCCGCCCGGAGGCGACCGCCTTCTACATCCACGCCCGCATCCACAAGGCGCTGCCGCGCGCCAAGGTCGCGTTCCACACCCACATGCCCTACGCCACCGCGCTGTCGATGACCGAAGGCGACCCGCTGATCTTCGCCGGGCAGACGGCGCTGAAATTCTATGGGCGAACCGCGGTCGACGAGAATTACAACGGGCTGGCGCTCGACGCGCGGGAGGGGGATCGCATCGCCGGGGCTGTCGGTGATGCCGACATCGTCTTCATGAAGCATCATGGCGTCATGGTTCTGGCGCCGACCATCGCCGAAGCCTGGGACGATCTCTACTACCTCGAGCGTGCCTGCCAGGTGCAGTGCCTGGCGCTGTCGACCGGCCGCAAGGTGGTGCCGGTCGCGCCCGAGATCGCCGAGGCCGCCTATCGCCAGATGCGCGAAGGAGATGCGGAATCGGCTCGGTTGCACCTCGAGGCCGTCAAGCGCATGCTCGACCTCGAAGAGCCGGTCTACCGGAGCTGAGGACGGATCGTCTGGAGGCTGGTTCGATGTCCAAATTGGAGCTTTCTGCCGAGCAGCACGCAGCGCTGGATCGCCCCGTCTGGTCAGCCCTGACCACCGGGCACCGAGCGCTTGCGGAGGGCGCCGCGCATGCTCGTCGCTATCCGGCGGCGATTGCGCCATTTGCCGCCATGTCGGACGACAGCGATGCTGCGTGGTCTGAACTCGCCGACCTTGCCAACGAGGATGTCGTTGCGATCGTGACCCCCGTACCCCCGGGCGATGTGCGTGGCCTTGACGCCCGGCTCAGAGCCAGCGTCCGCCAGATGGTTGCCGTGGCGGCGGTCGATCCCGTGGGGGATGCCGCGGTCGAGGTGCTGGACCAGCGCGACATCCCGGCGATGCTGGAACTGACTGCGCTGACCAAGCCCGGTCCGTTCCTGGCCAGGACCCGCGAGCTGGGCCGCTACATCGGTATTCGTGACGGGGAGCGCCTGGCCGCCATGGCCGGGGAGCGCATGCGCCTCGACGGGTTCACGGAAATCAGCGCGGTCTGTGTCCATCCGGACTATCGCGGCCTTGGCTATGCCCAGAGGCTCGTCACGGTCCTGATGACGGCCATCAGGGGCAGGGGCGAGACGCCGTTTCTCCACGTCATAGACGACAATCATGCCGCGATCGCGCTGTATGAGCGTCTCGGCTTCGTGTCGCGAGCCACCTTGTGTTTCACGGTGCTTCGGCAATCCGTCAGCCAGTGACGCGTGATGGGACCTTCGGAACGAAGCCGCCGCGGCGTAGATTAGCAGATCCTTAACCAAGGCGCCCCATCTTCCGGCCCATGGTCTCCCGCGCGCGGCTCAAATCGTTCCTGACCGGGCTCGCCCTCTACACGATGGCGGCCGCCATCATCGGCTATTTCGGCATCAACGCCTATACCGGCCGCTACGGCCTGACCGCGCGTCAGGAGCTCGACCAGGAGATCATTGCGCTCACCTCCGAGCTCGCCCGGCTGAAGCAGGAGCGGGCGGAGGGTGAGAAGCGCGTGTCGCTGCTGCGCTCCGACCGGGTCGATCCCGACATGCTCGATGAGCGCGCCCGCTTCCAGCTCGGCTACGCTAACCCGCGTGATCTGATCCGGATCAATCGGCCGAACTGAGCGAGCCGGTCTCCGCGATGCATCCGTTGTGAGACTCGCCTCGCGTCTGCGTAACGAACGCAGGCACCACAAGCCCATGACGAGGAAGACCCGCGCTGCGCGCGGGCCTTCGACGATCGCTGATGGGCTGCCCCTTATGCGGCCCGCACGGTGGCGAGGAACTTGTGGACCTCGGCCTTCAGGCGGTTGCTGTCCTGGGACAGTGACTGCACAGCGTTGAGCACCTGGGACGAAGCCGTCCCCGTCTCGGTTGCTTCGCGCTGGACGTCGGCAACATTCGCGGAGACCTCTTTCGTACCGCTGGCGGCTTGCTGGATGTTGCGCGAGATTTCCTGGGTTGCGGCGCCCTGTTCTTCGACAGCGGCTGCGATGGTGGCGGCGATTTCCGACATCCGGCCGATCGTGTCGCCGATTTCCTTGATGGCGGTCACCGAATGCTGAGTGGCGGTCTGGATGGCGCCAATCTGCTGGCTGATCTCTCCCGTCGCCTTGGCAGTCTGCTCGGCGAGCGCCTTGACCTCCGAGGCGACAACGGCGAAGCCGCGGCCGGCTTCACCCGCCCGCGCCGCCTCGATGGTGGCGTTCAAGGCCAGCAGGTTGGTCTGGCCGGCGATGGTGTTGATGAGCTCCACCACGTCGCCGATGCGAGCCGCCGCTTGCGACAATTCGCCCACGCGTTCATTGGTCTTGCGGGCCTGCTCAACGGCTTCACTGGCGATCGCCGAAGACTGCTGCACCTGCCGGCTGATCTCGTTCACGGAGGAGGACATTTCCTCGGTGGCGGCGGCGACCGACTGGACGTTGTTGGAGGCGGCGCCTGAGGCGCCGGCTACGACGGTGGCAAGACCCTTCGAGCGCTCGGCCGTTGCGCTGAGCGACTGGGCCGATGACTCCAGATCGGTCGCTGCCGACGACACCGTCTCGATGATCTGGCCGACCGCTGTCTCGAAATCGTTCGCAAGGCGCATCGTATCGATCTTGCGCTGCTCGGCCTGGCGTGCCTCCAGCTCGTTCTGCTCGGCCTCGAGCCGCTGGCGGGCGACGGCATTGACCTTGAACACCTCGACGGCACGGGCCATCTCGCCGACCTCGTCGCGCCGTTCCGAGTTCGGGATCTGCACAGCGAGATTCCCGTTCGCAAGCTCGGTCATCGTCCGGGTGATCGCTTGCAGCGGCCGGACCAGGCCGCGCGCGATCATCAGGGTCGCAACGCACAGCAGGGCGATCAGTCCGACGGCCCAGATCAGCGTCACCTTGACGGAGGCGTAGAACGCCTCGTCGAGATCGTCGACATACACGCCTGTGCCCACAACCCAGTTCCACGGATCGGCCTTCATGGTGTAGCCGAGCTTCGCCACCGGGACGCTGCTGCCGGCGCGCGCGAACATATAGCTGACGAAGCCGCCACCAGGCTGGGTCGAAGCCGCGATCAACTCGCGTACGAAGGGCAGACCATTGGCGTCCTTTTCGTTGAGCAGACCCTTGCCCTCCCAATCCGGCTTCGGGCCAAGCACGAGGTTCACGCCGTCCGGCTGGTAGACGAAGATGTAGTCGTTCTTGCCGAACCGAATGCCGCGGAGCACGGCCTTGGCGCGGTTCTGCGCCTCGTCCGCGGTCAGGGCCCCCTTCGCCGCCGCATCGGCAAAGCCCTTCACGATCGACACGGCAGATTGCACCTGTCCGACGACTGCGGCCTTACGCTCTTCGACCAGGGCTGTTCGGGTGGCCAGCAGCTGGCTGACCACGGCGACGATACAGACGCCGATGGATAACGCGACCAGAACCGCAAAGCGGCGAGGGATGGTGAGAACCATGTTCGTTCCTGTCAGAGGGCCCAGGCAGCCGGACAGTCCAGGCAGCCAGGGATTTTCGTTGAGTTGTTTGATTTCGTTGATGAATTCGGAAAAATTGTGCGCTGCGGAGGGTTTAGAATTGATTGATTCGAAGGCCCGTAGGAACACGGAGACCCCCTGCCGCTGCTCGGTCGGAATATCCGTTATGCCGATGTTCGATATGTCGGGTTTTTTGGTCGCTGTCGGCGTCGTCGAGATCCCAACGATGAGGGTGTCGTCGAGGGCGTCGCCGGCTTGGCCTCACGCGTCCCATCCGCTGAGATGGCTGCTCTTTTTTGTAGCGGCCTGCGGTCGGATTCCAAAAATGGTGGAATTGTATTTGCAATATTTCGTGTGCATTGCAGCGCGGCACGCCAAAGCCTTCGGACGCGCCACGCGGTCCTTTTACGTCTCCTGGAGTTGAGCTAGAGAGAGCTACTTTTTCTCTCATCCGGAATTGCCATGGCCGCACCGAAGAAGACCGCCGCAAAGGAACAAGGGCAGGACAGAGACAACGGCCCGCCGCCGGAATTCACCAGAGAACAGGAATTGGCTGCGCTTCGCGACATGCTGCTGATCCGCCGCTTTGAGGAAAAGGCCGGTCAGCTTTATGGCATGGGTGCGATCGGCGGCTTCTGCCATCTTTACATCGGCCAGGAAGCCGTCGTGGTCGGCATGCAGATGGCGCTGAAGCCGGGCGATCAGGTCATCACCGGCTATCGTGATCATGGCCACATGCTGGCCACCGGCATGGACGCCAAGGGCGTGATGGCCGAGCTCACCGGGCGCCGCGGTGGATACTCCAAGGGCAAGGGCGGCTCCATGCACATGTTCAGCATGGAGAAGAACTTCTTCGGCGGCCACGGCATCGTCGGCGCCCAGGTCTCGCTCGGCACCGGCCTTGCGCTCGCCAACCGCTACCGCGGCAACGACTCGGTCAGCGTCGCCTATTTCGGCGATGGCGCGGCCAACCAGGGGCAGGTCTATGAGAGCTTCAACATGGCGGAGCTCTGGAAGCTGCCGGTGATCTACGTCATCGAGAACAACCGCTATGCGATGGGCACGGCGGTGTCGCGCGCCTCGGCGCAGACCGACTTCTCCAAGCGCGGCATCTCCTTCAACATCCCGGGCGAGCAGGTCGACGGCATGGACGTCCGCGCCGTGAAGGCTGCGGGCGAGAAGGCCGTTGCCTGGTGCCGCGAGGGCAAGGGCCCGTACATTCTGGAAATGCAGACCTACCGCTATCGCGGCCACTCGATGTCGGACCCGGCGAAGTATCGCACCCGCGAGGAGGTGGAGAAGGTCCGTCACGACCAGGATCCGATCGAGCAGGTGCGCAACCGCCTGCTGGCGGCCAAGGTCAGCGAGCAGGATCTCAAGACGATCGATGCCGACGTGCGCAAGATCGTCAACGAGGCCGCCGATTTCGCGCAGGCCGATCCCGAGCCCGATGTCGCCGAGCTCTACACCGACGTTTACCGCTGAGCGCGCGCAAGCTGTTTCTCTGGAGCTGATATGCCTATTCAAGTTTTGATGCCTGCGCTGTCGCCCACGATGGAAAAGGGCAATCTCGCCAAATGGCTGAAGAAGGAAGGTGAGGCGATCAAGTCGGGTGACGTGATCGCCGAGATCGAGACCGACAAGGCCACGATGGAGGTCGAGGCGACCGACGAGGGCACGCTCGGCAAGATCCTGATCCCCGAAGGCACCGCCGACGTCGCGGTCAATACGCCGATTGCGACCATCCTCGCGGATGGCGAGAGCGTGGCCGATCTCGGCAAGGCGGCACCCGCTGCCGAGATGAAAGCCGCGCAGTCGGCGCCGCCGGCCGAGCCGGCTGCTTCGGTGTCGGCATCGCCTGCGCCGACCGGCGTGGCTGCGCCGCAGAGCGTGGCCGAGCCCGATCCCGAGGTGCCAGCGGGCACCGAGATGGTGACGCAAACCATCCGCGAGGCGCTGCGCGACGCCATGGCCGAGGAGATGCGCCGAGACGGCGACGTCTTCATCATGGGCGAGGAGGTCGCCGAATATCAGGGCGCCTACAAGGTCACCCAGGGCCTGCTGCAGGAGTTCGGCGCCCGCCGCGTGATGGACACGCCGATCACCGAGCACGGCTTCGCCGGCATCGGCGTCGGTGCGGCGATGGCCGGCCTGAAGCCGATCGTCGAGTTCATGACCTTCAACTTCGCCATGCAGGCGATGGACCAGATCATCAACTCCGCGGCGAAGACACTCTATATGTCCGGTGGCCAGATGGGCTGCTCGATCGTGTTCCGTGGTCCGAACGGCGCCGCCGCCCGCGTTGCCGCGCAGCATAGCCAGGACTACGCGTCCTGGTACTCTCACGTTCCCGGCCTCAAGGTGATCGCGCCGTACTCCGCGGCGGACGCCAAGGGCCTGCTGAAGGCCGCGATCCGCGATCCGAACCCGGTGATCTTTCTCGAGAACGAGGTGCTCTACGGCCACTCCGGCGAAGTGCCGAAGCTCGACGACTATGTGATCCCGATCGGCAAGGCGCGCATCGCCCGCAGCGGCAAGGACGTCACCATCATCTCGTGGTCGAACGGCATGACCTACGCGCTGAAGGCCGCCGATGAGCTTGCCAAGGAGGGCATCGAGGCCGAGGTGATCGACCTGCGCACGCTGCGTCCGATGGACACCGAGACCATCGTCGCCTCGGTCAAGAAGACCGGCCGCGCGGTGACGGTGGAGGAGGGCTGGCAGCAGAGCGGCGTCGGCGCCGAGATCGCCGCGCGCATCATGGAGCACGCCTTCGACTATCTCGATGCCCCAGTCGCGCGCGTGTCCGGCAAGGACGTGCCGATGCCGTATGCGGCGAATCTCGAGAAGCTCGCGCTGCCCTCGGCCGCGGAGGTCGTTCAGGCCGCCAAATCCGTCTGCTACCGGTAAGCCGTCGAGGACGCCCATATGGCCGGACCCAAGGAGCAGCCGCTGCCGCCCGATGTAATCGGCCGCGAGGACGCCACCGAAGTGTTGCGCGCCTTCGTGCTCGATGGCGGGCTCTCGATCGCCTTCCAGCGCGCGTTCGAGGAGCCCGACGTGTGGGGGCTGCTCCTGGTCGACGTCGCCCGTCATGCTGCGCGCGCCTATGCGCGCGAGAGCGATTATTCCGAAGACGAGGCGCTGCAGCGCATCGTCGAGATGTTCGAAGCCGAGCTGGCTCGGCCGACCGATACGGGCACCACCAGCCCCAGGTCGAAACAAGGTCACTGATCATGCCGATCAACATTCTCATGCCCGCGCTGTCGCCGACGATGGAGAAGGGCAACCTCGCCCGTTGGCTCAAGAAGGAAGGCGACCAGGTCAAGTCAGGCGAGGTCATCGCCGAGATCGAGACCGACAAGGCCACGATGGAAGTCGAGGCGGTCGACGAAGGCACCCTCGCCAAGATCCTGGTGCCGGAAGGCACGCAGGACGTGCCCGTGAACGACGTGATCGCGGTGCTCGCCGGCGAGGGCGAGGACGTCAAGGCCGCCGGCAGCGCACCGGCTGCGGCAGCTCCCAAGCCCGAGGCCAAGCCCATCGCCTCGGCGGCTCCCGCTGCGACGGCTGCACCGGCCGCAGCGCCCGCGCCGAAGCCGGCTACGGCTCCTGCTCCAGCCGCGCCTGCGGCGGCCCCTCAGGTCAACGGTCATGCGCGCATCTTCTCGTCGCCATTGGCGCGACGTCTCGCCAAGGATGCCGGCATCGATCTCGGCCGCATCACCGGCACCGGCCCGCACGGCCGCGTCGTTGCGCGCGACGTCGAGGACGCCAAGTCCGGCAAGGGCCTGAAGGCCGCGCCGTCGGCGGCACCTGCCGCGACAGGCGCGCCCGCGCTGGCGCCGTCGATGTCGGACAAGCAGATCCTGGCGCTGTTCGAGCCCGGCTCCTACGAGGTCATCCCGCACGACGGCATGCGCCGCACCATCGCGCAGCGCCTCACGGCGTCGGTGCAGAACGTCCCGCACTTCTATCTCACGATCGACTGCGACATCGGCAAGCTGCTCGCCGCGCGCGAGGAGATCAATGCGGCAGCTCCAAAGGACAAGGAGAAGAAGCCGCTCTACAAGCTCTCGGTGAACGATTTCGTCATCAAGGCGATGGCGGTGGCGCTGCAGAAGATCCCGAACTGCAACGTCAGCTGGACCGAAGGCGGCATGGTCAAGCACAAGCATTCCGATGTCGGTGTCGCCGTCGCAATGCCCGGCGGACTGATCACGCCGATCATCCGCAAGGCCGAGACCAAGACGCTGTCGGCGATCTCCAGCGAGATGAAGGACTTTGCCGCGCGCGCCCGCTCGCGCAAGCTGAAGCCGGAGGAATATCAGGGCGGCACCACGGCCGTCTCCAACCTCGGCATGTACGGCATCAACCACTTCACCGCCGTGATCAATCCGCCGCATGCCACGATCCTCGCGGTTGGCACCTCGGAAGAACGCCCCGTCGTGCGCAACGGCAAGATCGAGATCGCGAGCATGATGAGCGTGACGCTGTCGTGCGATCACCGCGCGATCGACGGCGCGCTCGGCGCCGAGCTGATCGGCGCCTTCAAGCAACTGATCGAGAATCCCGTGATGATGATGGTGTGATCTTGCTTTCCGGAGCGGGATGGCAAACGGGGCCGACGCATGCGCATCAGAACGCGGTGGCCCTGGATCACGGCGCTGGTGAGCGCCGCGCTGTTTGCCAATCCGCTCGGGATCGACGTCATCTATTCTGCCTTCTTCTCCGGCGAGGCGCTGTCGCGCGGCATCTGGGCGCCGATCGCGCTCGCCGGATTCGCTATCTGCACCCTGCTGATGCTCCTGGAAGCCGTCATGCGAGCCATGATCTGGCGACGCTCCGTCCGCAGCCCCACCGTCTGATTTCCGACTGCTTAAGTTGAATGGGAGCCGTCATGGCCGACACATCCTTCGACATCATCATCATCGGGTCCGGCCCGGGCGGCTACGTCGCCGCGATCCGCGCCGCCCAGCTCGGCTTCAAGACCGCGATCATCGAGAAATCCTATCTCGGCGGCATCTGCCTGAACTGGGGCTGCATCCCGACCAAGGCGCTGCTGCGCTCGGCCGAGATCTATCATTACATGCAGCACGCCAAGGACTATGGCCTGTCGGCGGAGAACATCTCCTACGATCCGAAGGCGGTTGTGCAGCGCTCGCGCGGCGTCTCGAAGCGCCTCAATGACGGCGTCGGCTTCCTGATGAAGAAGAACAAGGTCCAGGTGATCTGGGGCAAGGCTGCGATCGACGCGCCCGGCAAGATCACGGTGACCAAATCCGACGTCGAGGCGCCCAAGGGCGCGCTGGGCGAGGGGACCTATCAGGCGAAGCACATCATCGTTGCCACCGGCGCGCGGCCGCGCGTGCTGCCGGGCCTCGAGCCGGACAAGAAGCTGGTCTGGACCTATTTCGAGGCGATGGTGCCTGACAAGATGCCGAAGTCGCTGTTGGTGGTCGGCTCTGGCGCGATCGGCATCGAATTCGCCTCGTTCTTCCGCACGATGGGCTCTGACGTCACCGTGGTCGAGGTGCTGCCGCAGATCCTGCCCGTCGAGGACGCCGAGATCGCCGGCCTCGCGCGCAAGCAGCTGGAGAAGCAGGGCCTCAAGATCATGACCGGCGCCAAGGTCACCAAGCTCGACAAGAAGAGCGACAGCGTGGTGGCGACGATCGACGACGGCAAGGGCAAGACCGAGTCGGTCGAGTTCGATCGCGTGATCTCGGCGGTCGGCGTTGTCGGCAACATCGAGAATCTTGGCCTCGAGAAGCTCGGGGTGAAGACCGATCGCGGCTGCATCGTCATCGACGGCTACGGCAAGACCAACGTCCCCGGCGTCTACGCGATCGGCGACGTCGCGGGTCCCCCGATGCTCGCGCACAAGGCCGAGCATGAGGGCGTGGTCTGCGTCGAGGCCATCAAGGGCCTGCATCCGCACCCGATGGACAAGAACCTCATTCCGGGCTGCACCTATTGCCATCCGCAAGTCGCCTCGGTCGGCCTCACCGAGGCCAAGGCCAAGGAGCAGGGCCGCGACGTCAGAGTCGGCCGCTTCCCCTTCGTCGGCAACGGCAAGGCAATTGCGCTCGGCGAGGACCAGGGCCTGGTCAAGGTGATCTTCGACAAGAAGACCGGACAACTGATCGGGGCCCACATGGTCGGCGCCGAGGTCACCGAGCTGATCCAGGGCTATGTCGTGGCGATGAACCTCGAGACGACAGAGGAAGAGCTGATGCACACGGTATTCCCGCATCCGACCCTGTCGGAGATGATGAAGGAAGCCGTGCTCGACGCCTACGGCCGCGTGCTGAACATGTAGCTCCGTCCCCGCTCGTCATGCGCGGGCTTGACCCGCGCATCCATCACGCTTCGGGAAGACTCTTGCGAAGGGGATGGATTGCCGGGTCAAGCCCGGCAATGACGACAGCAGCCAGAAAGTCACTGCCGTGAAATCCAGCGACAATCTCACCATCGAACGTCCGACCTTCGTCACCCATCTCGAATGCGCGATGGAAGGCGATCACTATCCGGCGGATCAGGTCCACAACCTCTCCAAGGCCGGCAAGCCGCTCTTGGTGCGCTACGATCTCGCAGGCGTGAAGCGGGCGCTCACGAAGGACGCGCTGGCGCAGCGTCCGGCCGACATATGGCGCTATCGCGAACTGCTGCCGGTGCGCAAATGCCAGGACATCGTCAGCCTCGGCGAAGTCATGACACCGCTGATCAGCCTGCCCAAGCTGTCGAAGAAGCTCGGCGGCGGCGAGATCATCGTCAAGGATGAGGGCCGGCTGCCGACCGGCTCGTTCAAGGCGCGCGGCCTCGTGATGGCGGTGTCGATGGGCAAGGCGCTCGGCATCAAGCACATGGCGATGCCGACCAACGGCAATGCCGGTGCTGCGCTCGCGGCCTATGCGACCTCCTGCGGCATCAAGACCACGATCTTCTGTCCGGCCGATACGCCGGAGGTGAATGTCAGCGAGATCGAGCTGCAGGGCGCGACCGTCTACCGCGTCAACGGACTGATCGACGATTGCGGCAAGATCGTCGGCGAGGGCAAGGCCAAGGTCGGCTGGTTCGATACCTCGACCCTGAAGGAGCCGTATCGCATCGAGGGCAAGAAGACGATGGGCCTGGAGCTTGCCGAGCAGCTCGGCTGGGACGTGCCCGACGTGATCTTCTATCCGACCGGCGGCGGCACTGGCCTGATCGGCATGTGGAAGGCGTTCGACGAACTGGAGAAGATCGGCTTCATCGGCGCAAAGCGTCCGCGCATGGTCGCGGTGCAGGCCTCGGGCTGCGCGCCGATGGTGCGGGCCTTCGAGCAGGGCGTCGAGCATGCGACCCGGTGGGAAGACGCCCACACCATCGCGTCCGGCATCCGCGTGCCTCAGGCGGTGGGTGATTTTCTCATCCTGCGCGCGGTGCGCGAGAGCAAAGGTTTCGCCATTGCGGTCGATGATGAGAAGATTTCATCTGCGCTCAGCGAAGTCGCGCGCGAGGAGGGGCTGCTGTTGTGCCCGGAAGGCGCGGCGACCTATGCCGCCTACAAGCAGAGCCTGGCCGACGGGCGCGTAACGAAAAACGATCGCGTCATGCTGTTCAATTGCGCGACAGGACTTAAATATCCGCTGCCGCCGGTCACCCGCACGCTCGATCGTCACCAGCCGATCGACTTCGGGCAGTTCTAACTAACAACCAGCACCGCGGCCTCGGGCACATGCTCCGGCGCAGACGCATTCGCGTCTGCCGCCGGTGCGTGCGACACAAGGGAGGACGTGATGCGACGAGCTCTTTGCGCCGTGCTGTTGGTGTGTCTTGCGCTGATGCAGCCGGCGCGCGCCGACAATTATCCCTCGCGCGCGATCACCGTGATCGTGCCATTCGCTGCCGGCGGCCCATCGGATGCGATGATGCGCATCCTCGCCGAGCACATGAGACAGACGCTCGGCCAGCCCGTTCTGATCGAGAACGTAACAGGGGCGGGCGGTTCGATCGGCGTGGGCCGTGCCGTCCGCTCGAAGCCCGACGGCTACACCGTGAGCTTCGGCCATCTCGGCACCCATGTCGCCAACGGCGCCGTCTACCGGCTCGGCTATGACCTCGAAGCCGATCTCGAGCCGGTGGTGCTGCTGCCGAGCAATCCGATGATCATCGTCAGCAGGAACAATATCCCGGCGAAGTCGCTGCCGGAGTTTCTCGCCTGGGTGAAGTCGCAGCCGAATCCCGTGTCGGCCGGCACCGCGGGCAATGGCTCCGGCAGCCATATCGCGGGGCTCTATTTCGAGCAGGTCACCGGCCTCAAGCTGCAATATGTGCCGTATCGCGGCACGGGACCGGCGATGAACGATCTGGTCGCCGGCCAGATCGATCTGATCGTCGACCAGACCTCCAACGCCATCAACCAGGTTCGTGCCGGGACGATCCGCGCCTACGCCGTCACCGACGCCAAGCGGCTCGAGTCCGCGCCGGAGATTCCGACCACCGACGAGGCCGGCCTGCCGGGCTTCCACATGACCCTGTGGTCGGGCCTCTGGCTGCCGAAGGGCGCCAGCAAGGAGATCGTCGACACCCTCAATGCGGCGGCGGTGGCCGCGCTGGACGAGCCGGATGTGAAAAATCAGTTGAAAAACCTGGGGTTGCAGATGCCGGCGGCCGATCAGCGCAGCCCCGCCGCGCTTGGAACCCTGCAGCGCGCCGAGATCCGCAAATGGTGGCCGATGATCCGCGCCGCTGGAGTGGTGCCGGAGTAGGCTCGCCCTGCCACGCCCAACCGCACATGGTTGCGCATCGGCCACGAATGTTGCGACGTCGCCACAGTTTACGAAGTTTTGGTAACAATCTCCGGCGCTCCGCAAACGCGCCGCTTTTTAGCCACACCTGGTCGTGAAATACTTTGATCAGAACATAACCAGTGCGTGTGAGGCTGCCGAAAATCCACTTGCCGGATTTTGAGCGTTCTCCGCAGCACCGGGAGGCCAAAACAGCGATGGACGCGAAGACCGACATCAAGCGCAGGCTGCCCAGCCGTCATGTGACGGAAGGGCCCGAGCGTGCGCCGCATCGGTCCTACCTCTACGCCATGGGCCTCACCACGGCGCAGATCCATCAGCCCTTCGTCGGCGTCGCCTCGTGCTGGAACGAGGCTGCGCCCTGCAACATCGCGCTGATGCGGCAGGCTCAGGCGGTGAAGAAGGGCGTGGCGCACGCCGGCGGCACGCCGCGCGAATTCTGCACCATCACCGTGACCGACGGCATCGCGATGGGCCATGACGGCATGCGCTCGTCGCTGCCGTCGCGCGAGGCGATCGCCGATTCCGTGGAGCTGACGATTCGCGGCCATTCCTACGATGCGCTCGTCGGCCTCGCCGGCTGCGACAAATCGCTGCCGGGCATGATGATGGCGATGGTCCGGCTCAACGTGCCCTCGATCTTCATCTATGGCGGCTCGATCCTGCCCGGCAATTTCCGCGGCCAGCAGGTCACCGTGCAGGACATGTTCGAGGCTGTCGGCAAGCATTCGGTGGGCGCCATGTCGGACGACGACCTCGACGAGCTCGAGCGCGTCGCCTGTCCGTCGGCTGGCGCCTGCGGCGCCCAGTTCACGGCCAACACGATGGCGACGGTGTCCGAGGCGATCGGGCTGGCGCTGCCTTATTCGGCCGGGGCCCCGGCGCCTTACGAAATCCGCGATGCCTTCTGCATGACCGCCGGCGAACAGGTCATGGAGCTGATCGCCGCCAATATCCGCCCGCGCGACATCGTCACGCGAAAATCCCTGGAGAATGCCGCTGCGGTTGTGGCGGCGTCCGGCGGGTCGACCAATGCTGCGCTGCATCTACCTGCGATTGCACACGAGGCCGGCATCAAGTTCGACTTATTCGACGTCGCCGAAATCTTCAAAAAGACACCTTATATCGCGGATTTGAAGCCGGGTGGCCGCTATGTCGCCAAAGACATGTTCGAGGCTGGTGGCATTCCGCTCTTGATGAAGACGTTGCTCGACCATGGCTATTTGAACGGCGACTGCCTCACAGTCACCGGCCGGACGATCGCCGAAAACCTCAAAGGCGTGAAGTGGAATCCGCACCAGGACGTGGTGATGCCGGCTGACAAGCCGATCACTGCAACCGGGGGTGTCGTCGGTCTGAAAGGCAATCTCGCGCCAGAGGGCGCGATCGTGAAAGTCGCGGGCATGTCGAACTTGAAATTCTCTGGGCCGGCCCGCTGCTTCGATCGGGAAGAGGACGCCTTTGACGCCGTCCAGAAGCGCACCTATCGCGAAGGCGACGTGATCGTCATTCGCT
This sequence comes from Bradyrhizobium sp. HKCCYLRH1034, assembly GCF_051168375.1. NCBI lineage: Bacteria > Pseudomonadati > Pseudomonadota > Alphaproteobacteria > Hyphomicrobiales > Nitrobacteraceae > Bradyrhizobium > Bradyrhizobium sp. HKCCYLRH1034. Next base: position 292,424 of record NZ_JBNPUW010000007.1, on the reverse strand, counting down.
ACGAGGGGCCGCGCGGCGGTCCGGGCATGCGGGAAATGCTGCAGACCACGGCGGCGCTGACCGGGCAGGGCATGGGCGGCAAGATTGCGCTGATCACCGACGGCCGGTTCTCGGGCGCGACCCGGGGCTTCTGCATCGGCCATATCGGACCGGAGGCGGCGGTCGGCGGACCGATCGCGCTGGTCGAGGATGGCGACATCATCGAGATCGACGCCGAGGCGGGCATCCTTAACGTGAAGTTGAGCGATGCCGAGCTGGCGACACGCAAGACCAGGTGGACGCCGCGTGAGACGCATCACACGTCAGGTGCACTTTGGAAATATGCCCAGCAGGTGGGGCCGGCCGTGGCGGGCGCCGTGACCCATCCAGGTGGTGCGCAAGAGAAGTATTGCTATGCGGACATCTGATCGGATCCTTTTCGCATTGATGCTGGGGGTTGCCCCGCTCGCGTTGCCGACGCCATCGTTCGCGTTCGATGGCGCTCCGGTCAACCAGGAGCCGGCGATCCCCGTGGCTGGACAGCAGGCTGGCGCCGGCGCGCTGCGCAAGGCGCTGCCCGCGACGACGTCCTCGACCTCACCCACGCAGTCCCTGACGGCGCTGCAATACGCGGCGGAGGAAGGTCACCCGATTGCGCAGTTCAAGCTCGGCCGCATGTATGCGGCGGGCGATGGCGTTGCGCGCGACGACATGCGCGCCTTCGACTATTTCAGCCGCATCGCCAATGCGCATGCGGAGGACAGCCCGTCGGCGCCGCAGGCGCAGATCGTCGCCAATGCCTTCGTCGCGCTCGGCCGCTATTACCTGAGCGGCATCCCCAACACGAAGGTCAAGGCCGATCCGGATCGCGCGCGGGAGATGTTCTCCTATGCGGCGTCCTACTTCGGCAATGCGGACGCCCAGTACGACCTGGCGCGGATGTACCTGAAGACCGCGGATGCCTCGCGCGACGACTTCCGTTATGGTGCGCGCTGGCTCGGCCTCGCCGCGCAGAAGGGCCAGCACCAGGCCCAGGCGCTGCTTGGTCAGATGCTGTTCAACGGCGACCGGTTGCCGCGCCAGCCGGCGCGCGGACTGATGTGGCTCACGCTGGCGCGCGACAGCGCCGGTCCGGACGAAGCCTGGATCAAGGAGAGCTACAACCGCGCCTTCGCCAAGGCCTCGGACGATGACCGCGCCTCGGCGCTGCAGATGCTCGAGAGCTGGGTGCAGGGCAAGCGCGAGTAGCAGGAGCGGAATGCATCGCGTTCCCTCCGTTCCAGAGAGGGGCTGCGATGATCATCCGCGATGCGACGGCTGACGATGCCGAGGCGGCCTGCGCCGTGTTGCGGGCCTCGATTTCCGAATTGTGCAGGGACGACCACCGCGGCGACCCGCAGATCCTGGCGCGCTGGCTGGCCAACAAGACACCCCAGAACGTGGCGCAGTGGGCGGACGGGCAGGGGCGCTCACTGCTGGTCGCGGTCGAGGATGGTGCGATTCTCGCGGTCGGCGGGCTCGCCCATCCCGGCGAGATCACGGTCAACTACGTGTCGCCGCAAGCCCGGTTTCGCGGCATCAGCTCGGCGCTGGTGGCCGAGCTGGAGCGGCGGGCGCTCGCGCTTGGTGCAAGGGAGATCGCCTTGTTGAGCACCGAGACCGCGCATCGATTCTATCTCGCCCGCGGCTACGCCGATGTCGGCGTGCCCGCCGGCAAGTTCGGCACCGCGGCCTCCTATCCGATGCGCAAAACCCTCGGTCCCGCGCGGTGAGTCGCGGGTCGCGACGACACATCGAGGCCATGGCAGCGGATGCCTAACGAATAGGCGTCGGCGCGCCGATGTTCTGACCAGCGTCAGGTTCCAGAACCAAAATCGGCGAACTTTGGTACACGAACGACCGCGATGACGCCAAAACGCGCTTGGCACGATTCGTGAGTGCAAATCCTCTGCAACAGCAGAGGCGGCACGTTTGCACAGCGTTCGGATCGGCCTGATCATTCCTCAGCGCGGCTCGGCGGGGTTGTGGGCCCCCTCCGCGGAAGCCTGTGGGCGGCTGGCCGTGACCGAGCTGAACCAGGCCGCCGGCATCCGCCGCCGACAGGTCGAGCTGATCGTCATCGACGCCGGCGCAACCGCCGCCAGCGCGGGTCGGGCCGCGGTCGAAGCGGTCGACGAGTTCGCCGTCGACGGCCTCGTCGGCATGCTGCCGAGCTACGCGCGCGATCCTGTCGCGCAGGCCGCGCGCGGCCGCGTGCCGTTCGTCTACACGCCCCAGTTCGAGGGCCTGCCGGCGAACAGCGATGTGATGACCACGGGCGAGACCGCCGGCGAATTGCTGGCACCCGCGATCCAATGGCTCTCGGAGTGCAAGCACGCCCGGCGCTTCTTCCTGTGCGGCAACGACTACATCTGGCCGCGTTCCTCGCTCGACATCGCCAAGCGCCTGATCGCGCGATACGGCGGCGTCGTCACCGGAGAGCACTACGTGCCGGTCGGCGTGCATGATTTCGACGAGATGCTCGATCGTATCAAGACCACGCGCAGCGACGTCGTTCTCCCGGTCTTTCTCGGCTTCGACTGCATCGCCTTCAGCCGCGCCTTCTGCGCCGCCGGGCTCAGCCGCCACGTTCTGCGCTTCTCCTCGGCCTTCGACGAGACCATCGTCTATGGACTCGACAGCAGCGAGACCGAGAACGTCTTCGTCGCCTCCAGCTACTTTGCATCGCTGCGCTCGCGCAACAACGGCGCCTTCCTGGAGCGTTACTACACGGCGTTCGGCGACAACCCGCCGCCCGCGAACGGCTATGGCGAGTCCTGCTACGAGGGCATTCACGCGCTCGCCGCGCTGATCGAGCGCGCAGAGAGCTTCGATGCGCGCGTTCTCAGGCGCTTCTTCGGGCGCACGCTGCAGCGGCGCACGGCGCGCGGCACGGAGGCGCAGCCGGTGGTTGGCGGCCGGCACCCGATCCACCTCGCCGAGCTGGACGGCTACGATTTCTCGGTTGTCGCATCGTCACACTGAGCGCTGCCGCGCCAAAAAGAACTTGCATTTTCAAATATTGTAATTTTAAACTTTGCGCGACTTGTGCAACAGCATCACCAACCGATGGGGACCCCTGATGACTTTTTCCCGCCGTCGTTTTCTGCAACGCTCGGCCATCGCGACGTCGACCTTGATCGCGACACCTGCGGTGTTCCGTTCAGGCGCGCTCGCGGCCGAGAACCCGATCACGGTCGGCAGCCTGCACGACCAGTCGGGCCCGATCGGCACCTCCGGCACGCCGATGGTCTACGCGCTGCAGCTCGCCGTCGATGAGATCAATGCCGCCGGCGGCCTGCTCGGACGTCCCTTGAAGGTCATCCACTACGACACCCAGTCCAACATCCAGCTGTACTCGCAATATGCCCAGCAGCTGGCGGTGAAGGACAAGGTCGACGTCGTGCACGGCGGCATCACCTCGGCCTCGCGCGAGGCGATCCGGCCGACCTTCGACCGCTTCAAGGTGCTGTACTTCTACAACACGCTGTACGAAGGCGGCGTCTGCGACCGCAACACCTTCTGCACCGGCACCACGCCGGCGCAGACGGTCGAGAAGCTGGTGCCGAGCGCGATGAAGAAGGCGGGCAAGAAGGCCTACATCATCGCGGCCGACTACAATTACGGTCAGATCACCGCGAAGTGGATGACCAAGTACTGCAAGGACAATGGCGGCGAGATTCTCTCGACCGACTTCTTCCCGCTCGACGTGACCAATTTCGGCTCGACCATCTCGAAGATCCAGGCGGCCAAGCCCGACCTCATCCTGTCGGCGCTGGTCGGCGGCAACCACACCGCGTTCTACCGGCAGTGGACCGCCGCCGGCATGAAATCGAAGATCCCGATCGCCTCGACCACCTTTGGCCTCGTCAACGAGCCCTCGACGCTGGACGCGGCGGAAAGCGATGGGGTCATTGGCGCCTACGGCTATTTCGAGGAGCTGACCACGCCGGCCTCGAAGAGCTTCGTCGAGAAGATCAAGAAGGCGCATCCGGATTCGCCTTACATCAGCGAGCTCGCCTCGTGCACCTATGAAGGCGTGATGCTGTGGGCCGAGGGCGTCAAGAAGGCCGGCAGCATCGACCGCATGAAGGTGATCGAGGCGCTCGAAAGCGGCCTCGTCTTCGACGGCCCCAGCGGCAAGGTCTCGCTGGACAAGCCGACCCATCACACCGTCCGCAACGCGTTCCTGGCCGAAGTCAAGGATCGCAAATGGTCGGTGCTGGAAACCTACACCGATGCCAAGCCGGCGGACACCGCGAGTGTCTGCGACCTCGTCAAGAACCCGAACGATACCAAGCAGTACATCATCAATCTCTGACGCGCTTTCGGGTCCCGCCGCATCGGCGGGACCCGTTGTCTCCTGGACTGCCTGGAAAGACCCCGCATGGCGATCTACGTCATCCTCGCGCTCGACGTCCTCAATGGAATCTCGTCGCTGTTCCTGCTGTGCCTGGGACTGGCGATCATCTTCGGCATGATGAAGATCATCAATCTCGCCCATGGCGAGTTCATCATGCTCGGCGCCTATGCGACCGTCATTTCCGCCAATGCCGGTGTGAACATCTGGATCGCGATGTTGATCATTGCGCCCTTGTTCGTCGGCATCGTGGGCCTTGTCATCGAGCGCTGCCTGATCCGCTTCCTCTATGGCCGTCTCGTCGATTCGATGCTTGCGACCTGGGGCCTCAGCCTCCTGATCATCGGGATCATCACGACGATCTATGGCAACACCCAGCAGGGCGTGCCGACGCCGCTCGGCGGCTTCTCGATCGGCTCGTATCAGTCGAGCTATTACACGTTGTTCCTCGCATTGATGGCGGCGGTCATGATGGCGATCATCTATGGCGTGATGCGCTACACCCGCTTCGGCCTGGTCGCGCGCGCCACGATGCAGAATCCGGCGATGGCGGCGACGCTCGGCGTCAACCCGGCTCGGGTCTACATGAGCACGTTCGCGCTCGGTGCGGCGGTGACCGGCCTCGCCGGCGGCCTGCTGGCGCCGGTCTCCGGCATCACCCCCGTGATGGGCGGCGCCTATGTCGCCAAGGCGTTCATGACCGTGGTCGGCGGCGGCGCCGCGATCCTCTCCGGCACGCTCTCGGCCGCGAGCCTGTTCGGCTCGGTCAACCAGATCGGCGCCTATTTCACCACGCCGGTCTATGGCGAGGTGATCGTCTTCACCACCGCGATCGTGCTGATCCGCTTGCTGCCGCAGGGCATCTCCGGGCGCTTCTTCAAGGGAAACCTGTGATGGACAAGCACCTCCGTCTTTCCGGCCAGGTGGGCGCGATCGTCCTTGCCATCGTAGCGATTGCGATCGTGCCGAGCGTGATCGAGCTGTTCGCGCTGATGCAGCTGACGCTGTTCGCTGCAATGGCGGTGCTGGCGCTCAGCCTCGCCTTCATCTGGGGCTTCGGCGGCATCCTGTCGTTCGGGCAGACCGCGTTCTTCGGGCTCGGCGGCTATGCCTATGCGATCGCGGCCATCAATTTCCAGGACTCGACGCCTGCGATCCTGGTGGCCATCGCGGTCCCGGCGACGTTCGCGGCGATCCTCGGCTACTTCATCTTCTTCGGCCGCATCTCCGACGTCTATCTCGGCGTCATCACGCTCACGGTGACCCTGATCCTGTTCAACTCGGTCAACTCGACCTCGGGCGATGCGTACAAGATCGGCAAGGCGCTGCTCGGCGGCTTCAACGGCATGCCGGCGGTGCCGACCTTCAACATGCCGTTCGATCCCTCGACCGTGCTGTCGCCCGAGCAGTCGTGGTGGACCACGGCCTATGTGCTGCTCGGCGTGTTCCTGCTGCTGCGTCTGCTGCTGGCGTTGCCGGCCGGGCGCATCATCGTCGCGGTGCGCGAGAACGAGGTGCGGGCCTCGCTGCTCGGCTACGACCCGCGGCTGGTGAAGTGCCTGACCTTCATTCTCGGCGGTGCGATCGCTGGGCTTGCCGGCGCGCTCTACGTCAACTGGGGCGCCTTCGTCAGTCCGACCATCTTCAGCCTGTCGCTGTCGGCGGAGATCATCATCTGGATCACGGTCGGCGGGCTCGGCACCTTGTTGGGGCCGATCATCGGCTGCGTCGTCATCGAATACATCGTCGCCTATATCGGCTCGCAGCAGCTGTTGAACTCCAACCTCGTGCTCGGCGGCGTGCTGGTGATCTTCGTGCTGCTGCTGCCGAAGGGCATGGTGCCGACCGCCCGCGATCTCGTGATGCGGCTGATGCCGGACTCCAAGCCGAAAGCCAATGGTCCACCGGTGCAATCCGCTGCGGCGCCGCATCCTGCAGGAGCCGAATGACATGGCAGACCTGGTTCCTCTGCTCAAGGCCGAGCACCTGACGATGCGCTTCGGCGGCGTCGTCGCCAATGACGACATCACCTTCACCCTGCAGGAGATGGAGCTGCGCTGCCTGATCGGCCCGAACGGCGCCGGCAAGAGCACGTTCTTCAAGACGCTGACCGGACAACTGGTGCCAACGTCGGGCAGCATCGCGTTCCGCGGCATGCCGATCGCCGGCAAGCTGTCGCACGAGATCGCGCGCATGGGCATCGGCATCAAGACCCAGGTCCCGAACGTATTCAACGGCCTCTCGGTGCGCGAGAACATCTGGATGGCGGTGCGCCGCAAGGCGACCCCGCGCCAGCAGGGTCCGGCGGTCAATGCCGTGCTCGAGATGATCCGGCTGACCGACTACGCCGACAGCATCGTCGCGACGCTGTCGCACGGCCAGCGCCAATGGGTCGAGATCGGCATGGTGCTCGCCGCCGAGCCCGAGCTGATCCTGCTCGACGAGCCCGCCGCGGGGATGACCGACGAGGAGACCTTCCACACCGCTGCGATCATCCGTGAGATCAACCAGACCCGTGCGATCGTGGTCGTCGAGCACGACATGGAGTTCATCAAGCAGATCGCCAAGCGCGTGACGGTGTTCCACCAGGGCCGCGTGCTGGTCGAGGACACCGTGGACAAGGTGCTCGCCGACCAGCGCGTCCGCGACGTCTATCTCGGCAAGAAGGTGGCGGCATGAGTGCGCTTCTCGAAGTCAACGGGCTCAAGTCCGGCTATGGCCGGATCCCGATCCTGTTTGGCGTCGACCTGACGGTCGCCGACGGCGAATATCTCGGCATCCTCGGCCATAACGGCATGGGCAAGACCACGGCGTTGCGCACGCTGATGGGGCATCTGCCAACCACCGACGGCTCGGTGGTGTTCGCAGGCCGAGCCATCACGCATCTCAAGCCGCACGAGCGCTCGCGGCTCGGCATCGGTCTGGTGCCGCAGGGCCGGGAGATCTTTCCGGACCTTTCGGTCATGGAAAATCTGCGCATGGGGCTCGCCGCGGCTCCCAAGGAGGACCGTAGCGTCATCGATGCTGTGCTGCAGGATTTTCCGCGGCTGGTCCGCCTGCTCGACCGCCGCGGCGGCGCGCTGTCCGGCGGCGAGCAGCAATTGCTGGCGCTGGCACGCTGCCTGTGCACCAAGCCGAAGCTGATCCTGTTGGACGAACCGACCGAAGGCATCCAGCCGTCGATCATCGAGGAGATCATCGAGACGCTGCTGGCGTTGAAGTCGCGCTGGAAGATGTCTTTGATCGTGGTCGAGCAGAACCTCGAATTCATCACGTCGTTATCGGACCGCATCCTGCACATCCAGAAGGGGCGTATCACCGAGGAACTCGACCGTGAGACTCTCCTGGCCCGGGAAGGTCAGATGGTCCCGAGCTAGAGCCCGTACCGGCGCAGCTGCGCCGGCCCATTGAACTGACAATCTGCTGTCTCTGCCCAGCTTGTCCTCACAAGAAAGGATGACTCATGTCCATCAAACGCCCGAATGCCGAGGAAGTCGCCGATCTCGCCGCCAGCCTGCACATGAACATGACGGTCGAGGAGGCCGCCGAATATCTGTCGCTGATGGGCGGCATGTTCGACCAGTACGATATCATTGACGAGCTGCCGAACCCGCTGCCGCCGGTGAAATATCCGCGCACGCCGGGCGCCAAGCCGATGCCGAAGGAGAACAAGTACAACGCCTGGGCGATCAAGACCGAGGTCAAGGGCGCAGCGGGCGGCAAGCTCGCCGGCCGTAGCGTCGTGCTGAAGGACAACGTCGCGCTCGCCGGCGTTCCCATGATGAACGGCTCGACCACGCTCGAAGGTTTCATTCCCGCCGCCGACGCCACCATCGTCTCCCGCATTCTCGATGCCGGCGGCACCATCGTCGGCAAGGCGGTGTGCGAGCACTTCTGCCTGTCCGGCGGCAGCCACACCTCCGATCCGGCGCCGGTGCACAACCCCTGGAAGATGGGCTATTCGGCCGGCGGCTCGTCGTCGGGCAGCGCCGCGCTGGTGGCGGCCGGCGAGGTCGACATGGCGATCGGCGGCGACCAGGGCGGCTCGATCCGCATTCCAGCTTCCTATTGCGGCATCTACGGCATGAAGGCGACCCACGGCCTCGTGCCCTACACCGGCGTGATGCCGATCGAATCGACGATCGACCACACCGGGCCGATGACCAAGTCGGTCGCCGACAATGCGCTGCTGCTCGAAGTGCTGGCCGGCGCCGACGGTCTCGATCCCCGGCAATATGCGCCGAAGGTCTCGGCCTACACCGAGGCGCTCGGCAAGGGCGTCAAGGGTCTCAAGATCGGCGTGCTCAAGGAAGGCTTCAGCGCGCCCAACATGGAAGAGGGCGTGGTCGCCAAGGTCAAGGCTGGCGCGGAGCGCTTCGCCAAGATGGGCGCGAGCGTGTCGGAAGTCTCGATCCCCGAACACATGCATGCGCTGGCGGCATGGAATCCAATCACGCTCGAAGGCTTCCTCGTGCAGATGATGCTCGGCAACGGCATGGGGTTCAACTGGAAGGGCCTCTACGACGTCGGTCTGCTCGATGCGCATTCCGGCTGGCGCACGCGCGCCGACGATCTGTCGGTGACGTTGAAGCTGACCATGCTGGTCGGGCAGTGGGGCCTCGAGCACTATCGCGGCCGCTATTACGCCAAGTCGCGCAACATCGCGATTCAGGCCAAGGCGGCCTATGATGCCATGTTCGGCTCCTACGACCTGCTGCTGATGCCGACCCTGCCGTGCGTCGCCACGCCGATCCCGGCCAAGGATGCGCCGCTCGCCGAGGTGGTGCAGCGCGCCTTCGAGATGACCGCGACGACCAGCCCGTTCGACGTGACAGGCCATCCGGCGATGACCCTGCCGTGCGGCCTCTCGGACGGCCTGCCGGTCGGCCTGATGCTGATCGGCAAGGACTACGCCGAATCCACCATCTACCAGGCGGCGGCGGCGTTCGAGGCCGACGGCGACTGGAAGACCTTCTGATGATCACCATCACCGCGGTCATCAGGGCCAAGGCGGGACACGAGGCCACGATGCGCGACGCTCTCGTCGCCGTCGCGGCCCATGTCGCGGCCAACGAGCCGGAGACGATCGGGTTCTTCATCTCGCAGAGCGAGACCGAGCCCGGTCTGTTCACCACCTACGAGCGCTTCGCCGACAAGGCCGCGATGGACCGCCACAACGGCTCCGCCGCGGTGGCGACCTTCTTCGGCGTCGCCAAGCCGATCCTCGACGGCGAGGTCATTCTCGTGACGTCGCAGGAGGTGTCGGCGACGCTGCGGTAGTGCGCTGGGAGGTACCAACCGTCTCCACAGTCATTCCGGGGCGATGCGACAGCATCGAACTATGGTGCGCAATTGCGTACCTGAGGATCTCGAGATTCCGGGTTCAGCCCTGGCGGGCTGCCCCGGAATGACAGTGATGACGTCAACGAGAGGAAATCACGCCGATGCTCCGTTTGCACGGCATCATAGGACGCGCCGACGACAGGGCCTATGCCGGCCGGCTCCATGCGCTGGAGCATCGCGGCGGCATCGAGCTGTTGTTCGTGCCGCCGGAGGACGCCGGCCGCAGGCGCTTCCGGCTGACCACCGATCGCGGCACCGACTGCGCCGTCAGCCTCGATCGAGACGAACAGCTCGTCGACGGCGCGCTGCTGCATCTCGATTCCGATCGCGCGATCATCGCCCGCTTCGGTGAGGAGCAGGTCTGGCACCTGCGCGCGCGCGATCCGGCCTGTGCGCTGAAGCTCGGCTGGCACGCCGGCAACCTGCACTGGCGCGTCCGCTTCGAAGACGATCATCTGATCGTGCTGCTCGATGCCCCGCTCGACACCTATCGCGCCCGCATCCAGCCGCTGCTCGATGCCGGCGAGGTCGTGGAGCGCGATCATGTTTGACCGCGGCGAGGTGCTCGCGCTGCTGCAGCTCGGCGACAGTGCCTTTCCCGCCGGCGGCTTTGCGTTCTCCTGGGGCATCGAAGGCCTCGCGGCCGACGGCCTGCTGTCCGGTCGCGCCGACCTCGACGGCGTTATTGCCGATCACCTCGCGCAGCGCTGGGCCAGCATGGATCGCATCCTGCTCCGCCGCGCCTGGCACGCCGACGACATTGCCGCGATCGCCGCCGTGGATCGCCTCGCCGAGGCGACAACGCCGTCGGCCGAGATGCGCGAGGGCTCGCGGCGCGCGGGCAGGGCGCTGCTCGGCGTCTGGGTCAAGCTCGCCGGTCCGTTGTCTCAGGCGTACCGTGCCCGCGTTTCAACCGATGCGCGGCTCGGACATCTGCCGGTGGTACAAGCCATCACCGGCCGCGATGCCGGCCTTAGCCTCGACGCGGCCGAACTGGTCTCCGGCTGGACCCTCGTCGCCGGCCTCGTCAGCGCCGCCGTGCGGCTCGGCCTGATCGGCCACATCGAGTCGCAGCGCAGCCTCGCGCTTGCCCGCGCACGGCTCGCTGATCTGCTCGACGAGACACCCGACGACGACGCGATGCCGTCGAGCTTCACGCCCTTCATCGACATCGCCGTGTCGCGCGGTCCGCTGCGGCACGTGCGCATGTTCACGACCTGACCAGAGGTGCCGCGCCATGATGAACCTGTCGCCGACCGAGATGGATCGTCTCGTGATCTTCAACGCCGCGCAGATGGCGCGGCGCAACCGCTTGCTCGGCATCAGGCTCAGCCATCCGGAGGCGGTGGCCTACATCACCGACGAGGTGATGACCGCGGCGCGCCGCAATCTGCCCTATGCCGAGATCCGCGACATGGCGGGACGGCTGCTCACGACCGACGACGTCGAGCCCGGCGTCGCCCAGATGATCCCGATGCTCTATGTCGAGCTGATGTTTGCCGAGGGCACCAAGGTGATGGCGCTGTTCGAGCCGATCCAGCCGGCTGAGGGCGCCGTCGCCGACGACATCGTGCCCGGCGAGATCATCGAAGGCCCTGGCGACATCGAGATGTTCACCGCGTTGCCGGCCGTCACCATCGACGTCGTCAACACCGGCGACCGGGACATCCAGGTGCGCAGCCACACCCACTTCTTCGAGGTCAACCGCGCACTGTTGTTCGATCGTGCCGCCGCCTGGGGCATGAAGATTGATCGTCCGGCTGGACTCGGCGTCCGTTTCGAGCCGGGCGTCACCAAATCGGTACGCCTCGTGCCGATCACCGGCGACCGCATCGTGCGCGGCCAGGCCGGACTCGTCAACGGCCCGCTCGACGCGGCCGGCGCGCGCGAGACCGGGCTGAAACTCGCGCAGTCGCGCGGCTATCTGGGAGCTTAGATCATGGCCACGCTGACCCGCCGCGCCTATGCCGAGCTGTATGGCCCCACCAAGGGCGATCTCATCCGGCTCGCCGACACCAGCCTGCTCGCCGAGATCGAGCACGACTACACGACCTACGGCCATGAGCTGCTGGTCGGCGCCGGCAAGAACCTGCGCGACGGCGAGGCCATCGCCGGCCACCGCACGTCGTCCCACAAGATCCTCGACGTCGTCGTCAAGAACGCGACCATCGTCGACGCCGTCGCCGGCATCGTGAAGGCCGACATCGGCATCCGCGACGGGCGTATCGTCGGCATCGGCAAGGCCGGCAATCCCGACGTGATGCCGGACGTGCATCCGGACATGGTGGTCGGCCACACCACCGCGCCGATCGCCGGCGGCCCGTTCATCGTCACCGCCGGCGCGATCGAAAGCCACGCGCATCTGATCTCGCCGGAACAGTCGGACCATGCGCTGGCCGGCGGCACCACGACGATGATCGGCAACGGCTCCGGGCCGGTGTTCGATGTCGGCTCCGGCTCGGGGCCGAATTTCGGGCACTTCCTGAAATCGATCGAGTTCTCGCCGCTGAACTACGCGCTGTTCGGCCGCGGCGGCTCCAACCCCGAAGCGGTCGAGGAGGCGGTCGCGGCCGGCGGCATGTCGGTCAAGATCCACGAGGACTTTGGCGCCGCGCCCGACGTCATCGACAAGAGCCTGATCGCCGCCGACCGCAACGACTTCGCCGTGCATCTGCACACCGACTCGATCAACGAATACGGCTTCTGCGAGGACACGATGGCGGCGGTCGACGGCCGCACCATCCACATGTATCACGTCGAGGGTGCCGGCGGCGGCCATGCACCCGACCTGCTCAAGGTGGTGTCCTGGCCGAACGTGATCCCGTCCTCGACCAATCCGACCAATCCCTACACCTCCTATGGCATGGAGGAGGGCGTGCCGATGACGATGATCTGTCATCAGCTCAACTACAATGCGCCCGAGGACGTGATGTTCGGCGAGGCGCGGGTGCGCGCGCAGTCGATGGTCGCAGAAGACTTTCTTCACGACATGGGCGCGATCTCGATCTTCGGCACGGACACGCAGGGCATGGGCCGGCTCGCGGAGAACGTCGCCAAATGCTGGCAGCTCGCCAGCGTGATGAAGGACCGCATCGGTCGGCTGCCCGAGGAGACCACCGCGCGCGCCGACAATGAGCGCATCAAGCGCTACGTCGCCAAGCTCACGATCAATCCCGCCATCGCCGTCGGCATCGATCATGTCGTCGGTTCCATCGAGGTCGGTAAGATGGCCGATCTCGTGCTGTGGCCGCGCGCCTCGTTCGGCCTCAAGCCCTACATGGTGATCAAGAACGGCTTCCCGGTGTGGGCCGCGATGGGCGACGGCAATGGCAGTCTGGGTCTCTCCGAGCCGATGATCCAGAAGCGGATGTGGGGCGCGCTCGGCGCAGCGCCACAGCGGCTCGGCGTCAACTTCATGTCGAAGCTCGCGGTCGACGCCGGCATCCGCGCTAAGCTTGGGCTCGGCCGTGAGACCGTGCAGATCAAGAACGTGCGCTGGCTGCGCAAGACCGACATGGTCCGCAACGCGGCGATGCCGCATGTCGAGGTCGATCCGCAGACCTTCGAGGTCCGCGCCGACGGCAAGCTGCTGATGTGCCCGCCTGCGACGACCGTGCCGCTCGCGAGGAGGTTCATGCTGCGATGAGCCGTCTCGCTCTCACCGGCACCGATGCGCCGATGATCGCCGCGCGCGTCGGCATCGGCGGTCCGGTCGGCTCCGGCAAGACCGCTCTGGTCGAGCGCCTGATCCCGGCGCTGCAGGCGCGCGGCATCGACATCGCGGTCATCACCAACGATCTCGTCACCGCCGAGGATGCCGAGCGCGTCCGCCGCTCGGGATTGATCGACCCGGCGCGCGTGTCGGCGGTCGAAGCCGGCGCCTGTCCGCACACCGTGATCCGCGAGGACCCGACGCTCAACATCGAGGCCGCCGACGAATTGGAGCGGCGCTTTCCGGGCGTCGAGCTGATCCTGCTGGAGAGCGGCGGCGACAATCTCGCCTCGACCTTCTCGCGCGACCTCACCGATTTCTGGATGTTCGTGATCGACGTCGCCGGCGGCGACGACATCCCGCGCAAGCGCGGCCCCGGCGTGATCCGCGCCGATCTGCTCGTCATCAACAAGGTCGATCTCGCCCCGCATGTCAGCGTCGATCTCGATCGCATGGAGCGCGAAGCGGCCGAGGTGCGCGGCGGCCGTCCGGTGCTCTTGACCAACTGCCGACGCGGCGAGGGTATTGATGCGATCGTCGATCTGCTCGAGCGCGAGGTGCTGTTCCGCACGTGAGCGCTTCAGCCCCAGAGCCGCCGCGGCTCGATCTCTCCTTCGTTCGCCGCGGCGGCCGCACGGTGATCGACCGCCGGCTGTTCGCGTGGCCGTTCGTGCTGACACGCAGCTTTCACACCGATGCCGAGCGGCCGGACCTGCTCAGCGTGATCCTGCAGACCGGCAGTGGCGCGGTGCATGGCGAGGACCGGTTGACGCAGCGCTTCACGCTACATGCGGGTGCAGCCGTTTGCGTGACCACGCAGGGCGCCACCTCAGTCCATCGCGCCGAGCCGGGCGCACGTGCCATGGAGCAGGTGCTGCTCCGGGTCGAGACCGGCGCCAGGCTCGATTATCGGCCGGAGCCGCGTATTCTGTTTCCCGGGGCTGCGTTATGCCAGGTGCTCGAACTGCACTGCGCCGCCGATGCTTTGGCCCTCGTGACCGACGCCTTCACGATGCATGATCCGGACGGGCAGGGGCGCTTGTTCCGCGAGCTCGACTCCGCGCTCGTCGTGCGCCGGACGGGCGAGGCGCCGCTCCTCATCGACCGCATGCAGCTGCGCGATCCTGATGTCGCCGTCTTCAACGGTCATCGCGCATTCGGCTCGGCCGTGCTGATGCTGCCGCTGACGAACGATCTCACCGCGCTCCGCCAGCGTCTCGCCGATGCGCTGTCCCGCATCGACGGCCTCTACGCCGCGGCAAGCCTGCTGCCGGAGAGCGCCGGTCTCGGCGTGCGCCTCGCGGGCCGCCAGATGCGCCAGCTGCGCACCGGATTCGACGCGATCGCCGCGATCTATCGCGAGGCTCAGGCCCCGAGCGCGCCGGCGACGGCTCGGCCGACCGCTGCGTGAACTGCGTTGCGCTTGTCGTCGCTGGCCTTGGTCTCGGTGAGATAGCTGCTCACGACGACCGGCACGCGCCCTGTCGGCCAGATCACGGCGACATCGTTGCTGCTGCCGCGCTCGCCCGCGCCGGTCTTGTCGCCGATGCGCCATTCGCCGGGCAGGCCGGCGCGCAGCTTGGCGCCACCGGTCTTGCAGGCGATCAGCCAGCCATTCAGGATGTCGCGCGATGCCGCCGACAGCGCCGTGCCGGTCGTCAGCTTCGCCAAGGTCTGCGCCATCGCCGCGGGCGTCGTGGTGTCCCTGGGATCGCCGGGCACACTTTCATTGAGCGCAGGCTCGATGCGGTCGAGCCGGGTGATGGCGTCGCCGAAGCCGCGGATGGCGCGGGTCAGGCCGGCGGGGCCGCCGAGGCTCGCCAGCAGCAGATTCGCCGCCGTGTTGTCGCTGAGCGTCACGGTCGCCTCGCACAATTCGCCGACCGACAGGCCCGACGTCCCCACATAGGCCTTGGTGACCGGCGCGTAGGACAGGATGTCTCCTTGCGCGATGGGAATGCGGCGCGAGAGCTGCTCGGTGCCGGCATCGACCTTGGTGAGGATCGCGCCCGCCAGCAGCGCCTTGAAGGTGCTGCACATCGGGAAACGCTCGTCGAGCCGATGGCCGCTGAGCGCCCCGCTCGCGGTGTCCAGCAGCGCCACGCCGAGTCGCCCGCCGCTGTCGGCTTCGATGCCGGCGATGGTGGCCTGCAGGTCGGCGGCAAGCACCGGCTTCGCCGCCAGCAGCGGCACGATTGCGAGCGGAAACAATTGCCGCCGTGTGTAGATCGTCATGGACCGTCCTCGAGTTACGCGGTCTCGAGATCGAAATCGGCCCACACCGGCACGTGATCCGACGGCTTCTCCCAGGCCCTGACATAGCTGTCGATGCCGACCTCGACCAGCCGGTCGCTGGCCTGCGGCGACAACAGCAGGTGATCGATCCGGATCCCCGCGTTCTTCTGCCAGGCGCCGGCCTGATAGTCCCAGAACGTGTACTGCCCCGGCGCATCGGTGACGGCGCGCAGCGCGTCGGTGAGCCCGAGGCCGAGCAGCGACTGGAAGCTCTCGCGCGTCTCCGGGCGGAACAGCGCGTCCTCGACCCAGGCCTCGGGGTTGGAGACGTCGGCGGCAGCGGGGATCACGTTGAAGTCACCTGCGAGGATCAGCGGCTCCTCGGTTTTCAGCCGCTCACGCGCGTAGTCACGAAGCCGCGACATCCATTTGAGCTTGTAGGGATATTTTTCCGTGTTCGGCGGGTTGCCGTTGGGCAGGTAGAGGCAGGCGATGCGCACCACGCCGTGCTTGAGACTGACCACGCCCTCCAGGAAGCGCGCATGCACGTCCTCGGCATCGCCGTCGAGCCCGGACTTGGTTTCGTCGAACGGCAGCTTCGACAACAGCGCGACGCCGTTGAAGGTCTTCTGGCCGTGCGTCACCACGTTGTAGCCGAGCGCCTCGATCTCGAGCCTTGGGAATGCGTCGTCCGTGCACTTGATCTCCTGCAGGCAGACGATGTCCGGGGAGCATTCCTTGAGCCAGGTCAGGAGGTGATCGATCCGCTGCCGGACCGAATTGACGTTCCAAGTGGCGATACGCATTGGCTTGAGGTTCCCGGGGGGAAGGAGAAACGGCCCCGGTTAGATCAAGCCGCGACCACTCCGGTCAAGGCGGATGGCGTGGGAATCACAGGCGGGCGCAACATTCCGCAGGTGGCGCTGAACTGGCTGCTGCAGCGCCCGACGGTCGCGACCATCATCGTCGGCGCCCGCAACGAGAGCCAGCTGATCGAGACTATCGGCGCGGTCGGCTGGAGCCTGACGGCGGAGCAGGTGGCCACGCTCGACGCCGCGAACGACACGCCGGCGGCCTATCCGGTCTGGCATCGGCGCGGCTTCCCGATGCTGAACGAGCGTCGCTAGTCCAGGACGAGCGGAACTGCTGTGGATCATCAGCCTGAGGCCTCGTGCCTGCAGTGCCGATCCATTTGACGACGACGCCGGACGGGAAGTAAAATTAGGTTCGATCGTCACGTGGCCGCGCTCCGGTCATTCTGGAGCCGCCACAACGGGGGGCATCGACCCCGGACCGATCGGCGGTTGAGCCTCACGACTGTGCCGGACCCGCAGTCTTCAATGTGACGATGTTTGGCTCACTAAGTCGTCCCGGCGGACCGCATCAGATTTTCCACTGACTTGGAGGGTGGGCAAAGGCGCGCAGCGCCGTGCCCACCGCGCACCACGATCAGATCGTCCACCCCTCCGCCGGATACGCCAGCCCATCGCTTGGCACTATCTCCGCGCCCAGCCCATTGCGAAACCGGCTGGCGTAGAATGCCAGCGGCAGGCCGTCCTGGTGGCGGCACCAGCGGACCTCGCCGATGAACAGCGTGTGGTCGGCGATCTCGACCGTGTTCACGACCTCGCAGCCGAATTGCGCAATGGCCGCCGGCAGCAGGAAGAAGCCGTCACGCGCGTCCAAGGCAGGCGCGCCCTGTGCGAGGGCCGCGCCGGCGAAATGCCGGCCGATCGCGACATCATCGGCCGCGAGCACATTCACCGCATAGCGGCCGGACGCGCTCACCGCCTGCCAGGTGCGGCCGCGCTTGAGCGAGACCAGCACCGTCGGCGGCTGCGTCGAGACCGTGGTGAAACTGTTGGCGGTCATGCCGACCGGCGCGCCGTCGCCATCGCTGCTGGTGACGACGGTCACGCCGGTGGAGAACCGCGACGCGGCTGCGCGAAAACCCACGGCATCCGGATGATGGCTCATCGGCCGCTCTCCGTCATCACGCCTCACGCCGCGAGCCGCGTCCGCTCGTCGATCCAGGCATGAATGCGCCGGTCGCTCGCCAGCCGGTCCCACTGCCGCTCCGGGTAGTTGAAATTGTCGGTGAACTCGTCGCAGAGCCCGCGATCCTGCGCCATGGTGAAGATCAGCCGGCCCATCGCCTCCGACGGCGGCTGCAGCATCAGGTTGGTCCAGCGCGCCGCGGCGAGCACGCGGTTCTCGCGCGCGCGATCGACCGTTTCGACGAAGCGGTCGTCGAACGCCACCGCCTCGGTGATCGCCTTGCCGAGTTCGAACGCGGCATAGGAGGCCATGTTGGCACCCTGGCCCATCATCGGATCGACCACGGAGTGCACGTCGCCGAGCGCAATCGCGATCTTGCCGTCGTCGAAGCTGACCGAGGAGCGCCGCACGGTCGGCACCACGGCGCCCTGCAAGAGGTCCAGCGGCTGCAGATCGAAGCGGTGCGTGTCGATCCGGTTGTAGGTGTGCGGATGGTGCTTCTCCAGCTTGTCGAGCAGCGTCTGCCGGAAGGCCGAGGGATCGGCGTCGTAGTTGAGCGACACCAGCTCGGCCATGTCACCGCCGGGAATGTTCTCCATCAGCAGCGCCGTCTTCATGCCGCCGAAGGTGAGCGTCGGAATCACGATCATCTCGCCATGGCCCGGAGAGACCGACAGCGTCACGCCGCGCGGATCGTCGCCCTCGGGGCTGCCGTGGTCGACGCCGTCATAGAGGCCGACGCAGAGCAGGCGCTGCGGCTGGTTGTAGGGCGACAGCTCCGGCCGGTGGCTGAACATCCGCCCCAGCGCGCCCTTGCCGGTCGAGACCACCAGCAGGTCGAAGCGCGCCACCAGCGCCGGAATGTCGTCGTCCTGGATGCTGGCATATTCGATCGCGCCGCCGCGGTCCTCGAAATCCTTCATCAGCGCCGGCAGGTAGATCCGGTAGTCGACCGCGCGGCTCGGCTGCTTGAAGGCCCCGCGAAAGAGCAGGGGGCTGCCGGGGAAATTGAAGTAGTGATCGTGGTGGTGATAGACGAATTCGGGACTGTCCCAGTGGTTCACGCCGAGCTCGTTCTCGCGCGCCACGGTGATGCCGTGATGGGCCACCGTGTTCATCAACCGCGTTGCAGCATACTGTTCCGGCTCGCGGTCGGTCAGAACCGTAGCCTGGATGCCTTGCTTCTGCAGATACAGCGCCAGGTGCAGCCCGCCGATGCCGGCCCCGACGATGCCAATCGACTTCTCCATGGTCTCCCCTCCGTTTGATTTTTTGAGAGGCTAGACCAGCCCGCCTCCTGACGTATACGGAATGACGAGAATAAAACTCATTCCGGGGAGGAATGGATGGACCGGATCGACGCGCTGCAGACCTTCATCCGCGTCATGGAGGCCGGCAGCTTCACCCAGGCCGCGGCCGATCTGGGCCTGGGACAGCCGGCGATCACCAAGCGCATCGCGCTCTTGGAGGAGCAGTTCGGCTGTCGCCTGTTCGTCCGCACCACGCGCAAGCTCCGGCCGACCGCCGAGGCCGATCGCGTCCTCAAGCTCGCCAAGGACATCGTCACCTTGTTCGAGAGCGCGGGCATGCCGTCGCCGAAGCGCGTCGGCGCGCCCTCGGGCACCTTGCGGATGACGGTGCCGACCTCGTTCGGCCGCCATTTCTTCAGCGACGTCTTCGCCGAATATGGCCGCCGTTATCCCGAGGTGCGGCTCGACATCCGCTTCACCGAGCAGTTCGTCGACCTCGTGGAGACCGGGACGGAGCTCGCCATCCGCATCGGCGTGCTCAGCTCCAGCTCGCTGGTCGCGCGGCGCGTCGGCACGGTCAAGCGGCTGCTGGTTGCGGCGCCATCGCTGCTCGCAAGACACCGCCCGCCGCGGTTGCCCAATGATCTGCGCCAGCTCCCCTGCGTGACCTATTCGCGGCTGTCGCCGAAGAACGAGTGGAGCCTCGAATCCGAAACCGGCCGCCACGTCGTCGGCATCACGCCCTCGCTCACCTGCGACGACGCCGACATCATGACCCTGGCGGCGCTGGAAGGCCTCGGCGCCGCCGTGCTGCCGGACTGGTGCGCGGTTCAACACATTGCGTCAGGCAGGCTCATCCATCTGCTACCCGACTACGACGTTCCGTCGCTGCCGCTTCACGTCGTCTATCCCGACCCGCAATGGATGTCGCACCGCGCCCGCCTGTTCCGCGACCTGATCATCGAGCGCGCGGATGTGTTCGCGATCGGGGCGCTGCAGTGAGGGAATTTTCGCAACCACCAAGGGAGCAGTGCCCTCGCGACAAACGCGACTGTCTTCGCCCGGCTCGACCGGGTGATCCAGTGCGCCGAGGCGGTTGTGGCGATACCGATGGACCGCGGCGTACTGGATGCCCGCCTGCGGGGGCATGACGGGGAGGATGTGGCTGCATGGGAGCTGAAGACGCGCAGCGACGCCTCAGCGTCGTGAGCGCCGAGGCCACCGCCTCCGCTGCAGTATAGACGGAGCGAGGAGGCGCCGCGCTTTAGTCCATCCGGCGTCTCCACCGTCGTTGCGAGCGAAGCGAAGCAATCCAGGGCCGCCAAGGACTCTGGGTTGCTTCGCTTCGCTCGCAATGACGAGGATGCTAGAGTTCTACCTCAAGCGACTGAAGAGAGACGGGACTGCGAGGGGGCGACAATGCGGCTGGCTGTGATTTCCGACGTGCATGGCAATCTGCCGGCGCTGGAGGCGGTGTTCGCGGACATCAAGATGCGCGGTGTCGACGCCACGGTCAATCTTGGCGACTGCGTGACCAGCCCGCTGTGGCCGCGGGAGACGTTCGATCTGCTGCAATCCCTGACGCTGCCCACGGTGCGCGGCAACCACGATCGTTGGATCGAGGAGTTGCCGGAAGAGAAGCTCTCTCCGGCCGGCCGCTTCGCGCAGGCCGCGCTGACCGCTGAACAGCGCCGTGTGTTGCACGCCCTGCCGGCGCGGATCGCGCTGGAGCATGGCATCCTCGCTGTGCATGGCACGCCAGACGATGACTGCGCCCTCCTGCTCGAAGAGATGCTGGACGATGGCCGCTACGTCCCGGCGCGCCGCGACGTGCTCATCTCACGTCTCACCAACATCGGCGGTGCCACGCTGGTCCTGTGCGGCCACAGCCATCGACAGGCGGTGGTGCAGGTGCCCCGTGGGCCGCTGGTGATCAACCCCGGCAGCGTCGGCTGCCCGGTGTTCGGCGACATCCCGATCGCAGCCCAGCTCGAACATCGCTCGCCGCACGCGCGCTACGCGGTTCTGACCGAGCGACGCGGACATTGGCAGGCCGAGCTGCTGGCGCTGACCTATGACTGGGATCACGCGGCGGCGCGTGCCGCCGAAAACGGTTTTCCGCATTGGGCCAGTGCCTACGCCTCCGGCGCGGTGCTGTGAGGGATCAGCGAACAACGACGTGGTGATTGCGATCCCGCGTGCACGTCGGGCAAATCGATCCACCGCATGACCCATGTTGGCGATGCCAATGGGCGCAGCCGGCGTCGAATAGCGTGCGCCGAGAGATTAATTTCACGAGCGCCTTCAAGCTGATTTGCCCTGTCCAGTCCCGGTGCGAAAAATATCGTGGTTTCGCTTTTACAGAATTCATGCTCCTATGTCGCCGTCCCGCCCCGGCACGAGGGGCGTATCGCGATCGTCACGACACGCGGGGTGGGATGCGATGGGCGTCGTGGGCCGCAGCATGGCGTGATGCCGTGCGGACGAACGGCACAGGGCGCACGCCGAAATCGCATGGTCCTGGTCTCCCGACGCTGAGGCCACGCCGGTGGTGACGATGATCCGCCGGTCACGGGGGCAAGACAGCCCGGTCCCCGGGGAGAATGCGTATAAGGCGTAGAGCCGTCGTGCAGGGAATGCCGGTTGACCGGCTGGACCTGTGGTGACTGCCGCCTGCTTTCTTTCTGCAGGCGGGCCATGGGTTGCGGCCAGCACCCGGCATTCCCTGCGCCCTCGACCTGAACGAGGGGGAAACCGACGATCATGACTCGGGCACATCGTGCCGCGGGAACGATGAGTTGCATCCGGCGCTGCCGGCGCGCGCATTCGGAGGTTCCGTAATTCTACGGGCGGAACAATTAACGCGGCTGAAGCAGCCGATCAGGCATGGCAAGGGACCACAAGGAAAGCATCGCGCCCTCATGAATTGGCCTGGGGATCCCACGAGTTCGAAGCGAACCGCAAGCGCCAGTCCGCTGGGCGCGTTCTTCCTTTGGATCGGCGGCTTCGGCGCCATCGAGGGTCTCGACGACGAAGCGCTCACCGAGCGCGATCGCCGGCGCATCCGGGCGCGGCAGGTCGATGCCGTCGCGCGCCTCGTCCCCGTGACAATCGGCATCAATTTCGCGAACGCGGCCATCATTCTCGGCGTGTTCTGGAACACCGTCTCCAATCTCTTCCTCATCGCGTGGGGCACTGCGATCGGCGTGGCCGGCGGCATGGCGCTGCGCGGCTGGTGGCGCGCGCGCAAGTCGCGGCCGCAGGAGGCGTCCGAGCGCGCCATCTCCCGGATGACGTTGCAGGCGTTCTTCTTGGCGACGATCTGGGGATCGCTGCCGCTGATCGTGATGCCGCAGGTCGATCCGCATCTGCAGATCATCGTGGGTTCGCTGATGACCGGGATGATCTCCGGTGGCGCGTTCGCGATGTCGAGCGTGCCGCGGGCTGGTCTCGCCTACACCTGGACCCTGATGCTCGCCTCGGTGGGCTCGCTGTTTCTGTGCGGCGGCGCGACCTATCTCGTGCTCGTCGTGTTCCTGCTGCTCTACACCTCGTTCATGGTGCGGCACCTGGTGTCGCACGGCAACGTGTTCCTGGAGAACCTGAAGGCGCAGATCCGGCACGAGCGCCAGAACGAGACGATCTCGCTGCTCCTGAAGGAATTCCAGGAAAACGCCGCGAGCTGGCTGTGGCAGACCGATGCCGAGGGCCGGCTGATCGACGCGCCGCAGCGTTTCGCCGACGTGGCCCAGCTTCCGCTCGATCAGCTCAAGGGCGAGCGGCTGATCGATACGCTGAAATATCTCTGCCCGACCGATACGGCGACGCTCAAGACGTTGGCCGATCGCATGGCGCAGCGGCTGTCGATCCCGGAAATTCTGATCCATGTCGTGGTGGCTGGCGGCGAGCGCCGCCGTTGGGCGCTGACGGCGCGGCCGGCGCGGGATCACGAGGGCAAGTTCGCAGGCTATCGCGGCTTCGGCCGCGACGTCACCGAGCGCTGGCGGGCCGAGCAGGCGGAAGCCGAAAGCCGTGCCAAATCCGACTTCCTGGCAATGATGAGCCACGAGATCCGCACCCCGATGAACGGCGTGCTCGGGCTCGCCTCGACCTTGCTGGAGACGAAGCTCGACGACGAGCAGCGTCACGCGGTCATGACGATCCGCGAGTCCGGCGACAACCTGCAGCGCATCCTCAACGACATCCTCGATCTGTCCAAGCTCAACGCCGGCAAGCTCGAATTCGAGACGGTGGATTTCTCGCCGGCGGCGCTGGTCGAGGCGGTCACCGCCATCATGGGCGTCAACGCGAAATCGAAGAGCCTGCTGGTCAATGCGGACATCGATCCGAAGCTGCCGCCGGCGCTCAAGGGCGACGTGGCGCGCATTCGTCAGGTGCTGATCAATCTCGCCTCCAACGCGGTGAAGTTCACCGAGCAGGGGGGCATCACCATCGCCGTGGCCTGCCGCACGCGCGACGACCACAGGGCGACGATCGAGTGGCGCGTCTCCGACACCGGCATCGGCATTCCCGCCGATCGGGTCGGCAAGCTGTTCACGGATTTCGCCCAGGCCGATGCCTCGATCAACCGCCGCTTCGGCGGCACCGGGCTCGGGCTGGCGATCTCCCGGCGGATCATCGAGCAGATGGGCGGGGTCATCGCGGTGTCGTCGGTGCAGGGCGAAGGCTCGACCTTCCGCTTCAGCCTGACCTTGCCGTGGAGCGACAAGCAGGTGTCCGATCAGCGCGGCGACCGGGTCGGCGCCGGCGACCTCAAGGCACGGATCGAGGCACTCGGCCGTCCCTTGCGCGTGCTGATCGCCGAGGACGACGCCACCAACCGCATGGTTGTGTCGAAGATGCTGCAGGAGTTCCCGGTCGATAAATGCATCGTTCCGGATGGCGTGCAGGCGGTGAAGGCGGCCGACGAACAGGAGTTCGACCTCGTGCTGATGGACGTTCGCATGCCGGAAATGGACGGCATCGCCGCGACCCGGGCCATCCGGGCCAAGGGTGGACGGCTCGCCGAGCTGCCGATCATCGCGCTGACCGCGAACGCCTTCCCGGACGACATCAAGCAATGCCGCGAGGCCGGCATGACCGACTTTCTGGCCAAGCCGTTGCGCAAGCCGGCCATGGTGGCGGCAATGCTGAAGGCGATCGGAACGCCCGCGCCAAACGTCGAGGCGCCGGCGCTTGCGCCGTCAGATGTCCCGGCTGCGACGGCGGAGGCCTGAGCCGACAACGAGGGGACGCTAGACCGAGAAGCTGGTGCCGCAGCCGCAGGAGGCGGTGGCGTTGGGATTATTGACCCGGAACGAGGCGCCCATCAGGTCGTCGACGAAATCCACCTCCGAGCCGGCGAGGAACGGCACCGAGGCCGGATCGACCAGCACGACCGCGCGATCGCGCTCGATGACGAGATCGTCGTCGGCCTTGGCGCGGTCGATGTCGAACTTGTATTGGAAGCCGGAGCAGCCGCCGCCTTCGACCGAGATGCGCAGCATCGCGCCGGCGCTCTCCTTGCCGAGGATCTCTCCGATGCGGCGGGCGGCGCGTTCGCTGATGGTGACGGGGCCGGTCGAGGCATCAGTCATGGCGAAAGGTCTCCGAGGTAGCGCGTCATGCCCTATTCATTTGGTGCCGGGCGCTCCCCATAGTTAAGTGGGCTCCGCCGAGGAATCAAACCGCAAAAGGAACAATCGCCCGTGTCGGTCGGAATGGCTGCCCCCCGCGCTCCCTATTCCTGCGATCCCGATCGCAGCCGGGGCCGCCTGTTCGCCGAGCCGCCGTCCCGCACCCGCAGCCCCTTTCGCCGGGATTGCGACCGCGTCATCCATTCGACCGCCTTCCGCCGGCTGAAGCACAAGACCCAGGTGTTCGTCTTCCACGAAGGCGACCACTACCGCACCCGCCTGACCCATTCTTTGGAAGTGGCCCAGATCGCCCGCGCGCTGGCCCGGCAGTTCGGCCTCGACGAGGACCTGACGGAGACGCTGGCCTTGGCGCATGATCTCGGCCATCCGCCGTTCGGCCATGCCGGCGAGCGCGCGCTGAACCGCTGCATGGCGGACCATGGCGGCTTCGACCACAATGC
The DNA here is from genome assembly GCF_051168375.1 of Bradyrhizobium sp. HKCCYLRH1034. Lineage (NCBI taxonomy): Bacteria > Pseudomonadati > Pseudomonadota > Alphaproteobacteria > Hyphomicrobiales > Nitrobacteraceae > Bradyrhizobium > Bradyrhizobium sp. HKCCYLRH1034. Next base: position 267,411 of record NZ_JBNPUW010000007.1, on the reverse strand, counting down.
CCAGACATTGCGCATCGTCACGTCGTTCGAGCAGCGCTACCCGGATTTCGACGGACTCAACCTGACCTGGGAATCGCTCGAGGGCATCGTCAAGCACAACGGGCCGTTGCAGGAGCCGATCCCGCCGGGAATCGCCGAGTTCAATACCCGGTTCGACCTGGAGCTGTGGAGCTACGCCTCGCTCGAGGCCCAGGTCGCGGCGCTCGCGGACGACATCGCCTATGACGCCCACGACATCGACGACGGGCTGCGGGCCGGCCTGTTCACGGTCGACGACCTCAAGGAAATTCCCCTGCTGGCCGCGATGATCGCCGAGATCGATCGCCAATATCCGGCGCTCGATCCGATCCGGCGCGGCGCCGAGCTGGTGCGCGAGCTGATCTCCTACCTGATCGCCGCCGTGGCGGCCGAGGCCGAGCGCCGGATCGCGCGGGCGCAGCCGATGTCGCCTCACGACATCAGGCGGCACAGCGGGCCGCTGGTGGCATTTCCGGCCGATGTGGCCGAGCATGAGGCGACCATCAAGGGGTTTCTCTGGCAGCGGATGTACCGCCATGAGCGGGTGATGCGGGTGATGCGCGACGCCGAGCGCATCGTCGCCGACCTGTACGGCCGCTACCATGAGGACGGTTCGACGCTGCCCGCGGGCTGGCTGGACGGTTGCGACGGCGAGGGCGATCGGGCTCGCCGCATCGGCCATTTTATCGCCGGAATGACGGACCGTTTCGCCTTAACGGAGCACCACCGGCTTTTTGACTCGACTCCGGATTTGCGTTAGGCGGCGGCATGGTTGAACAAGCGTCCACCCCCTATCTTTTCGCCGACATGCTGGCCCGCGTGCACGCGATCTGCGCCGCGCTCGCCAAGGATGGCGGCTGGCCCGAGGGCATCGATTTTTCGCGCGTGGTCGTCGAGCCGCCGCGCGACCCGAGCCATGGCGACATGGCCACCAACGCGGCGATGGTGCTCGCCAAGGAGGCGAAGGCTAAGCCGCGTGATCTCGCCGAGCAGATCGCCCAGCGCCTGCGCGAAGATGCGCTGGTGGCGAAGGTCGACGTCGCCGGTCCGGGTTTCATCAATCTCACTTTGCAGCCGACGGTTTGGGCGAAGGCGCTGGCGACGATCCTGCGCGAAGGCGCCGAATACGGCCGCGTTGCGCCGGTGCCGGGCGCGCCGAAGGTCAACGTCGAATACGTCTCGGCCAATCCGACCGGGCCGATGCATGTCGGCCATTGCCGTGGCGCCGTGTTCGGCGACGCGCTATGCAGCCTGTTGCAGTTCGCCGGCCGCGACGTCACCCGCGAGTACTACATCAACGATGCCGGCGCTCAGGTCGACGTACTCGCGCGCTCCGCCTTCCTCAGATATCGCGAGGCGCTGGGCGAGGACATCGGCGCCATTCCGGAAGGGCTCTATCCCGGCGACTATCTCAAGCCGGTCGGGCAGGCGCTCGCGGCCGAGCACGGCGACAAGCTCAAGGCGCTCGCTGAGACCGAGTGGCTGCCGATCGTGCGCGACAAGGCGATCGCGATGATGATGGCCGAGATCAAGGATGATCTCGCCGCGCTCAACATCCGTCATGACGTGTTCTTTTCGGAACGCTCGCTGATTGCAGGCAGCACCAACAAGGTTGCCGACACGATCGAGTTCCTGCGCGAGCGGGGCGACGTGTATGAAGGCCGTCTGCCGCCGCCCAAGGGCGCGCCGGTGGAGGATTGGGAGGATCGCGAGCAGCTTCTGTTCCGCGCCACGGCCTATGGCGACGACGTCGATCGTCCGCTGATCAAGTCGGACGGCAGCTACACCTATTTCGCCTCCGACATTGCCAACCACCGGCACAAGTTCGAGCGCGGCTTCGCCGACCTGATCGACGTATTCGGCGCCGATCACGGCGGCTACATCAAGCGCATGCAGGCGGCGGTGAAAGCGGTGACGGCCGGACAGGCCGTGCTCGACGTCAAGGTCGTGCAGCTCGTCAAGCTGTTGCGCAATGGCGAGCCGGTGAAGATGTCGAAGCGCTCCGGCGACTTCGTCACCTTGCGGGAAGTTGTTGATGAAGTGGGGCGCGATGCGGTCCGTTTCATGATGCTCTACCGCAAGAACGACGCCGTGCTCGATTTCGACCTCGCCAAGGTCATCGAGCAGTCGCGCGACAATCCCGTATTCTATGTCCAGTATGGCCACGCGCGGGGGCATTCGATCTTTCGCAATGCGCGAGAAAGCTTCCGGGACCTGCCGGAGGACGAGGGGGCGCGGTTAGCGTTCCTCCGCGAGGCCAACCTCGAAAAACTCTCCGACTCGGCCGAACACGACCTCTTGAAACGCCTGGCACTGTACCCACGTACGGTGGAGAGCGCAGCGCTGGCGCATGAGCCGCACCGGATCGCCTTCTACCTGTATGAACTTGCAAGCGAATTTCACGCCCTCTGGACGCGGGGGCGGGATTTGCCCTATTTACGCTTCATTATCGATGATGATGCAGAATTGACCAAGGCACGTTTGGCCATGGTTCAGGGCGTCGTCTCGGTTCTGGCGTCGGGACTTGCGATCTTGGGCGTTAATGCTCCTGATGCAATGCGCTGATTGGGGGAAACACACGACTTCAGTTGGGGGCCTCAATCTGGCAGGGTCCGCCTTAGGACGCATATGCGGCTCACCCGCAGGGACGCTTCATCACGATGGCTGATCGTTACCAGGACAGACCCTTTCCCGCTGATGGTTTTGGCCGTGGTGGAAACCAGCAGGCCGATGCCGATCCGCTCGCCGAACTCGCTCGCCTGATCGGGCAGAACGATCCTTTTGCCGCCTCGGGCCGGGCAACTCCGCAATCTCAACCGCGTCCGATGGCGCGCCCCGCGGCGCCCGCGCCGGAACAGCCGGTTCCCGGCATGCCTCCGGCCGGCGCTCCGGCCTGGATGCAACGTGCCCAGCCTGCCGCCGCCAACCCCTTCGCTGACATCGGCCGCGAGCCGCCGCCTGCACCGCCGGCCTTTCCGGCGGGCTATCAGGATCCGCGCGGCCAGCCGGGTTTCCCGGACCAGGACTTCGCGCCCGCGCCCGCTCCCCGGCAGCAGCCGGGTTATCCGAACGCGGAGTTCGCCGATCAGTTGTCCAAGCTCGACTACAGCGTCGGGGAGTCGCGCCACGGGTTTGCCGAGAATGACCGCGACTACAACCGCGACAACGGCTTCGATGACAACGAGCCGGACTCCTCGCGCTATGACGATGCGCTGTTCGGGCAGATGGGCTCAGGACAGCAGGGGTTTCAGGGCGACAACGATTTCCAGGACAGCCAATACGGCTATCAGGACGGTTACGACGAGGGCGAGGAAGAGGAGCGGCCGCGGCGGCGCAGCGGCATGAGCACCGTGCTCGCCGTGCTCACCCTTGCGGTGGTCGGCACCGGCGGCGCCTACGGCTACAAGACCTACATCTCGTCCGGCCGTACCGGCGAGCCGCCGATCATTCGCGCCGACAACAGTCCGACCAAGATCATGGCCCAGCAGGATCCGACGCCGAAGGTGCCGGATCGTCTGCTCGGCAATGACGGGGGCGAGAAGCTGGTGTCCCGCGAGGAGACGCCGATGGATCTGAATGCCCGCGGCGGCAATCCGCGCGTGGTGTTCCCGCAGATGAACCAGAATGCGGCTCCGCCGCCGGTCAGCGCCGGGTCGGCCCCGATGTCGCAGATGGCCAACGCCAACGGCATTTTGCCCAACAGTGATCCGCGTCCGATCAAGACGCTGTCCGTGACGGGGGGCAATCAGGCCGCTGCGGCCGATCCGCCGATGCCGGCGACGCCTGCAACCAAGCCGGCGGCGACGCCGAAGGGCCGCAAGTCGCCGGCCAACGCCAATGCGTCGGCCGCCAACGACAGCCCGATGCCGCTGACACCGCAGCCGGCCGCACCGGCGCGCATCGCTGCGGCCGTGCCGGTCACCGAGCAGACCCAGACCGATCGTACCGGCGGCTACCTGGTTTCGATCTCGTCGCAGGCCAGCGAGGCGGAGGCGATGTCGTCGTACAAGGCGGTGCAGGACAAGTACGGCGCCGTGCTGGGCAAATATGAGCCGATCATCAAGCGGATGGATCTGGGTGAGAAGGGCGGCGTCAGGTACCGCGCGGCCGTCGGGCCCTTCGCGACGAAGGAAGAGGCCAACAAGATGTGCGGATCGTTGAAAACTGCCGGCGGACAGTGTTTCCCGTTTAGCAACAATTAAGGCCTGCTTGACCGCCCCCGAGGCGGGGTCTATGCGGCCCGCATGACCATGCGGGCTTTCATTACCGGTATCTCCGGACCTGATCTCACCGACGCCGAGCGCGCGTTCGTCGGCGAGTCCAGGCCCTGGGGCTTCATATTGTTCAAGCGCAACGTCCAGTCACCCGCCCAAGCGACTGCACTGGTTGAGGAATTAAGGGCCTGCGTCGGCCGTGCCGACGCTCCAGTCCTGATCGACCAAGAGGGTGGCCGGGTGCAGCGGCTGGGGCCGCCGCATTGGCCGGTCTATCCCGCCGGCGTGGTGTTCGACCGTCTCTACGACCTTGATTCGGCCGCAGGCCTCCGTGCCGCCTGGCTCAGCGCTCGCCTGATCGCCGACGACCTGCTCGCGCTCGGCATCACCGTGGATTGCCTGCCGCTCGCAGATGTCCCTGTCGCCGGCGCCGATGCCGTGATCGGGGATCGAGCCTATGGCACGACGCCAGAAGAGGTGGCGGCGATCGCCCGGGCGGTGACGGAGGGGCTGGAGCAGGGCGGCGTGCTGCCGGTGCTGAAGCACATTCCGGGGCATGGCCGGGCCACCGCCGACACCCATTTCCGGCTGCCGACCGTGGACGCGCCAGAAGCGGAACTCGACGCAACCGATTTCGCCGCGTTCAGGCCGCTGGCCGACCTCCCGATGGCGATGACTGCACATGTTGTGTTTAGCGCGATCGACGCCGCCCATCCGGCCACGACTTCTGCGACAATGATCGAACGGGTGATTCGCAAACGGATCGGGTTCCAGGGTTTGTTGATGAGTGATGACGTTTCCATGAACGCATTGGCCGGATCGATCGCCGAGCGCACGCGTGCGATCGTGGCGGCTGGCTGCGACATGGTTCTGCATTGCAACGGCAAGCTCGACGAGATGCAGGCCGTGGCCGCCGAGACGCCGGAGCTTGAAGGGCAGGCTCTGATCCGCGCCGATCGCGCGCTTGCGGCGCGCAAGGCACCTACAGGCTTCGATCGTGACGCCGCGCGCGGCGAGCTCGACGCCTTGATCAACCGGCTGGGATCCGCTAGCGCATGACCGCTGAAATTCTGTCGTTTGAAACCGGCCGTCCCACGACGGAGCTGGCCGAGGCCGAACCGGCGTTGGTCGTCGACGTCGAGGGCTACGAGGGCCCGCTCGACCTGCTGCTCGCGCTGGCGCGGCAGCAGAAGGTCGACCTTGCCAAGATCTCCATCCTGGCGCTCGCCGACCAATATCTCCAGTTCATCGAGGCTGCCCGCAAGATCCGGCTGGAGCTCGCCGCCGACTATCTCGTGATGGCGGCCTGGCTCGCTTTTCTGAAGTCGCGTCTCCTGTTGCCCGAGCCGCCAGCGCAGGAAGGTCCGAGCGCCGAGGAGATGGCCACGGCACTTGCCAACCGGCTGCGCCGGCTGGAGGCGATCCGCGAAGCCGCCAATCGCCTGATGAACCGGCCCCAGTTCCAGCGTGACGTGTTCCCGCGCGGCAACCCGGAGGCCATAGCGGAGGTCCGTCGTCCCAAGTTCACCGCGACCCTGTTCGACCTGCTGTCGGCCTATGCCATCCAGCGGCAGTCGCGCGTCGTCACGTCCGTTCATATGGCCAAGCGCACGGTCTGGTCGCTTGCCGAGGCCCGCGCCTCGCTCGAACGTCTGGTCGGCATGACCGAGGTCTCGGACGATTGGGGATGTCTCGACGACTACCTGCTGGACTACGTCGTCGAGCCTGCACAGAAGGCCACCGTCTTCGCATCGAGCTTTGCGGCCGTCCTCGAGCTGGTTCGCGAAGGCAAGCTCGAGCTGAACCAGAAGCAGGCGTTCGCGCCGCTGTACTTTCGTAAGCGTCCACCGATCCAGCCCGGCGCCATGGCTGCGCCGGACTTGACGGTTGAGTAACGAACAAGGAGACCCTGCCATGGCAAGCTTGGCGGAACTGCGCATGGAAGAGCCCGACGAGATCGCGATCGAGCCTGTAGCGCGCCCCGAAGAGTTGCGTATCCTCGAGGCTCTCCTGTTTGCCTCGGCCGAGCCGCTCGAGCAGGCTGCGCTCGCCAAGCGTATGCCTGAAGGTGTCGACATCAAGGCCGCACTGGCGCAGCTGCAGGCGGAGTACGCCAATCGCGGCGTCAATCTCGTGCGCGTCGCCAACAAGTGGACCTTCCGTACCGCCGGCGACCTCGCCTGGCTGATGACGCGCGAGAGCACCGAGACGCGCAAGCTGTCGCGCGCGGCGATCGAAGTTCTGGCCATCGTTGCCTATCACCAGCCGGTGACGCGTGCCGAGATCGAAGAGATCCGCGGCGTCGTCACCTCCAAGGGAACGCTGGACGTTCTGCTGGAGACCGGCTGGATCAAGCCGCGGGGGCGCCGCAAGACGCCGGGCCGTCCGTTGACCTTCGGAACCACCGATGCGTTCCTGGCTCAGTTCAGCCTGGAGACCCTGGGCGATCTGCCTGGCCTGGAAGAGCTGAAGGGAACCGGCCTGCTGGATTCCCGGCTGCCGACCGGCTTCACCGTCCCGACGCCATCGGACGATCCGACGCTGCGGGAGGACGAGGAGCCGCTGGATCCGGGCGATCTCGACCTGGCGCTTGCGCCGGCGGTGGAGGCCGAGCCTGGCGAGGCCGAAGCCGCGGAAGACGAAACGGCCGAGATGGAAACGGTCGCAGCCGACACGGCTGCGGCCGAGGTCGCCGAAGGCCAGATGGCGACCACTGAGGCCGCCGTTCGCACCTCGTCGCAGGTTGCCGTTGGCGATCTGGAACTGCCGGGCGCCGATGCGGAAACCGAGATCACCGAAGTGGACTTGGCCGTCGAGCAGATCGAGGTCGAGCCGGACGACGAGGCCGTTATCGAGGTCGTCGAGCTGTCTGCCGACGCTGACGCTCAGGCAGACGATGAGGCAGAGGCCGAGGCCGAGGTCGACACGGCGGATGAGGAGATCGACGCGGCCGATGACGCGCACGACCGCGATACCGACGACGATGGCTCGCCGCACCAAAGCTAGCGGCCGGGGCTGTTAACACTCGCGTTATTACGTAGGTCCGGCCGCGAATTGTCGGACCTTAAGTGCTTGTTTTTGGGGGCGTTGGCGCCTACCTTCCGGCCAGATTGGGCTGTCCGCGGGCCGTTTTCGGCTGATGCGCCGCGTTCGTGTTGATGTTTCGCAATCGAATGCTAGAAGCGAAGTGTCGCGGTCAAGTCCATGGATATGACGCGGTTTCGGCGGTAGCGTCGACGGGCAGTCGGGTGAAGGCTGCGCCGGTGTTTGGAGGGTTGCAGGATGGGTTCGCTTAGCATTTGGCACTGGATCGTCGTGATCGCGGTCGTCCTGCTGTTGTTCGGGCGCGGCAAGATTTCCGATCTGATGGGCGACGTCGCGCAGGGCATCAAGGCGTTCAAGAAGGGCATGCAGGACGACGACAAGGCGCCGGAGAAGACCGAGCCCGTCAAGTCGATCGATCACGGCGCCACGCCTTCGGCCACCCGCACGGATGTCGGCAGCAAAGCCGTTTGATCTGCGCGTGAAAGGCGCCGGCGGCGCGCTCCCGCAGGGACGGCACCGGGACCTGTTCAGACAGGCCCGGATAGGCGGGATCAGAGGCGTCGTCGCGTAGGCGGATTGTTTCATGTTCGATATCGGCTGGAGTGAGCTGCTCGTCATTGGGGTCGTCGCGTTGATCGCGATCGGTCCCAAGGAGCTTCCGGGCGTCCTGCGCATGGTCGGGCAATGGATCGGCAAGGCGCGCCGGATGGCCTCGGAGTTCCAGGGCCAGTTCCAGGAGGCGATGCGCGAAGCGGAGATGGCCGACCTCAAGAAGAGTTTCGATGAGGTCCGCGAGGCGGCCAGCGGTTTCACCCCGACCGGCGTGATCTCCTCGTTGCAGCGCGACGTCGACAAGGCTCTCGATATCGAGGGGATCGACAAGCCCGCCGAGCCGGCGCCCGCATCGGATGTGGCTGCTGCTTCGCCCGAGCCTCCTGTGATGACCCCGACCACCCCCGAACCTCCAGTGGCCGAGACCTTCGCAGAGGCTGAAGTCCATCAATCCGTGGGCGAGCCGCTGGCGATCGTCCGTGAAATCAAACCCGAGCCACAGCCTGAAATGTCTGCGTCAGCAGAAGCTGACCGCCCGAAGGACGCCAAAGCGTCATGACCGTCGAAGATATCGAGGCCAGCAAGGCCCCGTTGATGGACCACTTGATCGAGCTGCGGTCGCGGCTGATCAAGGCGCTGATCGGCTTCGGCGTGGCCTTCATCTTCTGCTTCTTTTTCGCCAAGCAGATCTACAACATCCTGGTGCTGCCGTTCGTCTGGGTCGCAGGTGCCGAGAACAGCAAGTTCATCTACACACAGCTGCTCGAATATTTCATCACGCAGTTGAAGCTCGCGATGTTCGGCGCTGGTTTCATCTCGTTCCCGATCATCGCGACGCAGATCTACAAGTTCGTGGCGCCGGGGCTGTATCGCCACGAACGCAATGCTTTCCTACCCTACTTGATAGCGACCCCCGTCTTCTTCGTGCTTGGCGCCATGCTGGTCTATTTTGCGGTGTGGCCGATGATCGTGCGCTTCTCACTGGGCATGCAGCAGCTCGGCGGCCCCGAGACGGCGCAAATCGCGCTGATGCCCAAGGTCGGTGAATATCTGTCGCTGATGATGTCGCTGATCTTCGCCTTCGGCATCGCGTTCCAGCTCCCGGTCATCCTGACCCTGCTCGGCCGCATCGGCATCGTCACCTCGCAGATGCTGAAGGAGAAGCGGCGCTATTTCATCGTGATCGCCTTCATCATCGCGGCCGTGCTTACGCCGCCGGACGTGCTCAGCCAGGCCTCGCTGGCGCTGCCGCTGCTGGCGCTCTACGAGGGCGCGATCATCGCGGTCGGCATCGTCGAGAAGCAGGCGGCTGCGGCCAAGTCCGGCTCGTCGTCCGGCTCGGGGAATCTCCCGGCCGACCCTTCCGAATAGAACGGTTGCGCTCGGGGACATCCCAGGGCGTTGCCTGTTCCCATCCGGCGCCATTCGCGGTAGTGCAGGCCGGCCCGCGAGCCCAGGCGACTCGCCGATACTCTTCGTTCCCAGGACCGAACGACCATGCACGACATCAGATCGATCCGTGACAATCCGCAAGGTTTCGATGTGGCGCTGACGCGCCGGGGTCTGGCACCGCTGTCGTCGCATCTGCTCGCCATCGACGAGCGGCGGCGCGCGGCGATCCTGGCCTCCGAGCAGGCCCAGGCCCGGCGCAACGCCGCCTCCAAGGAAATCGGCGAGGCCAAGAAGGCCAAGGATGACGCGCGCGCATCGGCGCTGATGGAGGAGGTCGCCAAGCTCAAGACCACCATGCCGGAGCTGGAGGCAGCCGCGAAGCAGGCGGATGAGGAGCTGGCGCGCGAGCTCTCGGCGATTCCCAATTTGCCGCTCGACGAGGTGCCGGACGGCAAGGACGAGCACGACAATGTCGAGCGCCACATGTTCGGCGCCCGGCGCAACTACGCCTTCGCGCCGAAGCCGCATGATGATCTCGGTGCGGCTCTTGGCACCATGGACTTCGAATCGGCTGCGAAGCTGTCGGGCGCGCGCTTCGTCGTGCTGAAGAGGGGCCTGGCGCGGCTCGAGCGCGCGCTCGGGCAGTTCATGCTCGATCTTCATACCAATGAGCACGGCTACACCGAGATCAATCCGCCGCTGCTGGTACGCAACGACGTCATGTTCGGTACCGGCCAATTGCCGAAATTCGAGGACGACCAGTTCTGGGCCGTGAAGGGCGAGCTGATTGCAGAGCCGGATGATCGCCTCAAGACCGAGCGGCTGGGTCTCATCCCAACTGCCGAGGTGGCCCTGACCAACCTGGTGCGCGAGTCCATCGTCGATGAGAAGGAGTTGCCGATGCGGCTCACGGCGCTGACGCCGTGCTTTCGCGCCGAGGCGGGCGCCGCCGGCCGCGACACCCGCGGCATGATCCGTCAGCATCAGTTCACCAAGGTCGAGCTGGTCTCGATCACGACGCCGGAGACCAGCAAGGACGAGCATGAGCGCATGCTGGCCTGCGCCGAGGAAGTGCTGCGCCGGCTCGATCTGCACTATCGAGTCATCACGCTGTGCACCGGCGACATGGGCTTCTCCTCGCAGAAGACCTACGACATCGAGGTCTGGATGCCCGGGCAGGGCGATGGCGGCGCCTTCCGCGAGATCTCCAGCTGTTCGGTGTGCGGCGACTTCCAGGCGCGCCGCATGGATGCACGCTATCGCGGAAGCGATGGCAAGCCGCGCTTCGTGCACACATTGAACGGTTCGGGCACGGCTGTCGGCCGTGCGCTGATCGCGGTCATGGAGACCTATCAGCAGGCCGACGGCTCGATCGCGATTCCCGACGTGCTGCAGCCTTATATGGGCGGCCTCAAGGTGGTGGCCGCGGAGCCATAGCGTCGCGGCAAATTGCATCCGCTCAGGTCGCCGCCATTGCGTACGCGCCGGCGGGTCGTATCCTCGGTTCTGTTCAGCAATTGCTTTTCAGATACCGGCATCATGGCTCTGCATCGGGATATTTTCTGGATCGGGCGGCAATGGGCCGTCACCGGCTCCGGCATCCAGGCGGTCGATCAGCGCCTGAAGGGAGCATTCGATATCGAATCCTCAAGGGTCTGGGACGAGGGCCTGCACGACTCGCTGCGCGATCAGGCTTGGTTCAACCCCGTCGACTTCGAGAAGGCGTTGAGTGTCGCGCGGGTCCGGTTTGCGGCAGTGCCGCGGACGGAGCCTTCAGCGGTGCCGGCGCCTCCTGTCCAGCAGGCACCCGGCGGATCCGGCACATCCAGCCTACCGTTGAGGCTGGGCACGCGAGGGCAGTTCGCCAGGTTCCTGCCGCAGTGGCGGATCCGGCATTGACCGGGTGGTGCCGCAGCGCGCTCAGGTTTGCCTCGATGCTGCACAGCAGATAAGACACCCCCGAACGATGCTTTCGGAGGGACGGAAGGTTGGCCATGCGGATTCTCTGCACCAATGACGACGGAATCCATGCGCCGGGTCTCAAGGTGATCGAGGAGATCGGACGCGCCCTGTCCGACGACGTCTGGATCGTGGCTCCCGAACTGGACCAGAGCGGCGTGTCCCATTCACTCTCGCTCAATGACCCCCTGCGGCTGCGTGAGGTCGGCCCGCGGCATTTCGCGGTGCGCGGCACGCCGACCGACTGCGTCATCATGGGATCCCGTCATATCCTGGGGGCGAAGCTGCCCGACGTGGTGCTGTCCGGCGTCAACAAGGGCCGCAACGTTGCCGAGGACGTGGTCTATTCGGGCACCATCGCCGGCGCGCTCGAAGGCACCATTCTCGGTCTGCCGTCGTTTGCCCTGTCGCAGGAATTCAGCGTTGCAACGCGTGACAAGCCGTCTTGGGACACCGCGCTCAAATTCGGCCCGCAGATCGTGCGCAAGGTGCTCGAAGCCGGCGTGCCGAGGAATACAGTGATCAACGTCAACTTCCCCGCCTGTGCACCGGAAGAGGTCAGGGGCGTCGTGGTCACCCGCCAGGGCAAGCGCAATCTGGGCTTCTTGAAAGTCGATGAGCGGCGCGACGGCCGCGGCAACCCCTATTTCTGGATCGGCTTCGACCGGGCTGCCTCGCTCGATGTGCCCGACGAGGGGACGGACCTCGCAGCTCTCGCGGCGCGCTACGTATCAGTGACCCCGCTTCGCCTGGATCGCACGGACGAGGCGTTCTCCGGCAAGCTCAGCGACATTCTCGGCTGAAGCGCCTTCTACCCCTGTGGCCCAGCGCCACGCAGGGCATGGTCGATCGCCTTTCCGAGCGTCTCGAGCTGGAATGGCTTCTGCAGGGCCGGCCGGTCGCGATATTCTTCCGGCAACCCCGACGAGCCGTAGCCGGTTGCGAAGATGAAGGGACGGTTGCGCGCCTTGATGAGATCGGCCACCGGCGAGATGACCTTGCCGTTGACGTTGACGTCGAGAATGGCGACGTCGAAATAGGTGCTCTCGGCCAGCCGCATCGCTTCGCCGATTTCGCCGGCTTCGGCCGCGACGGTGTAGCCGAGCTCTTCCAGCATGTCGGCGACCATCATTCGGATCATGACTTCGTCTTCAACCAAAAACACAGAGCCGCGCGGCGGCCGCGGTGCAGTCATGATGTCAGTCCTTGCCCATACCCGATTTGACGCTCGCAAATAACGGCTTATGGCGCAACGTCAACAATGTCGTCTTTCACGGTCGTGCGGCGTGGGCACGATCGCCCATAAGGTGAACGAACCGGACCCGACTTGGTTCCTTGTGCGGAACGCGGTCCGTCGTCGGGACCATGACGGTGCATCCGGTTGCGACGGGTGTGCGGAAAATCGGTGCGCAACCCTCGCCCGGCAGGTAAATTGCGCACGAGCCCACCAACCGACATCCCGATGCCCCCAGCTGCTCCTCCCGAGAAAATGATGTTTCAGCTGACCCTGCGTCGGCGGGGGATCAGCGATCAGGCGGTGTTGCGCGCGATGGAAGAGGTGCCGCGGGAGGAGTTCGTTCTGCCGGCCGACCGCCCGGAGGCCTATCGCGACAGCGCGATGGCGATCGCCTGTGGGCAGACCATCAGCCAGCCCTTCGTCGTCGCCTACATGACCGAGCAGCTCAAGCTGCAGAAGTCCCATCGTGTACTCGAAATCGGGACGGGGTCAGGATACCAGGCCGCGATTCTGTCCAGGCTGGCCACCAACGTCCTGACGGTGGAGCGCTTCCGGACATTGGCCGACAAGGCCAGGGAACGGTTGGAGAAGCTCGGCTGCTTCAATGTCGAGGTCATGCTCGGCGATGGCTACGCGCTGCCGCCGGGGGGCGGCCAATTCGACCGCATCATCGTAACGGCGGCGATGGACGAGATTCCCCAGAGCCTGCTCGACCGGCTGGAGCCGGACGGTATCCTGATCGCGCCGGTCGGGCCGCAACACGGGGTGCAGACGCTCGTCAGGAGCACGCGGACGGGTGATCGTTTCGACCGAAAGGAGCTCGTCGACGTGCGATTTGTGCCGGCAATTCCGGGGATTGCGCGCGAACTTTAAACGTGCGGATCAGCAGGCCGCACAACGCTTTATTCGCGGCTTAAGCGCTTATTTACCGCGGCTGTGTTTACTCGAATTCGTTGTTTGTTGCGTACGAGTGAGTAACCATGCCCGCCACTGTCGAGTTGCTTCGCTCGCGCCGCCTGCCGCAAGTTGCGGCGTTGGCGCTGATGTCGTTCGGCGTCGCCGGCTGCAGCGCCGACATGTCGACGCGGCTGTCGCAGACGCAAAATCCGTTTTCAAACCCCTTTGCATCCGATTCCACCGGGTCGGTGCAGGCGCAGCCGCCCCGGCAGCACCAGCAATACAGCCAGTCCTACACGCCGGCTCCCGCGCCGGCGCCTGCCTATTCGTCCTCGGCGCTGCCGCCCCCGGCGGTCGGGGCTCCGCAATCCTATCCGACCGGTGGCGGCGCCGGAGGCATGTCGTCGGGCGGGCGCGGCGTCGCGTCCTATGCGCCACCCGCTGCGGTCCCGGTCGCGGCGTCCGCCGTCGCCGCACCCCCGGCCTATGCACAGCCCGCGCATTCCTATGCTCCGCCGGCCCAGCCGCGCCTCGAGACCACCGGCACCGTGCCGCCGCGTTCGGTCGCGGCCGCGCGTCCTGCCAGTGGCACCAAGATCATCGTCGGCACCAGCGATACGCTCGACATCCTTGCCAAGCGCTACCGCGTGACGCCGGCTGAGATCCTGGCTGCCAACGGCTACAAGGGCCCGCGCGCGTTGTCGCCAGGCCAGCAGCTGATCATTCCGCATTCTGGCGCGGTGGCGGCTGCGCCCGCGGCCCAGCCCGTTGCCGCCGCGCCAATGGTCGCGCCGAAGCCGGTGGCGGCCGTCGCACCGTCCACCGTCCATTTCGTCAACCGCGGCGAGACACTCGCCAGCATCGCCCGCCAGAATCATCTGACGGCGGCTGAGCTCGCCCGCGCCAACAATCTCGATCAGGCTTCGCCGCTCAAGCTCGGGACCAGGCTGACCGTCCCTGGCAGGGCCGTGGCGGCAGCTGCGCCGGTGGCTCCGGTCGCAACCGTTCCCCAGGCGGTTGCGACCGTGCCGGCGCCAGCGCCGACAACGCGGGTCGCGACGGCCGCCGGTCCGGTCCAGACCGCCCGCTTGGCCCAGGCCAATCCGGCGCCCGAGAAGGAGGAGGAGCCGGCACGGCCGGCCGAGACCACCAGCTCGCTGCCGACCTTCCGCTGGCCGGCGCGCGGCAAGGTGATCACCAGCTACGGCGCCAAGACCAACGGCAAGTCCAACGATGGCATCAACATCGCCGTGCCCGAGGGCACCCCGGTGAAGGCGGCCGAAGATGGCGTCGTCGCTTACGCCGGCAATGAATTGAAGGGTTATGGCAATCTGGTCCTGGTGCGGCATTCCAACGGCTATGTCACCGCATATGCCCATGCGAGTGAGCTGATGGTGAAGCGCGGTGATCCGATCAAGCGCGGCCAAGTCATTGCCAAGTCGGGTCAATCGGGAGAAGTCGGATCGCCGCAGCTCCACTTCGAGATCCGCAAGGGATCGTCTCCGGTTGACCCGCTGCAATTCCTCAACGGGGCGTGAGGTCCGGTCGTTTGACCCCACGCAATCGTGGACGACACAGGGCCGCGCAGATTACTGCGCGGCTTTTTGCGTTGTCAGCCGCACGCCGAGGCGGCCCGCCAGATCTTGCGTGAACTGCCACGCGACGCGGCCCGAGCGCGAGCCGCGCGTCGTGGCCCATTCCAGCGCCTCGCGCTCCAACTGATCCTCGGCGACTGCAATGTCGAAATGGCTGCAATAGCCTTTGACCATCGCGAGATATTCGTCCTGGCTGCAGCGGTGGAAGCCGAGCCATAGGCCGAAACGGTCGGACAGTGAGACCTTTTCCTCGACCGCTTCGCCCGGATTGATCGCGGTGGAGCGCTCGTTCTCGATCATGTCGCGGGCCAACAGATGGCGCCGGTTCGAGGTGGCGTAGAGAATGACGTTCTCCGGGCGTCCCTCGATGCCGCCTTCGAGCACGGCTTTCAGCGATTTGTAGGACGCATCATTGCCGTCGAACGACAGGTCGTCGCAGAACACGATGAAGTGGAACGGCGCGGCACGCAGGATGTCCATCAGCGCCGGCAGGCTCTCGATGTCCTCGCGGTGAATCTCGATCAGTTTCAGCCGGTCGGCGGGCTTGCGCGTGACGTTGATGCTGGCATGGGCGGCCTTCACCAGCGATGATTTGCCCATGCCGCGCGCGCCCCACAACAAGGCGTTGTTGGCCGGCAGGCCGTTGGCGAAGCGCTCGGTGTTCTCGATCAGGATGTCGCGCATCCGGTCGATGCCCTTGAGCAGGTCGATCTCGACACGGCTGACGCGCGGCACCGTCGAGAGCCGGCCGTTCGGATGCCAGACGAAGGCGTCGGCCGCGTTCAGGTCCAGCGCGGGCGTGGCACCCGCATGGGTTGTCGCCAGATGCGCGGCAATTGCTTCCAGCGCACGGGCAATCCGGTCAGCCGTATCATCGGAGGCGGGGCCGGCGGGACGTTTTGCCGCGATCTTTGGTGGCTTTTGCGCTGCAGGCCGGGGGCCTTTGGCGAGCGGTCTGAGGGCGTTTTTGGCGGGGGCGCGGGACGAGGCTCTGGCTGGTTTTTTCGACATGCTGCAAGTTCCTGATGGGGCAGCCATATCGGGCCTCGCCGGCTGCCGCAAGCGGGGCGAAATGAAGGGGCGGGGCGCCTTGCTATTGGGACTGCTGCCGCTATATTCCGCGCGAAATTCGCAAGAGGCCGGCCCGCGCCGAGACAAGCGTGGTTCGCCGGCTATTCCCGTCTCACCGGGCGCTGCCCACGAGGATCGACCACATGCTGATCACCCCTGCCTATGCCCAGGCCGCCGGCGCTGGCGACACCAACAGCATGCTGATGTCGCTGCTGCCGTTCGCGCTGATCTTCGTGATCATGTATTTCCTGATCCTGCGGCCGCAGCAGAAGAAGGTCAAAGAGCACGCCGATCTCGTCAAGAACGTCCGCCGCGGCGACACCATCGTGACCCAGGGCGGCCTGGTCGGCAAGGTGACCAAGGTCGTCGACGACGACCAGGTCGAGTTCGAGATCGCCGACGGCGTGCGAGTGCGCCAGATGCGCCAGATGATCACGGGCGTCCGCACCAAGGGCGAGCCCGCGAAGGCAGACGCAAAGGACGACAAGAAGGACGAGAAGGCAGCGAGCTGATCGCCGACCTGGCCGGTTGAACGCCGGCCTTCGCTCTTTGTGATGTTCTGATTTTCCGGGCCGGCTACGGCCCTTACGGACAACCTCCATGTTGTATTTCACGCGGTGGAAGGCGCTGGGCATCATTCTCACGGCGCTCGTCGTGTGCCTGTGCGCGGTGCCCAACTTCTTCTCCGAAGCGACGGTCAAGACCTGGCCGGCCTGGGCGCAGCGCCGGCTGGTGCTCGGCCTCGACCTGCAGGGCGGCTCCTATCTGCTGCTCGAGGTCGACTCCAACTACATCAAGAAGGAGCGGCTCGATGCCGTGCGCGACGACGTTCGCCGTACGCTGCGCGATGCCAAGATCGGCTACACCGGATTGGTGAGCCGGGGTGATGGGGTCGAGGTCCGGATCACCAAGGAAAGCGACACGGGAACTGCGATCTCCAAGCTGCGCGATCTCTCGCAGCCGCTCGGCGGGCTGCTCGGCTCCAGCGGCCAGCGCAGCCTCGAAGTCAGCGATGCCGGCGGCGGACTGGTCCGGCTGACGATCCCGCCGGCGGCCATCACCGAACGCATCCGCCAGACCATCGAGCAGTCGATGCAGATCGTCGAGCGCCGCGTCAACGAGCTCGGCACCGTCGAGCCCGTGATCCAGCGCCAGGGCAACGATCGCATCCTGGTGCAGGTGCCGGGCTTGCAGGATCCGACGCAGCTCAAGAACCTGCTCGGGCGCACGGCCAAGATGGAATTCCGGATGGTCGATACCTCGGTGCCGGCGGATCAGGCGGTGCAGGGGCGGGTGCCGCCGGATTCCGAGGTGCTCCAGAGCGCATCGCCACCCAACCAGCCCTATGTCGTGAAGAAGCAGGTGCTTGTCTCCGGCGGTGATCTCTCCGATGCGCAGACCGGCTTCGACCAGCGCACCAACGAGCCGATCGTCACCTTCCGCTTCAACTCGGCCGGCTCGCGCAAGTTTGCGCAAGCCACCACCGAGAATGTCGGGCAGCCGTTCGCCATCGTCCTCGACAACAAGGTGATCTCGGCGCCGGTCATCCGCGAGCCGATCACTGGCGGCTCGGGCCAGATCTCCGGCAATTTCACCGTGCAGTCCGCCAACGAGCTCGCGATCCTGCTGCGCGCCGGCGCGCTGCCCGCGCCGCTGACGGTCATCGAGGAGCGCACCGTCGGTCCGGGCCTCGGTGCGGACTCGATCGCCAAGGGCGAGCTCGCCTCCTATGTCGGCTCGATCCTCGTCATCGTGTTCATGCTGCTGACCTACCGGCTGTTCGGCGTGTTCGCCAACATCGCCGTGGTGGTGAACGTCGCGATGATCTTCGGCGTGCTGTCGCTGCTCAATGCCACGCTGACCTTGCCGGGCATCGCCGGCATCGTGCTGACGGTCGGCATCGCCGTGGACTCCAACGTGCTGATCTATGAGCGCATCCGCGAGGAGCTGCGCGGCGGCCGCAATGCGATCTCGGCGATCGACGCCGGCTTCAAGCGCGCATTGGCGACCATTCTCGACTCCAACATCACCACCTTCATCGCCGCCGCCGTGCTGTTCTATATCGGCACCGGCCCCGTGCGCGGCTTCGCCGTGACCTTGGGCATCGGCATCCTCACCACGGTCTTCACCGCCTTCACGCTCACCCGTCTGATCGTCGCGGGGTGGGTGCGGTGGAAGCGGCCGCAAAGCGTGCCAATCTAGGAGCTACTGTGACACACTGGGTTCTCATCGGGCTTGGCATCCTGATCGCGGTGCTGACGGTGGTCAGCGCGCTCGGCCTGCTGCCGTCGCTGCGCATCGTTCCCGACGACACGCATTTCGATTTCACGCAGTTCCGCCGCATCAGCTTTCCGATTTCTGCGGCGCTGTCGATCCTCGCCATCGTGCTGTTCTTCACCCATGGCTTGAACCTCGGCATCGATTTCCGCGGCGGCACTTTGCTCGAGGTGCGGGCCAAGTCCGGCACCGCCGACATTGCGGGGATGCGCGCGACCCTGGCGACCCTCGGTCTGGGCGAGGTGCAGCTGCAGCAGTTCGGCACTGCGGCCGATGCATCGGTTCTGATCCGAATTGCCGAACAGCCGGGCGGCGACGCCGCGCAGCAGGAGGCCGCGAACAAGGTGAAGGCGGCGATCGGCGATTCCGTAGAGTATCGCCGGGTCGAGGTGGTGGGGCCGCGCGTTTCCGGCGAGTTCCTGGCCGTCGGCATGCTCGGCCTGATGCTCGCGATCATCTCGATCCTGATCTATCTCTGGTTCCGGTTCGAATGGCAGTTTGCGCTCGGTGCCATGATCGCCAACGTCCACGACATCGTGCTGACGATCGGCTTCATGTCGATCAGCCAGGTCGATTTCGACCTCACCAGCATCGCGGCGCTGCTGACCATTCTCGGCTATTCGCTCAACGACACCGTCGTCATCTACGACCGTATCCGCGAGATGCTGCGGCGCTACAAGAAGATGCCGATGCCGCAGCTGCTCAACGAATCGATCAACTCGACCTTGTCGCGCTCGATCATCACGCACGTCACGGTGACCCTGGCGCTGCTGGCATTGCTCTTGTTCGGCGGCCCGGCGATCCACAGCTTCACCGCGGTGATGATGTTCGGCGTGGTGCTGGTCGGCACCTACACCTCGATCTTCATCGCCGCGCCGATCCTGATCTATCTCGGCGTCGGAACCGTTCGGGGTGATCAGATCGACGAGCCGAAAAAGAAGCCCTGATCAGCCGTTGGACCCGGATCGGGGTTGAGATGTTGGTCTCGCATGGCAACTGACGCCCCGCATTTCCCGCGGTCCGCGCCGATCGACGGTTATGGCAAAGGCGGCTTCGCCTTTGCCGGCATGTCGCATCGCGGCTCGCTGCTGTGCCTGCCCGACTCGATCTGGGCCTGGGACGTCATCCAGCCCGATCAGATCGACCGCTATTCGTTGCAGCGCGTTTTTGATGCGGCGAACAGGATCGACACGCTCATCATCGGCACCGGAAACGAAGTCTGGATCGCGCCGGCACCGCTGCGCGCGGCCCTGCGTGGCGTGAACGTCGTGCTCGATGCGATGCAGACCGGCCCCGCGATTCGCACCTACAACGTCATGATCGGCGAGCGGCGCCGGGTTGCGGCAGCGCTCATCGCCGTCCCATGAGCGAGACGACCGCCAACAGCGACGCCGCGTTCTGTGCAGGCCTTGTCCGCGAGCACGATTTCGACCGCTACGCCTCGACGCTGTTCATGTCGCCCGAGCCCCGGCGTGCGCTGTTGTCGCTGTACGCATTCAACGTCGAAGTCAGCCGCATTCGAGATCTCGTGTCGCAGCCGCTGCCGGGCGAAGTCCGCCTGCAGTGGTGGCACGACACGCTGACGGGTCACGAACATGGCGGCGCGGAGGGAAATCCCGTTGCGGCCGAATTGCTGCTCACCGTGCAGCGCTTCGCGCTTCCGGTCGAGCGGCTGACGCGCCTGGTCGATGAGCATCAATTCGATCTCTACAACGATCCGATGCCGACGATGGCGGCGCTGGACGGCTATCTCGGCGACACGCGTGGCGCGCTGTTCGCGCTGGCCGCGCAGATCATTGCGCCGCCGTTTGCGGACGCCGATCATCTCGCGCACCATGCCGGCATCGCGGAAGGGTTGCTCCAGGTGATCGCGGCGCTGCCGCGCGATGCGGCCCACCGGCAGCTCTATGTCCCGCTCGATCTTCTCGCGCGGCATGGCGTCGGCCAGGAGGAGATGTTCTCCGGCAAGGCGTCGCCGGCGATCCAGGAGGTGATCATGGAGCTGCGCGGGCAGGCCCGGCAGCATCTCGATCATACCCTCGAGCTGGCGCGTCAGGCGCCACCGGCCGTGCGGCCGGTTCTGCTGCCGCTCGCGCTGGTCCGGCGCGACCTTGCGCGGGCCGGACCCCGCGACGATCCGTTTCAGCCGCGCTCCCGCTCGCGCCTCGCGACGCTGTGGACGCTGTGGCGGGCCGCGGGGACGACGAGTTTTCGCGCGCGCTGACCCCGTCGCGGGCTCAGGCCGAGGGCATCGTGCTCCAGAGCGGCGGGCTGTGCAGGAGTCTCGGCATGTCCGGCGGCTCGTGCCGGTGGATCGTGCAGCGGGTGTCCCAGACGACGAGATCACCCGGTCGGCAGGTGTGGGTCCAACTGAACTCGGGCCGTTCGGCAAGCTGCCAGAGATCGTCGAGCAGCGCGTCTGATTCGTCCTGCTCGAGGCCGACGACGTAGGAATGGCGACGCTGCCCCAGCGCGAGCATCGAGCGGCCGGTATCGATATGATTGCCGACCAGCGGATGCACCGGGCCTGCGATGACGGTGCGACGGCCATCATCGGCGGTGTCGGTCGCGAGATGACGAACCTTCAGATGAGCGACGCGGCTGCGCAGCGCCGGTGAGAGCGCGTCATAAGCGGCGTAGAGGCTGCAGAATGACAGTCTGTCGCCCAGCAAGCCCCCGGGGGAGGTGTAAAATAGATCCGCGTGACCGAAGCGACGACTGAAGGCCGCGATGTCACGTTCACCAAGCCGCTGGCCGCGCACCAGCAGGACCTGATGCTTGAGCAGCGCGCGCATGAACGAGGCGAACGCCCAATCGTCGAAGGATCCGAGATCGACATTGCAGACCTCGGCACCGAGCGTCTTTCCCGTCGGGATGACCTGGATGAGGCTGCTTTCGGCGCTTCGAGCAACGTTGCTTCTGAGACTCACTTGCGTCATCTCCCAAGTTTCACCAGCGCCTGCAAATCAACCATCGTAATTTGTCGGGGGTGTTTCGGCTCGGAGGCAATTCGCGGAAGGATCGCGGCACGATCTGCCGATTGTCGGCACACTCTGCCGCTCTGAGTCGGAAATTGGACGCTTCAAGGCGATGCGCGAGGAAATATCCAGCAACCTGCAACTCATTCGCAGGCAATCTGGCGCTTGATCGTGCTGATCCCGCGCGCAAGCGAATCAGTGTGGGCGATCTGTTCCCTTGATCTGGGTCCGATGCATGATTCGCCGCGCATGATCATCGAACGGATCGCGCCGATGCATGGTGCAGCGATTGTCCCAGATGACGAGATCTCCGACCTTCCAGACATGCTCCCAGGAGAATTCCGGACGGGCAACATAGGCCCACAACGCGTCGAGCAATGCTTCCGACTCGGCGAGCTCGAGGCCGACCAGATAGGCATTGCGCCGGCGGCCGAGATAAAGCATCTGCAGGCCGGAATCGGGATGCGTGCAGACCAGCGGATGGATCGCGCCCGGCGATGTGCGCGGATCATCGGTCGGCGTCACGCCCTGTCGGACGAAGCCGCCGCTGTTGTAGGTGCCGTCGTGCTTGATCTTCAGATCTGCGACGCGGCGCTTCAGTTCAGGAGGAAGCGCGTCGTACACGGCATACATGCTGCAGAACGACGTGTTGCCGCCGACGGGGGGAATTTCCAGCGCGTAGAGCGCGCTCGCGATCGGCGGCGTGTCGAGATACGACATGTCCGTATGCCACACCGCTTCGCCCGCGCCGAGGCTGCCGATCGCCTCGCCATTCACCTTCACGTTCGAGACGATATAGATTTCGGGTAGACCGTCGACGAAGCGGCGCCCGTTCTCCTGCACCGGCGCCCAGTCGAGATCACCGAAGCGGCGGCTGAAGGCGATCAAGTCCTGGTCCGTCAGACCCTGGCCGCGCACCAGCAAAACGGAGTGCGTGTGAAAGGCACGGAGCAGGGAGCTGAAGCCCGCATCGTCCAGATGCTTGAGATCGACATGTCGAATCTCGGCACCGAGTTGCCGGCCGGTCGGGATGATCTCGATGTTCGACGACCGAGACGTTGTGGCCGCGCGGGTTTCGACGTTCATTGCCAATCCTCCCAAACGACATTGCAACCAAAGGATACAATGGTCGGTCCGCGAAGTCTCGTCCGCTCAGGCCGAAGGCAGGTTCAGGTCCGCCTCGAAATTGAACCGGTCGCGCAGGTTTTTGCGCGAGTCCAGGATGTCCTTGAGGAAAGCGCGATCGCTGTCGCTCGTGAGCATCGGTTCGATCAGGTCGATCTGGTTCATCGCGACCAGCTGCAACAGTTCAGTGCGTGGCCTGCCGCTGGCGTCGCGCGGCAGGGCATGCACGACCTGGATATGCTCCGGCGGCTTCGGGCCCTTGGCTGAAGCAAGCTCGTTTTGCAGCTGAGTTTCAAGCGTCGGCTGCTCTCCCTCGACGAACGCATAGAGCCCGACGCCGGTCCGGCGGTCTGCGAAGGCAACGATCGCCGCGTCGCGCACGGCCGGGTTCTTCCGGATCATGTCCATCAGCACCGGCGCATCGTTGACCAAGCGTCGTCCGCCACCCTCGCGGTCGGTGAAATTGAAGATGCCGCGCGTGATGGCGCGATACACCTTCTTGCCGGTCATCAGCCAGACGCGCGCGAACAGCGATTTGCGTGCCAGGATCTTGCGCTCCTTCGGCGTCAGCGCCTCGGGCGCGTAACTCCGCTTATGCTTGAGCAGATGACGCAGGTCCTCATAGGCCGCGATCCGGAACAGCCGGCTGCGGCTCTCGAAGCAGGCGGCCAACTGAAAATCGGTGACGTAGCAATGGCCGTCGTGACCGACGAGCCAATTCTGCTCCTTGGCGAGATCGTTGTGCGTGATTCCGGCGCGATGCAGCCGGCGCATCATCCGCTTGGCCGAGCGGAAATAGGCGGCGTTGCCGTGCGGCTTGGCCAGATGCAGCGCCACGCCATTGATGAAGCCGCGGACCAGCGCGCGATCCCCAGCCCATAGCAGATCAGGGCCGGCGTTGAGCCCCTTGGCGCGCATCAGCGCCTTGCGCTCGCGCGCGAACAAATGCCGCGCCAGCACGAACGACCACCACGGCACCTCATCGAGCCGGCGCAGCACGGCGTCGACGTCACCGGCCTCGCTCTTGAAGCGGCCGCGCTCGACGGTCGAGAACACGTCGCGCTTGAGCAGAACGCCTTCGCTCCAGCGCGCCGCCAGCACGGCGAAATCAGTCTTCGGCAAACTCATGGGGCTCTCACGCAGCGGCCGCGACGGGCAAGTGCTCGGCGATCCAGCGGTCGAGATCGGCCAGCGCGCGGGCGCTCATCGCCTGCTTCTTCGCCACCGTCTTCTCGTTGCCCTTCAGCCGCGTGCCGTCCGGCTTGCGGATCGGGGTCGTCGCCAGCGGCGGGAACAGGCCGAAATTGATGTTCATGGGCTGGAACGAGCGTGTCGCACCGTCGATCGTCTCGATGTGGCCGCCGGTGATATGGCCGAGCAGGGCACCGAGCGCCGTGGTTGGTGGTGGCGGCAGCAGATTGGCGCCGCGCACCTCGGCGGCGGCGTAGAGGCCGGCGATCAGCCCGATGCTCGCCGACTCCACATACCCCTCGCATCCCGTCATCTGGCCGGCAAAGCGCAGCCGTGGCTGGACGCGCAGGCGGAGCTGCGCATCGAGCAGCTTCGGCGAGTTGAGGAAGGTGTTGCGATGCAGGCCGCCGAGCCGCGCGAACTCCGCGTTCTCCAGCCCGGGAATGGTGCGGAAGATCTGCTGCTGCGGGCCATATTTCAGCTTCGTCTGGAAGCCGACCATGTTGTAGAGCGTGCCGAGCTTGTTGTCCTGGCGCAGCTGCACGATCGCGTAGGGCTTGACCGTCGGATTGTGCGGATTGGTCAGGCCAACCGGCTTCATCGGGCCGTGACGGAGCGTCTCGTGGCCGCGTTCGGCCATCACTTCGACCGGCAGGCAGCCGTCGAAATAGGGCGTGTTGGTCTCCCACTCCTTGAAGTCGGTCTTCTCGCCGGCGAGCAGCGCCGCGACGAAGGCGTCGTACTGCTCCTTCGTCATCGGACAGTTGATGTAGTCAGCCCCCGTGCCGCCCGGACCGACCTTGTCGTAACGCGACTGGAACCACGCCTTGGTCATGTCGATCGTGTCCTTGTGCACGATCGGCGCAATGGCGTCGAAGAAAGCAAGTGCCGTCTCGTCGGTCAGGTCCCGGATGGCCTCGGCGAGCGGCTGCGAGGTGAGGGGACCGGTGGCGACAATGACGCGATCCCACTCCGCCGGCGGCAAGCCGGTAACTTCGCCGCGGCGCAGCGCGATACGTGGATGCCCTTCGAGAGCCGCTGTGACGGCCGCCGAGAAGCCGTCGCGGTCGACGGCCAATGCGCCACCGGCCGGAACCTGATTGGCGTCGGCAGCGCGCATGATCAGCGAGCCCAGCCGGCGCATCTCGGCATGCAGCAGGCCGACGGCGTTGTTGGCCGCATCGTCGGAGCGGAAAGAGTTCGAGCACACCAGTTCGGCCGGGGTGGCGGTTCGGTGCGCCTCGGTCATGCGGTCCGGCCGCATCTCGTGCAGCACCACATCGACTCCAGCCTCGGCGAGCTGCCAAGCGGCTTCAGAGCCGGCGAGGCCGGCACCGACAACGTGGACGGTATTCGAAGGTGATTTGGAGCCTGTCATGCGCGGGACAGGTAGCGCTTTTCCCGAGCGCTGCAAATGCGCCAATTGAGGCTCGGCGCGAGAAAGCGGGCGCATGTGTTTCGCTGCGCCAGGCCTAGATGCGGCAACGCCCGCAGCGAGGCGGGCGATGTCCGGTAGATATCGGAAGAAGGCCGATCAGCCGTTGTAGTGACCGGCGGCAACGCGCGGGATGTCCGAGCGATCGAGACCGATGTCGGCGAGTTCGCGATCGCTGAGCTGCGACAGCTCGGCAACGTTGCGCTGATACTCACGGAACGCCTGAACCATGCGGATGAGCGAGAGCAACATGAGAAATCTCCTTTAGTTCACGATTCAGATCTTCATTGGAACCTCATCGTTGAAATGAACATAGAAGAGATTGTTGCGATGCGGAAGCGCTGATGTTGCGATGCAGCTAAACCTCCGGCGCATAGCTTGGGTAACGCTTGGGTAAGAATCGGGCAGGGGGATCAGAGGGTGCGATCTGTCGGAAACCTCCGTAATCATGCTGTTTTTCAATCGTTCGTTTGAAAAGCCCGATCGATAGACTGTCACCGCGGCTACGACGCCGTTAAGCGTTGATCATCTCGAGCCTCGACGGGGTGCATGGGTCGAGCAGAATGAATTTATATTCACTACTTGATGTTGCGACGGTGAACCGATGTCCACGATCACGCGCGGCTCGCAGTGATTTCATTTCGCGAGAATATCGAGGTGGTGCGACAGAATGTCGCGGCGTCCGGCAATGATGCCTGCGCCGTCGCACCAGCGAGGAAAAACAATGAACAGCAAACTGTTGGGGGCCGCGCTCGTCATCGCGGCGATGACCACGTTCGGTCCGGCTCAGGCGGCGCGGATGCATGGCGCCGGCTGCAGCGGGGCCAACCTGGAGAAGACTGAGACGGCGATCGAGGCAATGGCTGATGGCGATGCCAGATACACGGCGCAGCGAGAGATCGCGGCGGCCCAGGATGCGCTGCTGAGCGGCAAGATGGGCGCCTGCAGCGTTCATCTGACGAAGGCGATGCAGGCCGGGATGATCAAGTAGCGCGTCAGTCGTTCGCATCGTTGAACCAAGGGCCGATCGCGTCACCGCGATCGGCCTTTTTCCGGGCAGGCTATGGCGCCCGCGCCAGCTGCGTCGCGAAGGTCGCGATCGTCCGCGCATAGACCTCGCTCTTGTTCCACTGCTGGATGACCGCAAAATTCGGGCCGCCGGGCTCCCAGTCCTTGCCCTTCTGCCAGCCATAGCCCTTCAAATAGTTCGCAGTGGAGGCGAGAACGTCGGGCGCGCTGCGGATCAGGTCGCGCCGGCCATTGCCGTCGAAATCGACGGCATATTTGATCCAGGACGACGGCATGAACTGGGTCTGTCCGATCTCGCCGGCCCAGGCGCCGCGCATCTCGGCCGGCTGGAGATCGCCGCGGTCGACGATCCGCAGCGCATCCAGCAACTCGCCGCGAAACTGCTCGGCGCGGCGGCAGTCATAGGCCAAGGTCGCGAGCGCACGGATGGTCGGGAACTTGCCGACATTGACGCCGAAATCGGTCTCAAGGCCCCAGATCGCGACCAGCACCTCGCCGGGCACGCCGTAGCTCTGCTCGATCCGCGACAGCACCGAGCCGTATTGCTTCAGCATGTTGGAGCCGCGGGTCAGGCGCGGCGGCACCATGCGCCCGGAGAACTCCTCGAAGGTCTGGCTGAACACCTTCTGACCGCGGTCGCGGTTCAGCACGCTTTGGTCCGGCGTCACGCCCGTCAGCGCCGCATTGATCGTGTTTTGCGAGATGCCCTTGGCTGCAGCCTCGGTCTTGAACTCGGCGAGCCAGCCGTCGAAATTGCCGTTGCCGCAAGGTACCGCGGCGTGCGCTGGCGCTGACAGGGGGGTAAGGGCAGCGAGACAGGCAAGAGCGGACACGGCGAGAACGCGAGCAATCATCGAAACACCTGGACGGCAATGGATTCAAAAAGCGTTGCTGGGCGTGCTCCATGTCGGGCGTAACCGCGGCAGCAGCAAGGCCTTTCGATCACATTGGCGTCGGATTTCGTGAGCGCCGCCACACTCTGCGGCCCCTCGACGCGACCGCCGGCCCGGAGGCCGGCGGCAGTGAAAACTCATCGCTGCGTCCTCACATCTGGTCACGCGAGCGCCATGGGAACAGGTTCGCCGGGAAATCGGCCGCGGGCTTGGAGCTGCGGGGGACCGGCGGCACGATCCGGGCGGCGTCGGGGTGGATCGCGATGGCCTCACGGTAGAGATGCCAGGTGGCGTGGCCGAGCACCGGGATCACGACGGCGAGACCGAGGAAGAACGGGATCGTGCCGGCCACCAGAAGCACTGCGACGATGAGGCCCCAGGCCGCAACCGGAACTGGGTTCTTGGCCGCCACGCGCAGCGAGGTGACGACCGCTTCGAGCGCGCCGGCGTGACGGTCGAGCATCAAGGGGAAGGACACGATGCTGAGGCACAGCGCCAGCAACGCGAACAGGAAGCCTGCGCCACAGCCGACCGCGATCAGCCACCAGCCTTGCGGCGTAGTGAAGACCCGCTGCAGGAAATCGCTCACACCGGTCGCGCCGCCATAGCCGAACACTGCGACGTAGATCGCCTGCGCGGTCGCGACCCAGGTGACGAACAGCGCGAACAGCAGCGTGCCCAGTCCGAGCATCGAGCCGAACGACGGCGACCGCAGCACCTCCAGGGCATCCCAGGCACTGGTGTCCTCGCCGCGGTCTCGGCGGCTGCTGAGCTCATAGAGACCGAGCGCGGCGAACGGGCCGAGCAGGGCGAAGCCGGCCGCCAGCGGAAACAACAGCGGCACCACCGCATAGCCGAACACTGCACGCGCCAGCACCAGGCCGAGAACGGGATAGATCGCACATAGCATCACGGCGTGACTCGGCACCGCCTTGAAGTCATCCCAGCCGAGCCGCAGCGCACGCATCAGGCTCGACATGTCGATCGTACGAATCGTCAGCTCAGCCGCGACCTCGTCTGCCGCCCGAACGTGGGAGGCAGCATTGCTGTGGTAGGTAGCCATCGTCGTGTGCTCCCTCAACTTGCGCGGGGCGCTTCCCAACCACGCAGGCGGGCTGCGCTTCTCGTTGGAACAAATTCGCGGATGGCCAGACGCGACGAACCTCGGGGCGGCCATTCGCGAACGGAAGTCATCAGGATAGTAGCAAAACAGGCTGCGCCTACTCACGCCTCGGTGAGGGCTGTGAATGTCGCAGTGCATTAGCTTGGCACGCCCATGCAGAAGCCTGAGCATGGTCCAATAAAGTCGTTCCGCCGTCATTCCGCCTTGGGTAAGCTTCACATTCGTCGCCGTGTTCGCGTTTGGCAGGCCACGGCGGTGGCGGAGCGGCTCCGACGGGCGTCTCTGCAACGGAACATCGCCGGCCGAGTTCTTCTTACGATCACCATCCATTGGGAGCCATTGATGAGCGTTTTCGGAAAGATCATGGGCGCGATTTTCGGCCATCATGCCGAGGCGGCACCGGCCGGCGGCAGCACGCCCGCCGCGGGCGCCGCCGCGCCGGCCGGCGGCGCGGCTGCGTCCCCGACGGCGGCCCCGGCTGCTGCGCCGCAAAATGTCGATGTGGCTGCGATCGTCGACAAGGCGGCGGCTGCCAAGCACGAGAAGCTGGAGTGGCGAACCTCGATCGTCGACCTGATGAAGGCGCTCGATATCGATTCGAGCCTCGCTGCGCGCAAGGAGCTCGCCAAGGAGCTCGGCTATAGCGGCGACACCAACGACTCCGCCAGCATGAACGTGTGGCTGCACAAGCAGGTGATGAGCAAGCTCGCCGCCAATGGCGGCAAACTGCCGCCGGAGATCAAGCACTGAGCTTGCGCCGCTCACGGCAAGAACAAGAAGCGAAAGGCCCGCCATCGTGCGGGCCTTTGTCGTCTTGGATCGCGTCTGGCGTGAGGCTGTGCCAGCGCCTCAGACGTGCACGAAGCCGGCGCGTTCCCAGGCCTCCGCATGCAGCTGGTCGCGGTCGAAGCCGATGTCGCGCAGCGTGCGCTCGTCGAGCTGGTCGAGATAGGCGAGCTGCGTGCGGTAGTGAACGTAACGCTTGAGAACGTCGAAAATGGCTGTGATGAACATGTGCCTCTCCCCATGGGTCTGGTTGCTTGCTCGGCGGGGGATTGCTGATCCATCCAGGTAGCCATTGCGTTAAGGCGCTCCGTCCAATCGTCTCGCCCGGTAATTCCACGGCCCATCAGGCCATGATGTCCCGGTTCTCCGGATGGTCTCGGAGGTAGTCGGCGACGAAGCTGCAGCCCGCGATGACCTTGCGGCCGTCGGCGCGGACCAGCGCGAGGGCACCTTCCACGAGCTGCGAACCGATGCCGCGGCCTCGCAGCGGTAGCGGGGTCTCGGTATGGGTGATGATCACCCCCTGCGGCGTGGCCCGGTAATTGGCAAACGCGACGTGGCCGTTGATGTCGAGCTCGAAGCGGCTCCCGGCCTTGTTGTCACGGACATCAGTCATGCGCCTCTACTTTCGTTTAGGTTTCTCGGTGATCTTGAGGAACTCCGCCAGCAGTGCACGGATCGACCATGGCTTGCCATCGACCGCACCCCGGATGTCGTCGATCTTCCATTGGCCCGCTTCGCGCACGAGGTCGTAACGGATGATGTCGTCGGCCTGTTCCTTGCGCTCGGTCCGGTGGCCGCGAATACTGACCGCGACGGTTGCCTTGTCGCCGTCCTGCATTTCCGACGTCACCTTGAACGAGGCGACATCGGGATCCTGCGAATTCGTGACGGGATCGAAATCGATCGCCCCGACCTCGCCCTTGGGCGTGCGGGCGTCCATCTTCGCCCATTGGGCGGCCAGCGACTTCGACAGATATTTCGCGCGCGCTGCCTTGTCCTCGATGACGAAGGTGCCGCCATCCTCCCCCTTGCCCTTGGCGACGCGGGTGTAGATCGCAGTCATGATGCCGACAGGCTCGCTGGAAGCAGGCGCCTGCGCGTGCAGCGGAGAAGCGGCGAGCACGCCAGCGAGGCCGAGAAGCAGGAAGCGACGATCGATCATGGTTGTCCTCAAATCAGATTCGGCGCGCGGTGATATGAAGAAATGCGCGGCCGGCCACGGTTTGTCGCGCGGCATCCGCATCCGTTCGAAACACGCCACCGCATGGGTGGGATGGGGAGGCCGGCCTTGCGAGGGCGAGCAGGACCGGGATAAACAGGCCCAAAGGTATCGGGCGGCTGAGATCGCCTGAAGGATCGATCGAGGGGACGCTTCCATGGGTCTGTTCGTCAGCAGCAGCGGCGCGAGAGATTGTCGATGACACCGGCACCCCTGCGCATGTCCCGCCGGGTGATGAACCTCGCGCATATCGTCACGCAAAATGGCCGCCGGCTCGGCGACCGCGTCGGCTTCGTCTGGGGCGAGAGGTCGTGGACCTGGCGCGAAATCGACGCGATGGTCTCGGCGCTCGCGGCGGCGCTGGCCGAGCAGGGGATCGCCAAGGGCGATCGCATTCTGGTGCACTCCAAGAACTGCGAGGAGATGTTCGTCTCGATGTTTGCCGCGTTCCGGCTCGGCGCGGTCTGGGTGCCCACCAATTTCCGCCTGATGCCGGACGAGGTCGCCTACCTCGCGACCGCCTCGGGCGCGAAGGCGTTTCTCTGCCATGGCGACTTTCCGGAGCACGCTGCCGCAGTGACGACTGCTGACTTCACCTGGCGCATCGGTGAAGGCGGCAGCTTCGGCACGGGGGCCGTGGCCGACGCAATGAAGGCGCATGTCGGCGCACACGTCGCGAACGATGCCGTCGAGCATGACGATCCCTGCTGGTTCTTCTTCACCTCGGGCACGACCGGCCGCTCCAAGGCGGCGGTGCTGACGCATGGCCAGATGGCGTTCGTCATCACGAACCATCTTGCAGACCTGACGCCGGGCACGACCGAGCACGACGCGTCGCTCGTCGTGGCGCCGCTGTCGCACGGCGCCGGCGTGCACCAGCTGATGCAGAGCGCGCGCGGTGCCAAGACCGTGCTGCTGCCGAGCGAGAAGTTCGACATCACCGAAGCCTTCCGCCTGATCGAGATGCATCGCATCAGCAACCTGTTCACGGTGCCGACCATCCTGAAGATGATGGTCGAGCATCCCGCCGTCGACCAATTCGATCATTCCTCGCTGCGCCATGTGATCTATGCCGGCGCGCCGATGTATCGCGAGGACCAGAAGCGCGCGCTGGCGCGGCTCGGCAAGGTCATCGTCCAGTATTTCGGCCTCGGCGAGGTCACCGGCAACATCACGGTGCTGCCGGCCGCGGCGCACGAGGAAGAGGATGGACCGGAGGCGCGGATCGGCACCTGCGGCTATGAGCGCACGGGCATGCAGGTCTCGATCCAGGACGATCAGGGGCGTGAGCTGAAGCCGGGCGAGACCGGCGAGATCTGCGTCATCGGTCCGGCCGTGTTTGCGGGCTACTACGACAATCCCGACGCCAATGCGAAGGCGTTTCGCGACGGCTGGTTCCGCACCGGCGATCTCGGCCACATGGACGCGCAGGGCTTCGTCTATATCACCGGCCGCGCGTCGGACATGTACATCTCCGGCGGCTCCAACATCTATCCGCGCGAAGTCGAGGAAAAGATCCTGACGCATCCCGACATCGGCGAGGTCGCCGTGCTCGGCGTGCCCGATCCGGTGTGGGGCGAGGTCGGTGTTGCCGTCTGCGTGGCGCGCGAAGGTGCGGCCGCGCCGAGCGAGAGCGCGATCGCCGGCTATCTCGCCACCAAGCTGCCGCGCTACAAGATGCCGAAGCGCTTCTTCTTCTGGGACGCGCTGCCGAAGTCTGGCTACGGCAAGATCCCCAAGCGTCTCGTGCGCGACGAGCTCGAGGCGCGCGGCCTGCTCGATCTCACCAGGCAGGGCTGAGCACTGATGCGATTCATCAAACAGCCCGGCGCGCCGGTGGCCGACCGCATCCAGTGGGTCGAGGCGCGCGGCCGCGCCTTCACCTTCACCATGGAGCAGGGGTTGCCGCTGCTGGAAGCGGCCCATCGCGCCTTTGCGGCGCACGGCTTTGCCGGCGGCGTGCTCGACATCAGAGGTGGCGCGCTCGGCCCGTTTGCCTATGTGATGCCGGCGCTGTCGAAGACGGCGGATCATGCCGCGTTCTACAGCGACACCTATCGTCCCGCCGGTATGACGCGCCTGTCGACGGCGACGATGACGCTCGGCGTGCGCGACGGCGCGCCATTCTTCCATTGCCACGCGCTGTGGACGGAGGAGGGTGGCCGCAACGGCGGCGGGCACATCCTGCCGGAGGAGACCATCGTCGCCGAGCCGTTCGAGGTCGGCGCCTTCGGGCTCGACGGCGCGATCTTCACGGCAGAGCCGGACGTCGAGACCGGCTTCAAGCTGTTCGGGCCGGTAGCGGCCGCACCAAGCGGCGCCACGACGGATTGCCGCGCCTTCGCGCTCCGGCTGCGGCCGAACCAGGATTTCGCCGGCTGCCTCGAAGCATTCTGCCGGGCGCAGGGGATCAGCAAAGCGCGCATTCGCGGCGGCGTCGGCTCGACCATCGGGGCGCGCTTCGAGGACGGCGTCGTCGTCGAGTCGTTCGCGACGGAGCTGACCATCACCGCCGGCGCGATCGCGCCGGGCGACGACGGCCTTGAAGCCACTGTTGACGTCGCGCTGGTCGACTACACCGGCGCGCTCGCGCGGGGGCGCGTCGTCCGCGGCGACAATCCGGTGCTGATGACGATGGAGCTGGTGCTGGAGGTCGTGGCGTAGCCCGCGTGGGCCGGTGGCCGATGCGGGCGCGATGTGCGAGATTGCCGGTGATGTCACCGAGGTTGTGAAGGCGTCATGGCGAGGAAGCAACGCGAGATCCGGCTGCCGGCCCCTTATCTGAAGCGGCTGTGGCTCGATCCGGCGAAGATCTCCGATCGCGCAGCCTATCCGTTTTGCCTGCCGTTCCTGCAGGACGCGTTCGAGCTCAGCTTCACCAACGCCATCACCATCATTGTCGGCGAGAACGGCACCGGCAAATCGACCCTGCTCGAAGGCATTGCCGCGCTCGCGGGCTACGACGAAGCTGGCGGCGGCAAGGGTTACATGCCGGTCGACCATGGGCGTGCGATCGAGCGTATGGGCGGCGCACTCGCCGCCGCGCTGCGCGCGAGTTGGTTGCCGAAGATCACGCAAGGCTGGTTCTTCCGCGCCGAGAGCTTCTTTTCGGTGGCGCGCTATCTCGATCAGGCCGCACTGGACGATCCGTTCGGCGGGCCGCCGCCCGACTTCCTGTCCCATTCGCATGGCGAGGGGTTCCTGCGCTTCTTCGAGGAACGCTGCCAGCGCCAGGGCATCTACATTTTCGACGAGCCGGAATCGGCACTGTCGCCGGCGCGCCAGATCGAGTTCCTGAAGCTGATGCGGCGCATGGATGACTCCAGCCATTGCCAGGTGCTGATGGCGACGCATTCGCCGGTCCTGATGGCCTATCCCGGCGCGACCCTGTTGCGGCTGACCAAATACGGCCTGGAGAAGGTCGCGGTGCAGGATACGGATCATTTCAAGGCGATGCGTGAGTTCTGCGCCGACCCCGACGGCTTCGTGCAGGCGGTGCTGGCGGAGTGAGGCCGGGATGATAGGCGAGCAGAGCGAAGCCTGCTCGGCCCTCATTGCGAGCGAAGCGAAGCAATCCAGGATCCCACGAGGACTCTGGATCGCTTCGTCGCTTTGCTCCTCGCGATGACGGAGAGACATGACTGCGCGTTCTCGCCGTGCCAAGTGCACCCGAGCTTTGACGTTCATTCCGCCCTCCTCAGTGAGAGGGCGCAGGGAAGGCCGGGTGCAGGCCGCACCCATGGCCCGCCTGCGAAAAAAATGCAGGCGGCAGGAACCACAGGATTGGCCGAACAACCGGCCTTCCCTGCGCGACGGTTTCTACCGGCTTATACGCGCTCTCCTCGGTGCGCCGGGCCTTCTGGCCACCGTCATCGGCGCGACGCCTTGAAGGCATCGACACCCACTTGACCTCAGCGTCGGGAGGTCAGGACCACACGATTTCGCCGTCCGCCACAAAACCCGTCGTCTGCGCAAAAGCGCCGGGCCCGTGACGTCCATCGCATCCCGCCCTCCACGCCCGTGACGACCGCGAAGCGCCCCTCTCGTGAGGACAGGACGCATGCAGGAAAACAGAAATTCCGAAATGGCGAAACAGGAATATTTTTCACGGCAGGACTGGACAAGGGTGATGCCGCTGATCCCGTGCGCAAATTTAGGTTTTGCGCGCATGGCCGTTTTGGTGTCAAAACGGCCGCGTCGTGGCTCGGCCATGTGCGCGCCGTGCCCGTCGGGCGACTCGGAACGTGACAGGGGCGAAGGAAGAGGGGCTGCATGCCGGAGCAGATCGGTCGCCACGACAAGCTCGAACAGGCGCTCCTGGCCCTGGATGATCGCGCCATGGTGCTGGAGGAGCTCGACGGCTTCATCGCCGGCCTGCTCGTGCTCCCTGAGCCGATTCCGCCGGGCGAATGGTTCGCGGCGGCCTTCGGGCTCGGCAAGGGCCGTCGCTCCGTGTTCACCAGCATCGACCATGCCAACGAGGTGCTCGGGCTGGTCATGGACTATCACCGGGAGATCGCGCTGACGCTCGCGCATCATCCGGAGCAGTACCAGCCGCGCTTTCCCATCGACGGCTTCAACGGCGAGGTCGTCTGGGAGCTGTGGATCGACGGCTTCGCGGCGGCCACGAACCTGCGTCGTGACAGGTTCGATGCGTATGAGCGGGTGGGCGGCGAAGTCGCCATGGCTGCGGTCGGTCTGATGATGATGATCGGTGCAACTCTCGACGAGAACCCGGATCCCGTCGAATATCGAAATCTCAGTCGCAACGCGCCCCAGAATATCCGCGAGGCGGTGCTGACGCTGCATCAATACCGGCAGAGCGGGGCTCCGCTGCCCGCGTCCACCAGCTTCGCCCGGCAGCCCAATCCCTTCGCGTCGTTCGGCAGGGTCGGCCGCAACGACCCCTGTCCCTGCGGTTCCGGCCAGAAATACAAGCGCTGCTGCGGCGCGAATTGATCGGCCACGACACGGTCTTTTTTGTTGCAACAATCGGGAGCGGTGCAAAGATGCGCCGCCGCGCGCCGGATGCGCCGGCCAATGAGAGTGACTGAGGAAACGACATGAGGATGGTGTTCGGCAAGGCGCTGGCCGTGACGGCGGCGCTCGCGATCGCAACGACGGCCCTGACCACAGCGGATGCGCATGGTCCGACCCGGCGCAAGGTGCAGGAGCACGTCGAGATCAACGCCGCGCCCGCCAAGGTGTGGGCCGTGATCGGCAACTTCCAGGACATGAGCTGGCTCGGCGTCGTCGACAAGACCGCGGGCGACAAGGGCAACGAGATTGGCGCCACGCGCAAGCTGACCCTGAAGGGCGGCGCTACCGTCGACGAGGAGCTCTACAAATACGACGCCGAGAAGATGAGCTATTCGTACCGTATCACCGCCGTCGACGTGAAGGTGCTGCCGGTGACGAACTACTCGTCGACCATCGCGGTGACGCCGAGCGCGGACGGCAAGGGTAGCGTGGTCGAATGGACCGGCGCGTTCTACCGCGGCTTCCCCAACAACGACCCGCCGCCGGAACTGAACGATGAGGCCGCGGTCAATGCGGTGACCGGCCTGTACAAGGCTGGACTCGAAGGGTTGAAGAAGAAGGTGGAGAGCGGGAGCTAGCGTGGATTGACGATGTTGCCTGGTCCGCGCTCTCCATCTCACCGGACTGCTGCGAGCAACCCGGCCATGGCGGCCTTGGCGCAGACGAGCGCCAAACTCCGATTGCCATATGCGATCGCACTTCCGTCCATGGGCAGAAGCCAAGCCAGCGCGCATCGTCTTCCGCATCATCTCCGAGCGCTTCTGTCCGGTATCTTGCTCGCGTCCGCCACAATCATCGCCCATGCCGAGGAGGCCTTCGTCACCAACCAGCTCAGCGACGATCTGACGATCGTCGACCTCGCGACCTCGAAGCCGGTGGCGACGATCCCGATCGGCGGCAAGCCGGCCGGCGTCGCGGTGGCTGCCGACGGACGCTTCGCCTATGTGGCGAGCCCGGACGACAAGAGCGTGAGCGTCGTCGACGCTGTCGCGCGAAAGGTGGTTGGACGGGTCGAGGTCGGTGGCGGGCCGCTCGGCATTGCCGTGACGCCGGACGGTTCGACGGTCTACGTCGCCGACTGGTACAACGCGGCAATCCGCGTGATCGATGCGAAGACCCGGACCGTGACCGGCAGCATCGCGGTCGGCGCCTCGCCGTCGGGGCTTGCGGTGACACCAGACGGCAAGCTGCTGCTCTCCGCCGACCGCGATGACGACATGGTCTCGGTGATCGACACGGCGACGCGCCAGCGCCTTGCGACCATCAAGGTCGGCACGCGGCCGTTCGGTGTCACCATCGACGCCGAGGGCAAGCGCGCCTACACGGCAAATGTCGCCTCCAACGACGTCTCGGTGATCGACCTCGCCGAGCGCCGCGAGATCGGCCGGGTCAAGACCGGTTTGCGGCCCTATGCGGTGGCGCTGGCGCAGGGCAGGGGCTTCGCCACCGACCAGTATGACGGCACGGTCAGCGTGTTCGACCTGGCGAGCCTGCAGCCGCTCAAGCGCATTAGCGTCGGCGACTATCCGGAGGGCATCGAGGCGACCGCCGACGGCCAGCGCGTCATCGTCGCCAATTGGGAGAGCAACATTCTGAGCGTCATCGACGTGGCCGCGCTGAAGGTCACCGGAGAGATCAAGGTCGGCGACGGTCCGCGCGCATTCGGCGCGTTCCTGCGGCGGTGAGCAGGTCCGCCGGTGGCGGGAATGGAGTTGCATCTGCAGCCTCCGTCACTGCGAGCGCAGCGGCGCAGCGAAGCAATCGAGGCCGCGCGAAGACTCTGGACTGCTTCGCTGCGCTCGCAATGACGCGGTGAGGTTATCGAGGCTCGTCACTATCCCTGCATGTCGCCGGCGGCGCTGATGCAGGCTACGAATCTCGTCTGGCGGGCACCACTAACCGCTCCACGATCTCGTCCATCCGGGTGAACAGCATCTCCGGCTGGTGGTCGCGCAGCGCCTGCTCCGCGGCATAGCCCCATGTCACCGCGCCGAAGGCGATGCCGGCGGCACGCGCCGCCTCGATGTCGCGGGTCTCGTCGCCGATCGCGATGGCCTCTGCCGGGTCGACGCGCAGCCGCTTCAGCACCCGGCGAAACTTCCGTGCCTTGCCGAACACCGAGGCGGAGCAATCGAAATCGGCGAACAGCCCGGCGCTCGATCCGAGCTTCTGCCGCGCGTTGGCCTCGCTGTCCGACGAGACCAATGCGAGCATGGTGCCGTTCGCGGCAAGGGTGTCGAGCATGATGTCGACGCCTGCGAACAGCGGGATGCTCGCCGCATGCGCCGTCTTCAGTTGGCGCACGTGGCGCGCGATGAAGGGCAGCTTCCAGCGCGGCACCTGAAGGAAATCGAGGATCTCACGGGTCGAGGCATGGCGGAGCCCGTCGATGTCCTCGTCCTTCACCCGACGAAAGCCGAAGCGCTGCGCGACGATGTTCACGTGGGTGCGAAACCACGGGAAGCTGTCGGCGAGCGTGCCGTCGAGATCAAAGATGACGAGAGAGTAGGGCATCGCGCGAGGTGAGCGTGGCGAGGAGCTGATGATCGTCGAGGCGTGTCGTCCTGCGACAGCCCTGCGCCATAGCAATGGGAGGGGCGGCGCGCAATGAGATGCGATCATTGCGTGCGGCAGCTCCACGGTGACGTTCGATGATCAGGGGTTGAACATGTTGTGATGTGCACCTGGAGATAACGCGGTCTATCATCCCGGTGGGCCGGCGGATCATGGTCTGCCTGCCCGATTTGATCGAAATTGTTTTCATCATTCAAGCCAGAGAGATTTCACATGGCCCTCAACAAGGTTGCTGCAGCGTATCTGTCCTACTTCGCCTATATCGACGACGCGCTCGATGTGGTTCAGCCGAGCGATTTCGTGGCGATGCTGAAGTCCGTCCCATCGGGTGCGGCGAACGGTCCGTGGTCGCTATGCTGGGGCCCGGCGGTCAACAACGGCGTGCTCGCCTATGTCGCGCAAGGCAGCGACGGCAGCTACGCGGTGGCGTTCCGCGGCACCGATGTCGATGGCTCGGTCGCCGGCGCGTTCGAGAACGTGCTCGCCGATGCCGATGCTGTCTTCCAGGTGCCGTGGCTCTATCCGCAGCAGGCCGGAGCGCCGCTGCAGATCAGCGCCGGAATCAACGACGCGCTGGCGCTGGTCATCGCGCTCACCGATCCCACGACGGATCTGTCGCTGCTGGACTATCTGCGCGGCCTTGCGGCCAAGCAGAACCTGCAACTGATGGTGACCGGGCACAGTCTCGGCGGCGCGCTCGCCGTGGTGGCGACGGCGTGGCTGCAGGACCAGTTGCCGAAGCTGAACTCGTCGCTGACGTTCACGCTGTGGCCGCACACCTTCGCGGCTCCGACGATGTGGAACGCGGGCTTCGCGACGACCTTCGCAAAGAGCTACACCTATTACGCGGCGGTCAACAGCAACGACATCGTGCCGATGGCCTGGGCCAACCTGAACGGAATTCTCGGTACCTATCCGCCGCCGGCGCCGGTCCTGAAGGACACAAACTACTACTCGATCTACAAACCGCTCGAGTGGCTCAGCGCAGCGATCCCGACCTATACGTCGATTGCGCCGAGCAATCCGGATCTGTTCACGATCACGCCGATCGTCGAGGCGAACGACTCCTGGACCGCGGAAGCCGGCTACATGCATTCCATGCAGCTGCAGTATTTCCCGCATGCGACCGGCACGAAGGCGCCGCCGCTGCCGGGAGTCACCAAGACCGGCGTGGCGCGGCCACGGGCGGTCGCCGTCGCGGCCTGAGCGCCGCAGGGCAGCTTTTGCGGGGCTGGGTTCGCTCAGTCCTGCAAGGGGGCTCGGTGCGGCGGCCGATCAACCTTTCATCACGATTATTGTGAGTGTGCGCTGCAGGAACGCCTTGCGCCGTGCGGTGGTTGACCCCGCACGGAAGCAAGGAGAGAGACATGCAACGCACGATCAAGATGGCCGCGCTGGCCGGAGCCACGCTGGTGATCGGCACCGCCGCGGCGTCCGCACAGGGCTATGCCCGTTTCGGCGACTCGATGGCCTGGGTGCCGCCGGCGCAGACCTCCGATTCCGAGCCGGTGTATGGCGCCGCGCCGGCGCCGGCCTACGCGCCGGGTCCGGTGGCTGGCCCAGTGGCCTGGGGCCACGGCTACAACGGCACCAACCATCCGACCCCTGGCTCGACCCAGGGCGACGTCGGTCCGTCCGGCAACAACAACGGCACGCTGACCGGCGCCTACCGGCAGTGGTAGTTGCCATCTCGCGCTGAAGTGAGTCGATCAAGCCCGCCGCTCCGACAAGAGCGGCGGGTTTGTCGTCCGAGAGGGCGCCCAGTCGCTTGCGAGGTGATGCGACCAGCATTCCGGATCATCTGATCGCGGCAACGTGAGCGCCACGTTGTGTCGCACACATGTTGTGGCGGGTGGCGGAACTGCCGGGGCATGACGATGGTTTGTTCCTCGATGAATTAGGAACAACGGAGCAAGTTCATGACACGCACGTTTGGATTGGCAGCACTCACCGCCGTCACGCTGGTCGCCGGCACGATCGGCGCCTCGGCCGGCGAATACGGGCCGGGCGGCTACGGCTATGGCGGCCAGGTCACCAGCACCTATGCCTACCGCGACTCCTTCGCCTGGGCGCCAGGGCCGGTCTATGAGGAAGGCTACGTCGCCGTCGCGCCGGGCCCGTATGACGGCCCGGGCTGGGGCGCCGGCTACAACGGCACCAACCACCCGACCCCGAGCTCGACCCAGGGCGACGTCGGCCCGCGCGGCAACAACAACGGCACGCGGAGCGGGTATTACCGTCAGTGGTAATCTGAGTTCGTTGCAGAAACATCGAGCCCGCCGCTCTGCCGAGAGCGGCGGGCTTTGCTGTGATGAACCGGTATCGACCACATGCGTCATTGCGAGGAGCGCAGCGACGAAGCAATCCAGAGTCGCGTACGCGGCCCTGGATTGCTTCGCTTCGCTCGCAATGACGATCGATACAAGGGAATTGAGGGCAACTACTCCGCAGCCTCGCTCGCCGCGCCGCGGCCGCGCTTCTTCGGCTTGGCCGACTTCTCCAGCACCGGCTTGAGGAACTGCCCGGTGTAGCTGCGCGGCGCCTTGACGATATCTTCCGGCGGGCCCCAGGCGACGATCTCGCCGCCGCCGTCGCCGCCTTCGGGGCCGAGGTCGATGACCCAGTCGGCGGTCTTGATGACCTCGAGATTGTGCTCGATCACGACCACCGTGTTGCCCTGCGCGACCAGCTCGTGCAGCACCTCCAAGAGCTTCTTGACGTCGTGGAAGTGCAGGCCCGTCGTCGGCTCGTCCAGGATGTAGAGCGTGCGGCCGGTGGCGCGCTTGGACAGCTCCTTGGCGAGCTTGACGCGCTGGGCCTCGCCGCCGGACAGCGTGGTGGCCTGCTGGCCGACGTGGATGTAGTCGAGGCCGACGCGGCGCAGGGTCTCGAAGGTGTCGCGCACGCGCGGCACCGCCTTGAAGAACTCCGCGGCCTCCTCGACGGTCATGTCGAGCACGTCGGCGATCGACTTGCCCTTGAACAGGACATCGAGCGTCTCGCGGTTGTAGCGCTTGCCCTTGCAGACGTCGCAGGTGACGTAGACGTCGGGCAGGAAGTGCATCTCGATCTTGATGACGCCGTCGCCCTGGCACGCCTCGCAGCGGCCACCCTTGACGTTGAAGGAGAACCGGCCCGGCTCGTAGCCGCGCGCCTTGGATTCGGGGAGGCCGGCGAACCATTCGCGGATCGGCGTGAACGCGCCGGTATAGGTCGCGGGGTTTGAGCGCGGCGTGCGGCCGATCGGCGACTGGTCGATGTCGATGATCTTGTCGATATGCTCCAGCCCCTCGATGCGGTCGTGCGGCGCGGCGGCCTCGTTGGCGCCGTTGAGCTTGCGTGCGATCGACTTGTAGAGCGTGTCGATGAGAAGCGTCGACTTGCCGCCGCCGGACACGCCTGTGATCGCGGTGAACAGGCCGAGCGGAATCTCGGCCGAGACGTTCTTCAGATTGTTGCCGCGGGCGTTGACGACCTTGATGGTGCGGCGATGGTTCGGCGGCCGCCGCTCGGGCACCTCGACCTCGAGCTCGCCGGTGAGATATTTGCCGGTCAGCGAGGCCGGATTGCGCATGATCTCGGCCGGAGTGCCCTCGGCGACGATGTGGCCGCCATGGGTGCCAGCGCCGGGGCCGATGTCGAGCACGTAGTCGGCCAGACGGATGGCGTCCTCGTCATGCTCGACCACGATCACGGTGTTGCCGAGGTCGCGCAGCCGTTTCAGCGTGTCGAGCAGGCGGGCATTGTCGCGCTGGTGCAGGCCGATCGACGGCTCGTCGAGCACGTAGAGCACGCCGGTCAGCCCCGAGCCGATCTGCGACGCCAGGCGGATGCGCTGGCTCTCGCCGCCGGACAGCGTGCCGGAGGAGCGCGCCAGGGTCAGGTAGTTCAGGCCGACGTCGAGCAGGAAGGTGAGGCGGTCGCGGATCTCCTTCAGGATGCGGGTGGCGATCTCGGTCTGCTGCGCATTGAGCTGCTTCGGCACCTCGGCGAACCACTCGCCGGCGGCCTTGACGGAGAGGTCGCTGATCTCGCCGATGTGCTTGCCGCCGACCTTGACGCACAGCGCCTCGGGCTTCAGCCGAAAACCCTTGCAGCCGGCGCAGGGCACGTCGTTGAAGTATTTGCCGAGCTCCTCGCGCGCCCATTCGCTCTCGGTCTCGCGGAAGCGGCGCTCGATGTTGGTGATGACGCCCTCGAACGGCTTCTTGGTGTCGTAGGCGCGGACGCCGTCCTCATAGGTGAACTTGATCTCGTCGTCGCCGGAGCCGTGCAGCAGCGCGTTCTGCGTCTTCTTCGGCAGATCCTTCCACTTGGTGTCCAGCGTGAACTTGTAGAACTTGCCGAGCGCGGTCAGCGTCTGCAGGTAATAGGGCGACGACGACTTGGCCCAGGGCGCGATCGCGCCCTTGCGCAGGGTGACGTCCTTGTCGGGAATGACGAGGTCGGCATCGACGTGCTGCTCGACCCCCAGGCCGCCGCATTCCGGGCAGGCGCCATAGGGGTTGTTGAACGAGAACAGCCGCGGCTCGATCTCGGGGATCGTGAAGCCGGAGACCGGGCAGGCGAACTTCTCCGAGAACAGGATGCGCTCGGGCCCGCTCTTGTCGTGGATCTTTGCGGTTTTCTTTTTTTCCTTCTCCTCCGCGGGCGCGGCCGAGGCGGGAGCGTCCGCGAACTCGATGACGGCCAGGCCTTCGGCGAGCTTCAGCGCAGTCTCGAAGCTTTCTGCGAGACGCTGGCCGATGTCGGGGCGCACGACGATGCGGTCGACGACGACGTCGATATCGTGCGGGAACTTCTTGTCGAGC
This sequence comes from Bradyrhizobium sp. HKCCYLRH1034, assembly GCF_051168375.1. Classification (NCBI taxonomy): domain Bacteria; kingdom Pseudomonadati; phylum Pseudomonadota; class Alphaproteobacteria; order Hyphomicrobiales; family Nitrobacteraceae; genus Bradyrhizobium; species Bradyrhizobium sp. HKCCYLRH1034. Next base: position 224,947 of record NZ_JBNPUW010000007.1, on the reverse strand, counting down.
GTCGGCGCCTCGGCGAGCTCATGGAAGGTGCCGTCGATCTTGACGCGCTGAAAGCCCTTCTTGAGATATTCGGCGAGCTCCTTCTTGTACTCGCCCTTGCGGCCGCGCACGACCGGCGCCAGCAGATAGAGGCGGGTGCCCTCGGGCATCGCCAGCACGCGGTCGACCATCTGCGAGACGGTCTGGCTTTCGATCGGCAGGCCGGTCGCCGGGGAGTAGGGCACGCCGACGCGCGCCCACAGCAGGCGCATGTAGTCGTAGATCTCGGTGACGGTGCCGACCGTCGAGCGCGGGTTCTTCGAGGTCGTCTTCTGCTCGATCGAGATCGCCGGCGACAGGCCGTCGATCTGGTCGACGTCCGGCTTCTGCATCATCTCCAGGAACTGGCGGGCATACGCCGACAGCGATTCGACGTAGCGGCGCTGGCCCTCAGCATAAATCGTATCGAAGGCGAGCGAGGATTTGCCGGAGCCGGACAGGCCGGTGAACACGACGAGCCTGTCGCGCGGGATCTCGACGTCGATGTTTTTCAGATTGTGCTCGCGGGCGCCGCGGATGGTGATGGCCCGCAGGCTCGACTGGTTGGCTTGCGCGCGCTGCTTGGCCTTGAGCACTTCATCCATGACGATCGTCCCACGGCGCAGAGTCGCGCCATCGTTGCAGGCGCGTTTCGCCGGAAGCCGGCCATCGGACGCCAGGGGGAAAAGGTATGGTCGGAACGTAGGAAGAACGGAGCTGGATTTCCAGTGCCGTCAGCGAATCATCAACAATGCGCTCAGGGAATGGCAGCGACTGGCAGGAGGCTGCCGGTTCCGTCCTGTTTTGTGCACGATCCCACAAAGAAAAAGCCTCCGCTCTGGCAGAGCGGAGGCTGTGTGCGTTGGCCCGGAGGCAAAAACTTAGAAGTGGTAGTTGATGCCGACCTGACCGGAATGCACGTTGAGGGTGCCGGTCGTGAGCGTGCCGAGGCCGGTGAAGGTGTAGCTCTCGCCACCGAAGCTCTTGTACAGGTACTCGCCCTTCAGCGACCAGTTCGGGGCGAACATGTACTCGACGCCAGCGCCGACGGTCCAGCCGGAGTGGATCTTGCTGTCGGCAGCGGCGAAGCCGGGGGCCGTCAGCGAGATGCGGTTGTCGGCCCAGGCGTAACCGCCGGTCGCGTACAGCAGGGTCGGGCCGAAGGCGTAGCCGATGCGGCCGCGGACAGTGCCCCAGTCGCGGATCTTGGACTCGGCGTTGACACCGAGCGCGCCGACGTTTGCGTTGATGTCGGCCCAAGCGGCGTCGGCCTCGAGGCCGAACACGACAGCACCCTGCTGCCAGTTGTAGCCGACGGTGCCGCCGGCGAAGCCGCCCTTCATGGCCGCGAAGTCAGCATTCTCGTTGGCGTAGCCGCCCATGGCACCGATGTAGAAGCCGGTCCAGGTCAGCACCGGCGCGGCAACCGGGGCCTTGGTGTAGGTCGGGCGCGCGGCAAGATCAGCGGCGGCAGCGGGAGCGGCCAGGGCGGCCAAGGCCACGGTCGCGAGCAGGATCTTCTTCATTCCAGTCTCCAGTTTATTTTTATTCCTCGAAGTCCGCATCGCACCGATAAGCTTACGCACGAAACAGACTCACCCGTTCAAGTTGACGAGGTTCCTATAGCCCGGTTCCGTACGGATTACCGTCACCCTGAAGACACACTCGCGCCCAAACCGCGTTTTTACGGCCAAGTTCCAGAAAGCCTATGTCACTCAATTACTTGGTTCCGGGTGTGGCGAGCCGGCAAGGTGGCATCAGGGCAACAAAAAAGGCCGGCTTTCGCCGGCCCTTCTCGGAACCTGTCGGTTTGCAGGCATCAGTACTTTGCGATGACCGGGCCGCCGAAGTGGTAGCTGAGGCCGGCCTTGACCGTGTGAACGGTGTCCTTCCACTCGGAGCGGTTGAGCGCCGCAGCGCTGTACTGGATCGTGCTCTTGCCGAAGTCGAGATAGTTGTACTCGAGCTTGGCCGACCAGTTCGGCGCGAACATGTATTCGGCGCCGGCGCCGACCGTATAGCCCCAGCGGGTGGTGTTCTGGCTGAAGACGTTGCCGGGCACGCCGTCATAGCGATGCTGCAACTGGCCCACCGCGGCGCCGCCACTGACGAAGAACAGGGCGGGACCGGCGGCATAGCCGAGGCGGCCCTTGATGTCGCCGAAGCTGGTCAGCTTGGTGAAGAAAGTGTCGCCGACGCCGGCATTGACCACGGCGGAGCGGCCGTTGATGTCGGCCCAGTGATAGTCGCCTTCGAGGCCGAACACGACGTTGTCGACCTGCCAGTTGTAGCCGACCACGCCGCCGACGAAGCCGCCATTGGTGTTGTAGTTCTGGGTGCCCAGGAAGCCCGGCGCATTGAAGCGGCCGAGGAAGGTCTCCTTGCTGGTGCCCCAGCCGCCGCCGCCCTGGATGCCGGCGTAGAGGCCCGACCAGCTCAGGATCTGCGCGACCATCGGCGGCGCCTTGGTGTACGGGCGGGCCGCCATGTCGGCCGCCGACGCGGATGTGGCGGATGCGATGCCGACGAGCGCCGTCGTGATCACAAGCAACTTCTTCATCAAATTCTCCCCCGGGAGGTTGGAATGACAAGCGATGGGCAAGTCATACACAGGGCATCCCGGAGAGGCTGTAACGCGCCCGCCACAGGAATGAAAAAGCGTTATATATCATATATTTAGCACAAAAACGCCGCGACGCTGCCGGGCTGTTGACACGAAAAAGGCCGGCGCGAGGGCCGGCCTTTCCGAATGCGTGCGAGCGGCGGCTTTTTTCAGTAGCGCGTGCCCATCGGCGCCCCGAATCGATAGTTCACGCGGACGGTCGCCATGTCGATGTCCTGCTTGATGGTATCGACGCGCGACAGCACGGTTGCGGTGGCCGGGAAGCTGATGTCGCGCGAGCCCATGAACAGGTGGTCGTACTCGACGGCGACCGACCAGTTCGGCGCGAAGCCGAACTCGACGCCGGTGCCGACGGTGCCGCCCCAGCGGGTCTCGCTGGCGGAATCCAGCAGCGTGCCGACCGGGAAGGGCGCGGCCGCATTCGCCGTGCCGGTGTATTTGTTGTGGGTGACGGCGGCGCCGCCCTTCACGTACCAGAGCACGTTGCCCCAGGCGTAGCCGACCTGGCCGGTGAACAGGCCGATCGCATCGGTCTTGGTGGTGTTGGTGATGCCCGCGGCCAGCGCAGCCGTGCTCGCATTGGACGACTTCAGGTCGGTCCAGTTGCCCTGGGCCTCGACGCCGAACACCCAGCTCGCCGCCTGCCAGCGATAGCCGACCTGGCCGCCGATGAGGCCGCTCGAGGCATTGTGGCAGCCTTCGGACTGGGTCGGCACGACCGGCACGCCGCCAACGCGGTTGAGCGTCCAGCAATTGTGGCTCCAGTCGGCGCCGCCATTGACGCCGAGGTAGAACCCGGCCCAGCTCGGCAGCGGCGTGACATAGGCCGGCGGTGGCGCCTTGCTGTAAGGGCGCGTCGCGAAGTCGGCCGCCGAGGCCGGCGCCAGTCCCAGCGCCGCGGCGCTTGCGGTCAAGATCAAGGTCGTCTTCTGCATTCGTCTCTCCCCAGTCCCAATACACCACGCTCCGGATCCCTCCGATCCGGGCCCACGCGAAGGTGGCCTGTGGCTGGTTGTAAGGGAGACTGCTTTCCAAACTCGTGACCGGGACGTGCCGTGTGGCGGGATGTGCCGATCGTGCTTAAGCGCGGGTAAAGACGGCGACTGCCAATGCCGACGGGGGGAGCTGTGTCACAGCGTGAGTGACGACAGGCCGGGCAAGCGCCGCCGCGTGAGATCCCGAGTGTCAGCCCTCGAGGGTCAGTGCTTGGAAACGACGGGACCGCCCCAGCGATAGTTCACGCGGACCGTCGCCATGTCGACGTCCTGGCCGACCGCATCGGTCCGGCCCGCGGCTCCAAGGGGAACACCCGAGAAGCCGAAGGTGCGGTTGCCCATGAACAGGTGCTCGTATTCGGCTGCGACCGACCAGTTCTTGGCGAAGCCGACCTCGACACCAGTCCCGACCGCAGCCCCCCAGCGCGTGGCGCTGGACACGTCGAGCACCACGCCCGTGGCCGTGGAGAGGCCGTTGTACTTCTCACCCGCGACCGCGGCGCCACCCTTCACGTACCAGAGCACGTTGTTCCAGGAATAGCCGATCTGGCCGGTGAACACGCCGATGCCGTTGATCTTGGTCTGGTTGGTCACGGCCGGGGCGAACTGGCTGGTGTTGCTGCCCTTGAGGTTGGCCCAGTTGCCTTGACCTTCGATGCCGAACACCCAGCCGCCAGCCTGCCAGCGATAGCCGATCTGGCCGCCCGCCAGCGCGCCGGTCGCATCATGGCAGCCTTCCGCGTTGGTTGCGGCCACGCCGGCAAAGCTGACCTTGTTGGTCCAGCAGGTGCGGGCCGCTGCGCCACCGGCATTCAGGCCGATATAGAAGCCACTCCAATCATAGATCGTCGTGATCATCGCAGGCGCTTTGGTGAAGGTGCGCGCGGGCAGATCGGCAGCGATGGCCGGCGCAATCCCCAGCGCCAGCGAAGTTGTCGCCCCCAGCAACAGCCTTCTCATCGCATTCCCCAAACCACGTCCGACGCCCGCACGCACGCTCTCACCAACGCCCACCCGCCGGACGTTGATAGCTCCTTCCGCCGTAAAAAGCCGTCACCCAAAGGACACAACGGCTCGGCAAGTGCCGGTTCTGGCACACAAAAAAAGGCCGGCGCGAGGCCGGCCTTTCGACATATTCGCTTTTTGCGTGCAATCAGTAGCGCGACACGATCGGGCCGCCGAAGTGATAGGAGACGCCCGCCTTGACGGTGTGCACGGTGTCGCTCCACTCGGAGCGGTTGGTCGGAACCGCGCTGTACTGAATCGAGCTCTTGCCGAAGTCGAGATAGTTGTATTCGACCTTGGCCGACCAGTTCGGCGCGAACATGTACTCGGCGCCGGCACCGATCGTCCAACCCCAGCGCCAGTTGTTCTGAGCGAAGCTATTGGCCGCGCCACCATTGAGCGCTGCGTCGTAGCGGTGCTGGAGATCGCCGACGGCAGCGCCGCCGCTGACAAAGAACAGCGCCGGACCCGCAGCCCAGCCGAGGCGGCCCTTGATGTCGCCGAAGCCGCGCAGCCTGGTGAAGTAGGTATCGCCGAGGCCGGCGTTGACGACGCCCGACCGGCCGTTGATGTCGGCCCAGTGATAGTCGCCCTCGAGACCGAACACGATGTTGTCGACCTGCCAGTTGTAGCCGACCACACCGCCGACGAAGCCGCCGCTGGTGTCATAGTTCTGGGTGCCGGCAAAGATCGCCGTATTCGGCGCCCCGAAGAAGGTCTCGTTGCTGCGGCCCCAGCCGCCGCCGCCCTGCAGACCGAGGTAGAAGCCGGCCCAGGTCGGAAGCGGCGCCGGCGCCATCACCGGGGCCTTCGTGTACGGGCGGGCGGCGAGATCGGCGGCTCCCGCCGGCGTCAGCGCCCCCAAAACCATCAAGCTGACAGCTCCGAGAAAAATTCGTTTCATCCCAAGTCTCCCGCGTTGGGCGTCTCCAAAATGGTCCCCGGAGACGCTCGTCTGTGAAGTTGGTGCGACCACGCTTGCGGCCCCAATCCGCCCTCAAATATACGCGATTCAACTCTGGATACCGTCTCCCAAAAGCCACAGCCGAGGAGGAAGTGAGGCTGTCTAACTTGATGAAAGTTAATCCCTTTTTCGTGAATAAGGGAACTTTTTCCGGGTTCCATTGCGAGAATTTGCGGTTCCGTCGAGTTCCGCGGAACTCGACGCACGGTTGTAGACATATGCGCGCGAACAAAACTGGAACAATGGCCTTCCGCCTGCTATATGTGGATAAGCAATGGACAGGGCGGGTGGACCGCGCGGCAACCGTATAGGGTCCGCCGCGAGAGGAAGGGTTAGCCACCGGACGCCGTGAGGCCGGTGTGGACGGCCGGTCCGATGATCGAGAACCGCGGGAGAGTGGTGATGGCGGGTAGTGTGAACAAGGTGATTCTGGTCGGCAATCTCGGCAAGGACCCCGAGATCCGGCGCACGCAGGATGGGCGGCCGATCGCCAATCTGAGCATTGCGACGTCGGAAACGTGGCGCGACAAGGCGACAGGCGAGCGCAAGGAAAAGACCGAGTGGCACCGCGTGGTGATCTTCAACGAAGGTCTTTGCAAGGTCGCCGAGCAGTATTTGAAGAAGGGCGCCAAGGTTTACATCGAGGGCGCGCTGCAGACCCGCAAATGGACCGATCAGAGCGGTGTCGAGAAGTACTCGACCGAGGTCGTGCTGCAGGGCTTCAACTCCACCCTGACGATGCTCGATGGCCGGGGCGGCGGTGGCGGCAGCTTCTCCGATGACATGGGTGGCGGTGATTTCGGCAGCAGCGGTCCGTCGACGGCGCCGCCGCGCCGCGCGGTTGCTTCGGCGGGCGGTGGCGGACGCAACAGCGACATGGACGACGACATTCCGTTCTGAGGCGCGCGCGGACGCTGCTGATGCGAGCCGGCTTGCCCGTGTCTGGACGGCAGGCCGGCGGTCATCCGAGGGGGCCGGCCGGGGTGCTGCAAGCGATCGTGCGAGGTTGGTACGATGATGGAGGCTGTGGCAAGGACCCTCGACTTCTATCGGCTCGCCGAGGGCCTGAAGCGCGAGTTGCGCCACAGCTGGCTGTCTGACGGGCGCCGCGAGAGCGTGGCCGAGCATAGCTGGAGCATGTCTCTGCTCGCGTTGCTCGTGCACCGTCATCTCGAAAGACCGGTCGAGATCGATCGCGTGCTGAAGATGATCATCGTCCACGACCTCGTCGAGGCGCTGGTCGGAGACGTCCCCTTCTTCGAGACCGGCAGCCGAAAGGATGCCAAGGTCGCCAAGGAGCGCGAGGCGATCGAAGTCATCCGGTCGCGCTTGCCCGGGGGAGGCGGGCAGGAGATATTCGACCTGTTCCATGAATTTGAGGCGAAGCTCACGGCGGAGGCCAAGTTCGCCGCGGCGCTCGATCACCTCGAGGTTCAGATGCAGCACAACCTTGCCGATCTTGGGACCTGGGAGCCCGTCGAGTACGATCTCGTCTACACCAAGATGGACGCGGTATGCGCCCATGACGCCATGCTCGTCGAACTGTGCGGGCTGGTGAAAGGCCAAGCCGAAGCCAAGATGCGTGCTGGCAGCGTGGATGTCGACGCAATCAAGGAACGTCTGCACGAGCTGCGGGCTGCGATCTAGCTCTGGGGGCTGCCATGAGCTTCGCGCCGCTGCTCGACGCCGAGCCCGCCGTCCAGCTGCACGCCGTCGCCGCGATGACGGCGTTCGCGCTCGGGCTCGTTCAGTTCGCCGCCCCGAAGGGGACCGTGCCGCATCGAACGGTCGGCTGGATCTGGGTCGCGCTCATGGTTGCCGTTGCAGCCAGTTCGTTCTGGATTCACACCATCCGGTTGGTCGGTCCATGGAGCCCGATCCACCTGCTGTCGATCTACACGCTGGCCGTGCTGCCGCTGGCGGTGTGGGCTGCGCACCGGCACCGGGTGGCGGCCCATCGCCGGGCCATGATCATGCTGTTTTCCGGCGCCCTGGTGATCGCCGGACTGTTCACGCTGCTGCCGGGACGTATCATGCACAAGGTCGTCTTCGGGCCGTAGCCGAAACGGTTCCCGGAGCCTGCCATGGGCGGCCGCGGCAGCCGGTTAAGTGACTGGAAAGGCGAGCAGAAAAAGCGCTCTTCGGATCGCCTTGGGGGTGGCCTGCGGCACGCTCCTGCGCTATATGATTCCAAGCGATTTTCGCGTGTCAAAACCGACCGGTATCCCCTTTGTCCGATAAAGAAGATGAGAAGCCCGGCGAGCCGGGCGGACCTTCCGACATTCGTCCCGTCTCCATCCTCGATGAGATGAAGCGCTCCTACCTCGATTACGCGATGAGCGTGATCGTGTCGCGAGCGCTGCCCGATGCGCGCGACGGCCTGAAGCCGGTGCATCGGCGCATCCTCTATTCGATGTACGAGCAGGGGCACACGCCCGACAAGAAATACGTCAAGTCCGCGCGCGTGGTCGGTGACGTCATCGGTAAATACCATCCGCATGGCGACCAGTCGATCTACGACGCCATGGTGCGCATGGCGCAGGACTTCTCGATGCGCGTGCCGCTGATCGACGGCCAGGGCAATTTCGGCTCCGTCGACGGCGATCCGCCGGCCGCCTACCGATACACCGAAGCGAAGCTCGCCAAGTCGGCGATCCCGCTGCTCGACGACATCGACAAGGACACCGTCGACTTCCAGCCGAACTACGACAATTCGGACAAGGAACCGTCGGTTCTTCCGGCCAAATATCCGAACCTGCTGGTCAATGGCGCCGGCGGCATCGCGGTCGGCATGGCCACCAACATCCCGCCGCACAATCTCGGCGAGGTGATCGATGCCTGCATCGCGCTGATCGACAATCCCGCGCTCACGATCGACGAGCTCATCAACATCATTCCGGGGCCGGATTTCCCGACCGGCGGCATCATTCTTGGACGCGCCGGCGTCCGCTCGGCCTATCATCTGGGCCGCGGCTCGATCATGATGCGCGGCAAGGTGACGATCGACACGATCCGCAAGGATCGCGAGGCGATCATCATCTCCGAGATTCCCTACCAGGTGAACAAGGCCACGATGGTCGAGCGCATCGCCGAATTGGTGCGCGAGAAGAAGGTCGAAGGCGTTGCCGACCTGCGCGACGAGAGCGACCGCGACGGCTACCGCGTCGTCGTCGAGCTGAAGCGCGACGCCGTGCCGGACGTCGTGCTCAACCAGCTCTACAAGTTCACGCCGCTGCAGACGAGCTTCGCCGCCAACATGCTGGCGCTCGACGGCGGCCGCCCGCAGACGATGACGTTGAAGGACCTGCTGACGATCTTCGTCGCGTTCCGCGAGCGTGTCGTCACGCGCAGGACCAAGTTCCTGCTCAACAAGGCGCGCGACCGCGCCCACATCCTGGTCGGCCTCGCCGTGGCCGTAGCCAATATCGACGAGGTCATCCGGGTCATCAGGACCTCGCCCGATCCTGCGTCCGCGCGCGAGGCGTTGATGTCGCGCGACTGGCCGGCGCGCGACGTCGAGGCCATCATCACGTTGATCGACGATCCGCGTCATCGCCTCGCCGAGGACGGTACCATCCGGCTGTCGTTCGAGCAGGCCAAGGCGATTCTCGACCTGCGTCTGCAGCGCCTGACCGCGCTCGGCCGTGAAGAGATTTCCGACGAACTCGACAAGCTCAAGGTCGAGATCAACGACTATCTCGACATCCTGCGCTCGCGGGCGCGGGTGCAGGGGATCATCAAGGACGAGCTCGCCGCGATCAAGGCGGAGTTCGGCACGCCGCGCCGCACCGTGATCGCCGAGCAGGAAGGCGAGGTCGAGGACGAGGACCTGATCCAGCGCGAGGACATGGTCGTGACCGTGTCGCATGCCGGCTACACCAAGCGCGTGCCGCTGTCGGCCTATCGGGCGCAGCGCCGCGGCGGCAAGGGCCGCTCGGGCATGCAGACGCGCGAGGAGGATTTCGTCAGCCGGCTGTTCGTGGCCTCCACGCACACGCCGGTGCTGTTCTTCTCGTCGCGCGGCCAGGTCTACAAGGAGAAGGTCTGGCGACTGCCGATCGCGGCGCCCAACGGGCGCGGCAAGGCGCTGATCAACATCCTGCCGCTGGAGCAGGGCGAGCGCATCACCACGATCATGCCGCTGCCGGAGGATGAGTCCTCCTGGGCCAATCTCGACGTGATGTTCGCCACCACCGGCGGCAACGTCCGCCGCAACAAGCTGTCGGATTTCGTCGACGTGCGCCGCTCCGGCATCATCGCGATGAAGCTCGACGAGGGCGAGGAGATCGTCAACGTGCAGATCTGCACCGAGCGTGACGACGTGCTGCTCACGGCGTCGGGCGGGCAGTGCATCCGATTCCCCGTCACCGACGTGCGCGTCTTCACCGGGCGGACCTCGATGGGCGTGCGCGGCATCGCGCTCGCCGGCGGCGACAAGGTGATTTCGCTGTCGATCCTGCGCCATGTCGAAACGACCTCGGACGAGCGTACGGCGTACTTGAAGATGCGCCGGGCGATGTCGGGCGATGCTGCCACCGAGGAGCCCGTCGAGACCGAGGGCGAGGAGGCGGCCGCTGGCGCGATCCAGCTGTCGCAGGAACGCTATGTCGAGATGTCGGCGCAGGAGCAGGTGGTGCTGACCGTCTCGGTCAACGGCTACGGCAAGCGCACCTCGTCCTACGAGTACCGCACCACCGGCCGCGGCGGCAAAGGCATCGTCGCGATGTCCGTCAACAACCGCAACGGCAAGCTCGTCGCCTCATTCCCGGTCGAGGATGGCGATCAGATCATGCTGGTGACGGACAAGGGGCAGTTGATCCGTTGCCCCGTCGACGGCATCCGCATCGCGGGACGCTCGACCCAGGGCGTCATCGTGTTCGACACCGCCGATGATGAGCATGTCGTGTCGGTGGAGCATATCGGCGAGGAGGCCGAGAACGGCAACGGGGCCAGCGAGCAGGCAAATGGCGAGTGAAGGCGCGACCGGCGAATAGTGAGTAGCTATTCGCTTACTCCGTCCGCTCGACGGAGACCATCCTGGCCTCGCGGACCGTTCCTCTGGTTCCGGCGCTGCGCAGGCAGCCCGCTTCGAAGTTCGGCCAGGCCTGCTGTGAGCAGTCGCGGCCGATCGGTCGAATGTCCAGGCGGTCCGCCTTGGCGAGCGGACGCGGCACGCTGGCTTCGACCTGAGGAGCGAAGCCGGGCAGGAGGGTGATGCCGGCAGCCACCAAGCCGGCCGCTGCGACTGCAGATAGCGCTTTGATCATGACGGTCCCCTGTCTGGGCCGTTCGGCCCGTTGTTCGTTAAGGATTTGATAATCAGTTCGGGTTTCGAGACGTCTTCGCGGAACGGGCGAATTGGTTTCGTCTCGGCGCGAGCGTGTTTCGTGTCCCGAGTTCCGATGAAACAATCGCGGTAGCCGACCACAGTTCCGGCTCCCCGGTGTCGCAACCCATTTCATTGCGGTGCGGTCTCTCGGCCGCTCTTTGCCCATCACAGCCACGCCAGCGGGCCTGACGGCGGCTTGCCGGCCTGTTCCGGGCGGTATAGGACGGGCGCATGCAACGCATTGCGCTCTATCCGGGCTCGTTCGATCCCGTCACCAACGGCCATCTCGATGTGGTCCGGCAGGCCGTTCATCTCTGCGATCGCCTGATCGTCGCGGTCGGCGTGCATCACGGCAAGAAGCCGCTGTTCTCGACCGAGGAGCGGCTGGCGATGGCGCACGAGATCTTCGGTCCCGTCGCAGCCGCGGCGGGCTGCGGCTTCGAGGCTTCGACCTACGACAATCTGACCGTCACCGCCGCGCAAGAGGCCGGTGCGATCATGATGATCCGGGGCCTGCGCGACGGCACCGATTTCGACTACGAGATGCAGTTGGCCGGCATGAACCAGACCATGGCACCGCAGGTCCAGACGGTGTTCGTTCCAGCCTCGGTGGGTGTCCGTCCGATCGCGGCCACGCTGGTTCGCCAGATCGCCGCCATGGGCGGCGAGATCTCGCATTTCGTGCCGCCGTCGGTGGCCGAAAGTCTCAAGGCCAAGTTCAAGTGATCCTTCGGGCACCGGCCGCTTCCGGCGGTGCCTTCCTCTCCTCATCGTCTCATGTCATCGGAGTTGCCATGATCCGCGCTCTCGCCTTCGTCTTTGCTCTCGTGTTCGCATTGCCGGCGCTGGCCCAGTCGCTGCCTACCGGCCTCGACAAGCAGAATGCCCTGGTCATCGACACCACCAAGGGCCGCATCATCATCAAGCTGCGCACCGATCTGGCGCCACAGCATGCCGAGCGACTGAAGACGCTGGCGCGCGAAGGCTTCTACAACAACGTGCCGTTCCACCGCGTCATGGACGGCTTCATGGCGCAGACCGGCGACGGCCAGAACTTCAATGGCACCGGCGGCTCGAAGTACCCGAACCTGAAGCAGGAGTTTTCGAGCACGCCGTTCAAGCGCGGCACCGTCGGCATGGCGCGTCGGGGCGATAGCGTCGATTCTGCCAACTCGCAGTTCTTCATCTGCTTCGGCGATGCGTCCTTCCTCAACGGCCAATACACCGTGATCGGCGAGGTCGTGCAGGGCATGGACGTCGTCGACAAGCTCAAGAAGGCGCCTCCGGGCTCGTCGGGCGGTGCCGTCACCGATCCGGACAAGATGGTGAAGGTTCAGGTCGCCTCGGACATCAAGTAGGCAGGCAGAGCGGGGGCATGCCCGGGTCTCGCGCCCGGGTTCCCCCGGGCCTTAAGGAACCTTTTGCCACGTCGCGGAGGCATGCCGATTCTGCCGCCCCGTCACATCGACAGGGCCGGTGGCTTCAGCTTTAAGCGCATTGGGTCTATTCTGGGCCAGCATCGCGGGCCTCGTCGTGCTCGGATTGCCGTCAGGAGGGGTGACGGCCGCAAATGGGAAGGCGCCGCGACATTTCAGACCCAGGATTTGCTTTGTCCTGACCCCCGTCAATTCTACAAAAACCGAGAGACCAGAATGGCTGTGACCGAAAATACCTTGATCCTCGAGACCACTCAGGGCCCCGTCACGATCGAGATGCGTCCCGATCTCGCGCCCGGCCATGTCGCGCGCATCAAGGAGCTCGTCCGCGAGGGCTTCTACGACGGCATCGTCTTCCACCGCGTCATCGACGGCTTCATGGCGCAGACCGGCTGCCCGCAGGGCACTGGCACCGGCGGCTCCGGCAAGAAGCTGAAGGCCGAGTTCAACGCCGAGCCGCATGTTCGTGGCACCGCCTCGATGGCGCGTGCGGCCAATCCTGATTCTGGCGACAGCCAGTTCTTCATCTGCTTCGACGACGCCCGCTTCCTGGACAAGCAGTACACGGTCTGGGGCAAGGTCACCGAGGGCATGGAGAACGTCGACAAGATCAAGCGCGGCGAGCCGGTGCAGAACCCGGACAAGATCGTGAAGGCCTACATGGCCGCCGACGCGGCTTAGACTTTGCGATCCTCACGGTGAGGCGCGTGCGCAGCACGCGTCTCGCACCATGAGGCAGACAGTCGGGCCTTCATCCTTCGCGACGCGTGCTGTCGCACGCTCCCCGGGATGAAGGGCCGATGGTCGTCCCAGAACGACGATGCGCACCGACCTGTTCGATTTCCATCTTCCCCCCGAAAACATCGCGCTCCGCCCGGCGAGCCCGCGCGAGTCCGCGCGCATGCTGGTGGTGCAAGGCGACGGTGTCCTACGCGACCGCACGGTCGCCGACCTGCCGGACTGGCTGGAGCCCGGTGATCAGCTCGTCGTCAACGACACCAAGGTGATCGCGGTGCAGCTGTCCGGTCGGCGCATCAGCCGCGAGACCGAGGCGAAGATCGAGGCGACCCTGATCAAGCGCCTCGACGGCTCGCGCTGGCAGGCGCTGGTGCGGCCCGCCAAGAAGCTCGCGCCAGGCGATACGATCCGGTTCGGCAACGAGGGCAAGGTCTGCCTGCTCGGCCATCTCGACGCCACCGTCGAGGCCAAGGGCGAGGAGGGCGAGCTGACGCTGTCCTTTGTGTTCCATGGGCCAGCGCTCGACCAAGCGATCGCCGATCTCGGCCGGCCGCCGCTGCCGCCCTACATCGCCGGCAAGCGGCCCGCAGACGAGCAGGACGCGACAGATTATCAGACCATGTTCGCGGCCAAAGAGGGCGCGGTGGCTGCGCCGACGGCTGGGCTGCATTTCACGCCGACGCTTGAGCAGCGGCTGCGCGAGCGTGGCGTCGGGCTGCAGCGTGTCACCCTGCATGTCGGCGCCGGCACGTTCCTGCCCGTGAAGGTCGATGACACCGAAGGCCACCGCATGCATGCGGAGTGGGGCAGTCTCACGCCGGACACGGCGGCCGCATTGAACGAGGCGCGCGCCAAGGGCGGCCGCATCGTCGCGGTCGGCACGACGTCGCTGCGGCTCGTGGAGAGCGCGGCGCAGCCCGACGGCACGATCGCGCCGTTCGAGGCGGAGACGTCGATCTTCATTACGCCCGGCTATCGCTTCCGCGCGGTCGATATCCTGATGACCAACTTCCATCTGCCGCGCTCGACGCTGTTCATGCTGGTCTCAGCCTTCGCCGGCTTGGAGACGATGCACGCGGCCTATGCGCATGCGATCCGCAGCGGCTATCGCTTCTATTCGTATGGCGATGCGTGCCTGTTGTTTCGTCAGCCAGACGAGCGCATCGTCGAGCCGTAGGGTGGGCAAAAGGCCCACCCTGCAAGTTCGCCCTGAGAGCTACGCCATCGCCCGCTCGGGCAGGAGCTCGGCGATCTGCACCGCATTGAGCGCAGCGCCCTTGAGCAGCTGATCGGCGGCAACGAACATCGCGATCGAGTGGCCTGACGGATCGGACAGATCCTTGCGGATGCGGCCGACCAGCACGTCGTCCTGGCCGGAGGCGTCGACGGGCATCGGGAAGTAGTTCTTGGCGCGGTCGTCGACCACGCGCACGCCGGGCGCGGTCGCCAGGATGCGGCGGACGTCGTCCTCCGAGATCGGCTTCTCGCATTCGAAGGTGATGGATTCACAATGGGCGCGCAGCACCGGCACGCGGACGCAGGTGACGCCGATGGCGATGCCTTCGTCCTCAAAGATCTTGCGGGTCTCGTTGATGACCTTGGTTTCCTCGTCGTTGTAGCCGGTCTCAGGATCGATGGCGGTGTTGTGGCTGAACAGGTTGAAGGCGAACGGATGCGGCATCACCTTGGGCGCATAGACTTGGCCGTTGAGGCTCGCGCGGGTCGACTGCACCAGCTCGTCCATCGCCGCCGCACCGGCGCCGCTGGCGGCCTGATAGGTCGAGATGATCACGCGCTTGATGCGATTCTTCTGATGGATCGGCCACAGCGGCACCAGCGCCGTGATGGCCGCGCAGTTTGGATTGGCGATGATGCCCTTGTGGTCGCGGATTCGGCGGGCGTTGATCTCCGGGATCACCAGCGGCACGTTCGGATCCATGCGGAAGGCCGAGGAATTGTCGACCACGACGGCGCCAGAGCGCACGGCGATGGGCGCGAACTTCTTGGAAATGCCGCTGCCGGCCGAGAACAGCGCGATGTCGACGCCCTCGAAGGAGCGTTCGGTCAGCTCCTCGATCACGATGGTCTGGCCGCGGAAGGTCAGGGTCTGGCCGGCCGAGCGGGCGCTCGCCAGCGCCCTTAGCTGGCCGACGCGGACGTTGCGGCGGTCCAGGGTGGCGATGAATTCGGCGCCAACGGCGCCGGTCACGCCGACGATGGCAATGGTGGGATCGTGGGACACGTCTCAAGTCTCCGGTTGAAATTCGGGCAATAAAAAAGCCCCGGACCTTCATCAGGCGGGGCTTCGGTTCGAAGATGGTCGCAATCGAGTTCGACTACGCGCGCACGCCTCCCGAGGCCCTCGTGGGCTTGGTGGTTTTCGTCGTGCGTTTGGTCGAGATCGACATGGCGCGCGACCATAGGGGCGGTCGGAACCGCCGTCAACGGCCGAAATGGACGAAAACGGCGCCATCGCGGTTGAATCGGGGGCCATCCTGACGCAATAAGCCGGCCATGAGCTCCTCGGCCAGCGACCTTCGCAACCATTTCGAACTGCTCGGCAATGACGGCGCGGCCCGCACCGGCCGGCTGACGACGCCGCATGGCGTGGTCCGCACCCCGGCCTTCATGCCGGTCGGCACCGCCGGTGCCATGAAGGGCATCCACTGGCGCGACGTCCGCGAGGCCGGCGCCGACATCGTTCTCGGCAACACCTATCACCTGATGCTGCGGCCCACGGCGGAGCGCATCGCTGCGCTTGGCGGCCTGCAGCGCTTCACCGGCTGGGGCGGGCCGATGCTGACCGATTCCGGCGGCTTCCAGGTGATGTCGCTGTCGGGTTTACGCAAGGTGACCGAGCAGGCGGTGACGTTCCGCTCGCACATCGACGGCGCGAAAATCGAGCTGTCACCGGAGCGCGCCATCGAGGTGCAGCGCCTGCTCAACTCCGACATCGCGATGCAGCTCGACGAATGCGTGCGGCTGCCGGCCGAGCGCGACGATATCGAGCGCGCGATGCGGCTGTCGCTGCGCTGGGCCGAACGCTGCCGCCGCGCGTTCGAGAGTGCGCCGGCAGGCTACATGCTGTTCGGCATCGTGCAGGGCGGCGATGTGCCCGCACTGCGCGTCGCCAGCGCGCAGGCGCTGGTCGACATCGGCTTCCACGGCTATGCGATCGGCGGCCTGGCCGTCGGCGAGCCGCAGGCGGTCATGCTCGAGATGATCGAGGCGACCGCGCCGGTGCTGCCGGCCGACCGTCCGCGCTACCTGATGGGCGTCGGCACGCCTGACGATCTCCTGGAGTCGGTCCGGCGCGGCATCGATATGTTCGACTGCGTGCTGCCGACCCGCAACGGCCGCCACGGCGTCGCCTACACACGCTTCGGGCCGGTGCACCTGCGCAATGCGCGTCATGCCGATGATGACAGGCCGCTGGATGAGGAGAGCCCGTGGCCGGCGGCGCGCAGCTATGCCCGCGCCTATCTGCATCATCTGATCAAGGCCGGCGAGGCGCTCGGCGCCACGCTGCTGTCGGAAATCAACATTGCCTACTTCCAGCAATTGATGGCCGGGATGCGCGCGGCGATCGCACAAGGGCGCTTCACGGAATTCTACGAGCGCACCAAGGCCGATTGGGCGCGCGGCGACATCGCCCCGCGCGCCGGCTGACAGCCGCTTCAGGTGAAGGCCGCCAGCTCGTTGTGAGCCCGGCCCTATGCGCCGGCCCTCTTGAAATTGTGCTGATCATGCATTGCCGACCTGCCCGACGGTCGCGTTATCCTCAGCGACGGAACGGCCGCGACATCACGTCGCGGAACTCTCTCGCCCTGGCGCCGTTCAGTTGCACACGAAGCGGCTTTTCACGGAGTGCTTGGTGACGAAGCCATAGCCGCAGGTGTCGCAGGTCCAGAGATAGCTGATCGCATTGTCAGCCAAATATGCCGACGCCTCCGCGGCAATCATGGAGTCGGCGCAGACCGGGCATGTCGGCAGATCGCAGCCGCGAGGATTCGGGCGTGCGGTTGCGGTCGACACGAGATCAGCGAGTGCTGACATATTGACCTCCTGGACGATCTCTTTGTTGGCGATCTCTGCTTGAACGACGTCAATTTCGAAAAGGGTCGATTTCGAACGAGTCGCGTTCGAACGGGTCTATTCCGACGAGTCCAACTTTCGCGGATATCAAGTCCGTCACACAAAGAGTTTGTTTGGGTGGTCTGTTCTTATGTCTATTCTACAACGGTGCTGTCGTTTGGCACGAACGCCCCGATTGTATCACTCCGAAGATGACATCTTGCTGATGTCCGCCCGGGTTGCAGTCGACCTGCACCGTGAATCTTCGTCCGGCTGCAATCAAGCATACACCGAGTTTATTGACCTTGTCGCAACACAAATGCGTTGGTTTTTCGCAATTTAGCCACGACTTGTTGTGCGCCGCGATCGTCCTAAGATCGCGCAAACGTGCTTGCGCAGCGCAACAGGCTCGCTGAAGATGGTCGGAATCGTTGTCGACGTCGCGCGCAGAGGAGTGATTTCATGGAGTCGTCAGCACAGCGTCCCGGACGCGGGCGCGTATTTGATTCAATTGTCGACGCGTTCGGCAATACGCCGATTGTGCGGTTGCGAAAGCTGCCGGAGCAACATGGCGTCAAGGCGACCATCCTCGCCAAGCTGGAATACTTCAATCCCGCCGCGAGCGTGAAGGATCGGATCGGCGTCGGCATGATCCTGGCGATGGAGCAGGCCGGCGTGATCAAGCCCGACACCGTGCTGATCGAGCCGACCTCGGGCAATACCGGCATCGCGCTGGCCTTCGTTGCTGCGGCGCGCGGCTACAAGCTGAAGCTGGTGATGCCGGAGTCGATGTCGGTGGAGCGGCGCAAGATGCTCGCGTTCCTCGGCGCTGAGATCGTGCTGACGCCGGCGTCGCAGGGCATGAAAGGCGCCATCGCCACCGCCGAGGAGCTGTTGCGGACGACGCCGAACTCGGTGATGCCGCAGCAGTTCAAGAACCTCGCAAACCCGGACATCCATCGCCGCACCACCGCCGAGGAGATCTGGAACGACACGGCGGGCAATGTCGACGTGTTCGTCGCCGGCGTCGGCACCGGCGGCACCATCACCGGCGTGGGCCAGGTGCTGAAGGCGCGCAAGCCCGGTCTCAAGGTCGTCGCGGTCGAGCCGGAGGAGAGCCCGGTGCTGTCGGGCGGCCAGCACTCGCCGCACAAGATCCAGGGCATCGGCGCCGGCTTCGTGCCCGACATTCTCGACCGGTCCGTGATCGACGAGATCGTCAAGATCAACAGCACCACCGCCATCGAGACCTCGCGCGCGCTGGCCCGCAACGAGGGCATTCCCGGCGGTATCTCCTCGGGCGCGGCGATTGCGGCCGCGATCGAGATCGGCAAGCGACCGGAAAGCGCGGGCAAGACGATCCTGGCGATCGTGCCCTCGTTCTCCGAACGTTATCTGTCCACCGCGCTGTTCGAGGGGATCTGACCATGGCCGACCAGCCGCGGCGGCCCCGCACGCTCGCTGACGCCCGTACCGAGGCTGAGGCCGCGTTCAAGAAGGTGACCACCAAGCCGGTGGAGGCGCCGCCGAAGAAGGCGGCGGTTCCTGGCGTGCGCGAGCAGGTGACGTTGCGGATCGACCAGGACGTTCTCGAGCACTTTCAGTCCGAAGGGCCGGGCTGGCAGGACCGCATCAATGCGGCGCTGCGCAAGGCGGCAGGGCTCTGAGGGCCGGCTGCATTCTAACGAACAAGCCCGGAGCTCGTGCTCCGGGCTTTTTTTACGTGGGAAAGACGAAGACGTTTACCGGCGCAGCGCGCTGCCGAGCACACCGCCCATCATGCCACCGATGAAGGCGGCGCCGGCGGCGTTGCCCGCGTTGTCCTGCGGCGGCGGATTGCGATAGACCGGCGCACCCTGCGGCGGCGGGCCGCCGGCCGCGACGTTGCCCGCCGGCTTGGCGCGGCGCGGCCTGGCCTCATCGCCGACTGCGGCGGTCGCCGGCGCCGGCTGCGGCTCTGCCAGCAGCGCCTTGTGCTGCAGCTTGGTCAGGAATCCGGTCGACGGATAGCCTCGGGCCGCCTGCCAGCGCTTCATGACGCCGCGGGTCTGGTCGTCGAACACGCCCGTCATCTTGGTGTCGAAGCCAAGACCGGTCAGCCGCCGCTGCACGTCGCGGCGCTTGGTCTTGTCGAGGCCGATCTGATCCTCGCTGACCTGAGTGCCTTCCTCGGTGTAGGTGGCGGGATCGACGCCCTTGGCGACGTTGCGGGTGGCGGTGTTGATGGCCCCGCTCTCGATCGCGGCGATGCGCGCCATCGCCAGCGACTTGAACTGCCCGTTCGGGTAGGTCGAGAGATAGGCGTTGAGCTCTTCCGGCTTGTTGGAGTCCTTCACCGAGCGCCAGAATTCGAGCTCGGCTTCGCCTGCGGTCACGGTGGCCGTCGCGACGGCCGGCGTCGTGCCGGCCGTGGCGGCCGTTGCAGCGGGGGCAGCCGCCGGGTTGAGGTAGACCGCGCCGATCAGGTTGGTATGCCCCCAGGGCAATTGGCCCTTGCTGGTCTCCTCATTGACCTGGGCGCGCACGGCGGTCATGGCCTGCTGAATCTCGACGCCGGGCTGGGCGATGTGCGAGATCAGCGCGCGGGTGAACGGGCTGTTGGCGCCGGCCTCGCCGTCGAGGGCGGTCTGGCCCGGGCCGGTGGCGAACGCGATCAGCGTGCCCTCGCCGGACTTCATCTCGGCCAGACCGGTCTGCACCGACACGCTGCGGGTCGGCGAGTTCGACTTGATCTTGGCGGCGAACGGATTGTCGCGGCAGGCATCGAGGAACACCAGCTTGACCTTGGCGTCCCCCATCGTCTGGTCGAGCGTCACGTCGATATTGATGGCCGAGCCCAGCTTGACGTCCATTTCCGACTTCAGGTCGGCGTCGACCGGCAGCAGGTAGTTGGTGCCCGCAATGGCGATGCCGTGCCCGGCGTAATAGAACACCGCGATGTCGGCGCCCTGCGCCTTGCGACCGAAATCGAGCAGCTTCTCGGTCATCTTGTCGCGCGTGAGATTGGTGCCCTCGACGACGTCGAAGCCGACGTTGCGCAGGGTGGCCGCCATGGCCTTGGCGTCGACCGGCGGGTTCGGCAGTTGAGCCACGCTCTTATAGGCGCCGTTTCCGACGACGAAGGCGACGCGGCGGTCGGCCTTGGCGGCTTCAGCGGTCAGCGCCATGCAGAGCAGGGACAGGGCGACGGTGAGATAGCGCATCAGGAGATCCCCCAACGATCAAGCGAAGCGTTCACTGCAGCATTTGTCGCGGATCGGCGCGAAAAGTCTTGTTCCCAGGCAAAAAATCACGCTTCCGCCACAAACCAGTTCGCGGGTGTTGCGCCCGATCCACGACGATCGCGTGTAGCGCGCCGGTTCCGTGATCCGGATCACGCCGCTTGAGGGCTCCCCGGCGCCTCAGGTCCCAGCCGAACTGCCCATCGGCACGGCCCGAGGCTGCGGCGGACGCAGGTTCAGCAGGTTTCCGGCGAGAATCAACGCAGCGCCGACCACGGTCAATCCGTCGAGACGCTCCGCATAGACCAGCCAGCCGACGGTGGCGGTCAGCGGAACGCGGAGAAAATCCATGGGCACCACGATGGTGGCGTCGGCGTAGAGCAGCGCCCGCGTCATGCAGAAATGCGAGAAGGTCCCACAGAAGGCGACGAGGAGGATCCAGCCCCAGGTCGCGGCCGAGGGCGGCGTCCAGAATACGAGCGAAGGGATGAGGCCGGCGATGGATTGCACCACCAGCATCCAGAAGATGATCGACACGGTGGGTTCGGTGCGCGTCAGCAGCTTGACCAGCGCGATCGAGATACCGAAGCCGACCGCGGCGGCCAGCGCGATGAGCTGTCCCGGATTGATCGCCCCGGTATCCGGGCGGACGATCACGACGACGCCGACGAGGCCGAGCCCGATCGCCGCCAGCTTGAACAGGGTGATGCGCTCGCCGAGGAAGGCCGCCGCCAGCAGCGCCGTCCAGATCGGCATCGTGAACTCGATTGCCACCACCTGGCCGATCGGGATCAAGGTGAGCGCGAAGAACCAGCCAAGCTGCGCGCCGTAATGGACGAGGTTGCGCGCCGCGTGCTGCTTGAGGCGCGAGGTGCGCAGCCTGGCAAAGCCGCCGCTCAATGCGATGACCGGCGACAGCATCACCAGGCCGATCAGGCAGCGCAGCTCCATCAGCTCGAACACGTTGAGCTCGCGCATGGCTTCGCGTCCGGCCACCGCCATCACCAGCATCAGGCTGAGCCAGCCCGTCATCCACAGTGCGGCGATCAGTTTCGAAGCGGGACGATTCATGAGGTGGCGGGGAGAGGGAGGAGGGCGGCGAAGGCGGGCTGTATCACCTCGCGTGCAGAGCAATGCAAATGAAATCAACGGTGCAGTGCACCAACGCCGCTGCAGGCTTTGCTCGCGACGGACGCGTGTCATCGAGAAAAACGTGGAGTGTGGCTGTGTTTCGTCCTAAAGCGACCGCCGCGATACAGCCCAAGGCAGCCAGAGACACGACATGACCGAACGCGCCGCTTCAGCCGACTTCGTGACCGCCTTTGCCACCGGCTGGCCGGAGCGGGAGCCTCATCTCATGGTGCTGTCGCTGACCACCCATAAAGGTGTGCAGGACTTCGCCATGACGCGGGAGCAGGCGCTGCTGGTCGCCAAGACCATCAAGCGCACCGCCGCGCAGCTTGCTCCGGCGCCCTCCGCAGGTGCAATCCCCGGCGCCAAGCGTGGCGGTTGATCGAGATCACCGCGACAGTGAAATGTTGGCTGCGCGGAACTGGCTGTCGGCCCGGATCGACACGGACTGCCTCTTGCCGCGGGTGGCGAGCGCGATGTTGGCGTTGAAGCCGGCAGTGGTCGCGAGCAGCTGGAAGTTGCCGCCGCCGCCACGGCCCTGCAGCACGCCATTGATGCCGCGGCTGGTCTCACTCCAGGTCCCCGAGATGGCCGAGCCCTCGGCGATCACCTCGGCCTGCAGCCCGAACTTGTAGGCATCGCTTGCGCAGGTCAGGACGAGCGTCATCCGCGGTCCCGAGACGCCGTAATTGGCCCGGCACCGGATACGCTCGGTTGAGCCGTCCTCAAGGGCAACCGTGCCGCTGCCGCCCCACGTTCCGGCCATGCCGGTGAAGGGGCCCGGATCGGCGTGTCCCGGCGAGGCGGTCATACCCGCTGTCAAAACGACGGCGGCGGCCGCGGCCCGCCGCACCATCTTCAGGAGCGTGTGCGCGCCGTTACAGGCGCGAAGCCTGCCAGCGGCCGCTACAGGGGATGCCGGCCGAGGCGCCGTTCCACTTGCCCGAGCCAGAATTGCCGTTGAGCTGCCCATTCGCATATGCGCCATTGATGGAGACCTTGACGAGGCCTTCGCGTCCAATCGAACCCGACACATTGGCGCCAGCCGCAGAAATCTTACCGTTTGCGACGATCAAGGTCGAGCTGGCCGTGGGCTCGCAGCTGCCACTGTTGGTGACGATCGTCACCTGCCACTGACCGTCATAGGGCGACTGGGCGAATGCGGGGGCGGCCGAGCTACCCACCAGGATCGACGCGGCGAAAGCCATTCCAATGCGGTCGAGACGCATGAATCGTTGTCCCTCAATGTCGTTTGATTGGTACCTTATTTGGAGGAATTGTGACGAAAATTTGCCGCAGCGCCGCAACGAATTTTTATCGAGCAATTTCAGTCCATTAACGATTAATGCGGAACCCGGCTTTGAGCCATTCGGGCGGCATTGTGCGCAAACTGCGCCTTCGCCCACCACATGAGCGGACGACCGCCCACATCCTTCCGCTGACCGCCCATGCTGCCGTTCGCAGGGCACCGCGAAGGCGCCAGCGGGGAGGATGTCCACAACTTATCGGGGCGATGCGATCAGATGTTCAGTGCGGGGTGAGGCTGGGCGCGTTGGTCGCGAACTGCTCGTCCTGCGGCTTGGCCGGAATCGTGCCGGTCGCCTTGGCCGATTCGACGACATCGCCGAGCAACTTGAGCCCGAGCGGTGCGAGAGCGCGCTCCCACAGCTCGCGCGCGGTCTCGCCCTTCTTGACGAAGCACCATTCCTGGGCGGCGATGGCGCCGGCATCCATGCGGTCGGCGAGGTGGTAGATGGTGCCGCCCGCGATCGGATCGCCCTCCTTGATGGTCCACTCCACTGCGGCGATGCCCCGGTGGCGCGGCAGCAGCGAGGGATGGTAGCCGATGCCGCCGAGCCGGGCGGCTGCGACGGCCTCGTGGGTGACGCGGGCGTGGCTATGTGCCGTGACGATCAGGTCCGTGTCGGGGGCGATCTCACCGGCGGGCACGACCTTCGGATTGGCCTGGACCACGACCTCGATCCCGGCTGCTCGCGCCGCGGCTGCGAGCCGGTCCTCGCCATCATGAACGACGACCCGCGCGATCTCGATTCCTCTCTCGCGCAGCATGTTCAGTGTGGCGACACCGAAATGGCGGGAGCCGACGAGAGTGATGCGCATGGTCAGGGATCTTCCACGGTTGGGGGCTGGATCCGGTCGGGCTCTGACCGGATGAAACGGGTCAAACCAAGCCTTGGCCTCCAGGTCAAGCGCCTGCTGGGCCGTCGTCACAGTCTGGCTTCGTCCGGCCGGTGGAGGCGCTGGGGGGATTCAAACGGGAAAGGAGAAAGCTGCTGCGAGCCAGAGTTGGGCGGGCGCTTCAACCTCGCCGAATGCCGTGGGGCGCCATCAAGGTGCAGGCCGAGATGACCGTGGCGGATGACACACCCTCGTTGGGACCGGCGTCAGCATCAGATGGACCGCGAGGCAGGACCGATACCCGAAACTCGCCGAAAGGTTGTGTCCGGACCGGTGCCGCATCGCGGCATGCCCGTCGACAGGCCTCAAACCCCTTAGGAGCGAACTATCAATTGAACTGATAAGGACGACCGAAGGTGCTATCCTGGTGGCTCATGGGTTCGATCTGGCCGGTCTGCGAACGCAATTCGCCTCAGCCAATGGCTGAGTGGATAGATAAACCTTTGATTGTGTAATTAGTTGTCGGTCTGCGTATTAAAACTGACGCTTCTGCATATGACGAAGATAATTTCTTAAAGGCCACGGAGCACAATGCTCCGGCCGCTCCGCCGCGCGGCCGGATAGCCGGGTGCCGCGCCTGTCACCAATCCCTGGGCAACAGCACCCGGTTATTTGCCGGCGGTCATGTGGATTCCGGCGGCGGAAGGTCGATGCCGAGGGCTTCGCAAAGCGGTCCGAGATGTTTCTCGTAGCGGCGCCAGCTTCCGATCGACCGGCGGTAGATCGGCTCGCGCACCTGCATCAGGCTCGCCGTGCGCACCATGCGCTCGGTGCGATGGAAGTCGAGGCAGGCATCCTCCCAGTCGAGGCCGCAATGATCGAGCACGCGGCGCGACACGCCCTCGAGGTCGTCGACCAGATCCTCGTATCGAACGTCCATCAGGACGCCGGGCGGCAGCACCTGGTGCCAGTGTTCCATCACGCCCTCATAGCCCCGGTAGTAGTGGCCGAGCTCGGTCAGGTCGTAAGCAAAGGGCTGTGAGCCGGTGAACAGCAGCGAGTAGCAGGAAACGCAATTGTCGAGCGGGTCGCGCCGCGTGTTGATGATCCTGGCGCGCGGGAACGCCGCATGGATCATCCCGACGAACAGGAAGTTCAGCGGCATCTTGTCGACGATGCGCTCGGCCTCGGGCGCCAGCGTCCGAACGCGGGCGGTGTACTCCTGACCGATCTTCGTCATCTCCTCGGGTGGCAGCAGCGTGATCAGATCGGGATACGCCGGAACGACCTTCTGGCGGTTGGCGCATTCGCCGACGAGATCCTTGAAGGTCTCGAGCTCGCCCGCGCCGAAGACCTTGGAATGGCTGGCCAGCACCTGCTCCATCAGGGTGGTTCCGGAGCGCGGCATGCCGACGATGAAGATCGGGGCCCAGGAGTCGTCGCCGTGCCCTGCAACCATGCGAAAGAACTCGGGCGTGAAGCGCGCCGCGACATTTTTCATCATGCCGAGCCGCTGCTCGGAGTCGTAGTCGAAGGTCTTGCGCTTGAGGGTGTTCGCCTTGTGCAGATGCGAGAAGGCCTGGTCGTAGTCCTTCAGGTCGGACAACGCCTTGCCCATCGCGAAATGGGCTGCGATCTGCTTCTCCTGATCGAGACGGTCGACGCGTTCGAGGAGCTGCCGCAGACCAGGAAGCCGGCTGTCGTCCGGCTTGAACTTCGACATATTCGCGAGATTGAGATGGATCGGCGCGTCGTCCGGCGCCAGCTCCAAGGCCTTCTGGAACGCCGCCGTCGCCTCGTCGAAGCGGCCGAGCGCCTGGTAGGCGACGCCGAGATTGTTGTAGGAGCCGAAGCGTTCCGGCTTGATCTTGATGGCCAGCAGGTTCTGCTCGATCGATTCCTCGAGCCGGTTGAGCTCAAGGAAGGCATTGCCGAGATTGCCATAGGCGTCGGCATAGTCGGGCCGGCTCGCGATCGCCCGCTTGTAGTGCTCGATGGCGCGCTCGCGATGGCCCTGGCGCAGCAGCACGTTGGCGATGTTGTTGTGGGTCTCGGCGTGTTCAGGACTGAAGTCGAGAACCTTGAGATAGTGCTTCGCCGCCTCGATATCCTTGCCCGCCGTATAGAGCAGGTTGCCGAGCGCAAAATGCGCATCGAGGTGCTGCGGCTTGTTGTCGATCGCCCGCCGGAGCAGGGCCATCGCCTCGTCGATCAGCCCCTGGTTCTGGCGCACCATGGCGAAGGCATAGAGGATGCCGGCGTGGCTCGGCGCCAGCGCAAGTGCCGTCTCGTAGTGCTGGACGGCCGTCTCATAATGGCCGGCGGAGGCCTCGACGGCTCCGATGCTGCCATGGGCCTCGGCGGACTTGTCGTTCACCGCGACCGCGCGCCGGAAGAACTCCTTGGCCTCGTCGAGCCGGTTGGCGGTGGTGCAGACCATGCCGAGCCCGACCAGCGCGTCGAACTGGTTCGGCTGCCCCGCGAGGATCAGCTTGAAGATCGTCTCGGCATCCTTGAAGTCACCGCGGCCTTGCAGCTTCTTTGCCACGGCGGCGGCGCCTTCGGCCAGAGTCTGCAGCGATCCGGCCTGCTGCGAAGCGAAGGAAAGCGATGCTGTCGTCGGCGTCACCACGGGCGGAGCGACGTTCACCGGCTGGGGCGGCTTGGCGCCCGCGATCGCCTCGGCAATCGTCGGCCGCACGGCCTCGCTGCCGAGCGCATCGAGCAGCGGCTTGAGCCGGTCGCCATACATGCGCCAGCGGCCGACCGATCCGGAGAACAGCGGCTTACGGACCTGGACCAGGCTGGCGGTGTTCACCGGACGCTCGTTCTCGTGGAACGACAGGCAGGCATCATCCCAATCGAGCCCGCAATGCGCAACGATCTTGCGGGCATGCGCATCGAAGTCGCGCACCATGTCCTCATACGTCACCTCCAGCATGACGCCCTCTGGCAGCACCGAGCGCCAATGGCTCATCAAGGCGTCGTAGGCCCGGTAGTAGCGGCCGAGCTCGGCCAGATCGTAGGCGAAGGGCTGCGGCTCGGCGAACAGTTGGGTGTAGCAGGACAGGCAGGTGTCGATCGGATTGCGCCGGACGTGAATGATCCGGGCATTCGGCAGCGCGAGATGGATCAGCCCGGCGAACAGGAAGTTCGACGGCATCTTGTCGACGATGCGCTTGGTGTCCGCCGGCAGGTCCGTGAACCGGTCGAGATAGGCGTGCGCGAGGGTCGTGATGTCGGCGTCGGACAGCTTGGCGAGCATCTCCGGATAGTCACCGCGGTCACGATCGGTGAACAGCCCCGCGGCGGCCGCGAAATAGTTGACCTCGCCGGCGCCATGCACGGCGGAATGGCTGGCGAGGAGCTGCTCGACCAGGCTGGTGCCGGACCGGGGCATGCCGATGACGAACACCGGCGCGTGCGATGGATCGCCATGGCCTGCGCGCGCCTGTAGCATGTCCCTGGAGAACACCGCGCGGATGCGCTCGATCTGGCGCAGCGTCTGGTTCTCGTCATAGTTGATGCGGCGGCGCTCGAGAGCATTGCCGGCGTTGAGGTGCACCAGCGACCGTTCGCCGTCCTTGATGTCGGCATAAGCCCGCCCGAGGGTGAAGTGCAGGGCGATGCGCGCATCCTCGGTGAGTGTCTCCGATCTCGCGGCCAGATCCTGCAGAGGTGCCCAGCGCGCGTCGTCGACCGCGAACGGCTTGACCACGCCGTAATTGAGGTGCGTGCCGATACTGCGCGGGTTGACAGCCAGGGCCGATTCATACGCGAGCGCCGCCTCGTCGAGCCGCCCCAGGATCATCAGCACGCCAGCGAGATGGTTCATCGTCGTGGCATCGCGGGGATCGTGGGCGAGGGCGGTTCGATAACTCGCGACGGCGTCCTCGTAGCGCTGGATGTCGCGCAGTGCATCGCCGCGGTTGCGGTGGGCGACGGCATAGTCGGGGCGCCGGCGCACCGCCTCGTCGTAATGCGCGAGCGCCAGGTCGTGCTTGCCGCGCGATCGCAGCGCATTGGCGAGGTTGTTATGGGCCTCCGGGAAGTCCGGCCGCGCGGCGATGGCACGCTCGTAATGGAAGATGGCGGCAGGGCCGCTCTTCATCTCCAGGTGCAGATTGCCGAGATTGTAGTGCGCCTCTGCGAGCCGGGGGTTCAGGGCAAGGGCCTGCTGATAGGTGTGGATCGCGGCGTCGAGCTGACCGGTGGCCTGCTGACAGCCGCCGATGTTGAGCAGCACGACCGGCGCGTTGGGCTGGATCGCGAGCGCGCGCGAGTAGTGGACAATGGCTTCCGAGTGCCGCCCAAGCATGCGGCAGGCGTCGCCGAGGCTGGCGGCGGCTGCGGCGAAATCCGGCCGCGCGTCGAGTGCGGCCTCGTGATGCGCGAGCGCGCGCTCGTACTGGTCGAGGCGCTGCAAGGCAAAGCCGAGCGCCTGGTGCGCATCGGCGCTGCCCGCGTCCGCGGCCAGCAACAGCTCCAGATGCCGAACCGCGCCGGCAGGATCGCCGAGGCTGGTGAGCGCGCTGCCGAGCAGAAGCCTGGCCTCGGTCGAGGTCTCGTCGAGCGCGACGGCGCGCTGCAGATGCGCGCTCGCTTTGGCGAGGTCGCCGAGGCCTGCGAAGGACTTGCCGAGCGACAGGTGCAGATCCGCGGCGTCACCGGCTTCCTCTGCGGCCTGGTCGAGCAGGTCGCGTGCCTCATGTGTGTCGCCGAGCTGCAGGCGGACCATGGCGAGGCTGCACAGGGTGCGGAAATGACGGGGCTGAAGCGAAAGAACCTTCCGGTAGGCCTGCTCGGCGATGCGCAAGGCTTGATCATTGAGCGCGGCCGCCGACGGCTGTCTGCCGTCGGACGCTGCGGGGACGAGGCGGGGACGGAAGGCGACGGCGAGCTCGTTCATGATGGCAACTTGCTGAATGTTCGACGAATGCCGTTGTCGAGGCGGATTGAAGCGAAACGGAGGCTTAGGTGAGGCCGATCGCAAACGGTAGGCTAGAACCCTTCGAGCAGCGGATGGAGCTTGTCCGGCCACGTGCAGCGTCGATGGCCGGTGCTGCCACCACGCAACGAGCCGGCGTAGACCCAAGGGATCTGCGCCGGCCAATGTTGGTCAGGTTGCTGAAGGCGTCAGCCCCACATGTGGTGCATCGCGTGGTGGTGGGACATGTCCGGACCGCTCGAGGCTGCTGCCGCCGTTGCGGCTGTGGCCGCGGCTGCCGCCGTGTGGTGGCTGCTATGATGGCTGTGGTGGCCGCCGCAGTGATGCGTCGTGGTGGTGTTGTTGCCGCCGGTGGTTCCTCCGCCGGCCGTTCCACCGCCCGTCGTGCCGCCACCGGTCGTCCCACCACCCGTGGTGCCACCGCCCGCAGTGCCGCCTCCGGTGGTGCCACCACCGGTCGTGCCACCTCCGCCCATGCCGCCGCCGGGCGTGGTCGTGCTCGTAGGCGTTCCGCCCGTGCCGTTGGCGATGTTCGGATTGGCGCCCGCCGGCATGCCGGTGCCCTGGGCAATGCCATTGACCGCAGTCGCTGTCACGAAGCTCGTCGCTGAGGTCACGTAGGCCGATCCGCCGATCGCGATGTTGTTGCCAGCAATGTCTCCGGCATTGCCGATGTAGTTCGCGGCGGCAGCCTTCAACATCGCCTGATCGGTCGCCAGGGCTGCACCCGTGTCGCCGTTCATGATGCCCATCAATGCCTTGGTGGCCATGATGGTGTCAGACTGTAGAGCTCCGGCGGCGAGCTCGTCGTCGAACCGTCCCTTGAACACCGCCCCCTGCGCCGCATCGAACGCGGCGCCAAAGTTCTGGTAGTTCGTGATCTGGTCGATCAGGGCCTGTGACGCCGTACCTGTTCCATTTGCGACCGCAACCAACTTCGCACCCAGCGTATTGCCCTCGGCGAGGAACGACGCCCAGAAATTGGTCTGCGCCTGATTATCCTGGAACTTCGTGACGGTCCCGGTCAGGCCGCCGGGCATTTCGGAGAACCCGCCGATGTGACTAGGCGCGCCGGTGCCGCCCGCCGCTGCGTTGAGCGCCGCGTCGTTCTGAAACACGTCGATCATGTCGACGATGTTGTCGGCGGAGCCGCGCAGCGCCGTCGGATTGGCCATCGTCTCGGCGACATCGTATTTGTTCAGCTGAAGGTTTGCTTGGCTGAGCAGCGTCATCAGGTGAAGTGTCGTCGTTTGGGCCGCAACGGCGGTTTCACCGGCTTCAATCGCAGCGAGCTTCGCGGGGTCATTCAGGATCGCCTGAAGGCCCTGCGTCACGGCCGTAAAATCAGCCTGGATCTGGTTGATGTTGTTGGCGCTCATGCCGCCCAGCGAAAGGTCAGCGGCGGCATTGAACACCGTTCCGATGGCGGTCAGGTCGCCCGCGGCCGCTGCAGCGAGATTGGTGGCGCTGTCGTTGCCGGCGGGAAGGCTCTGGAACGCCACGTCCATGGCACCCGTGTTGGCCAGGAAGGGAACGTTGTTGAGCGCGGCCGAGAGATGCGCGTCACCCTGGATCTGCGCCAGGATCTGCATCTGCACGTTGTGGATGGTCTGGTCGGCCTCGGCGAGGGTCGCCGGGTTGGTCGTGTTGGGCGCGGCGTTGATCAGCGTCGTGATCTCGTTCGAGACCTGGGTGAGCACCGCGGTGTCGGTCGCGTTGAGCGTGAATGCCTTGCCGCCGATCGTGACATCTCCGGGATTGGCCAGCATCGCGTTGATGTCGTTCTGCACGGCATGCAGGTCTGTGGTGTAGCTGCCGAGGAACGGGTTGGAGTTGCCGCTGTTCTGGGGCGTCGAGAACAGACCGGTCGAGATGCGAACCGCGTCGTTGAACACGACGCCGGCCTGGACGAGGTCGGTCGACGGGTTGAGCGCAGAGGCGCGAACCAGCAGATTGGACGTGCCATTCGCCAGCGCCGTCGGGTTGAAGGTATTGGCTGCCATTGATCATCTCCCCAAGTTTCAACCCGGCGTCTGCTGCTTGGCGTATCGGCAGCACGCGGGCGTTGATCGGGCAGCGACGTCTCGTTCGCTCCTTCGCGGAACGGGCGAAATGTCGCAGCCTCAGAGCACCTGGGAATTATTTGCTCCAATGGGGCCAAAAGAAGCGCCGCGGAGTCCTCAAATATGATGTTGTTCGGGCAAATGGCTCCTGTCGCAGCCGGGTCACGGCGACGGTCGGAAGCTTACTAACTCGTTGATTTCTGTCGTGGCATCCCCGCAACATCGTCGCTCAGCGGCGCTTCGACGCACGGTCCAGACAAGAAGTTGCCCCGATCTTGCGACCGGTCACCGATCTCTCCTTAGAAAAGTTCCAGCGTGACGAGCCTCCGCGGTGCGGAACGGAACGTGCATCTTTGTTGATCTTCCGAGGCCTCCTTCTTCAACGCGTGTCGTCTCGCCCGGCTCATTGTCCTTCTCATTTCCCCCGGGAGCACTGCGCGAGTGGACCTCATCTGCTTGTGCTCCCGGGTATCCGTATCCCAGCCGCAGCGGCTGCTGCGGCTGCCTCGTCAACCCCACATGTGATGCATCGCGTGGAGATGCGACATGTCGGGCCCGGCAGCCGCGGCCTGGCTCATATGCGCGCCCTGGCTTTGATCGTGATGATGGTGATGATCGCTGTGATGCGTGGCGTTGCTGCCGTTGTTGGCCGTGGTACCCGTCGACGTGCCGCCAGCCGCCGTTCCGCCGGTCGACGTGCCTCCGTTCGCCGCGGTGCCACCGGCTGCAGCGCCACCGGCGGCGGTGGTTCCTGCCGCAGCAGTGCCGCCGGTGCCGTTGGCCAGGTTCGGTGTCGCGGTGACCGGAATGGTGCCGTGCGCGGTCCCCTTGATTGAGGTCGCCGCCGAGACCGTCGTGGCCGTCCCAACATAGGTGCCGCCATTGACCGGAATGTTGTTGCCGGAGACGTCCATGGCGTCGGCGGCAAAGCCCTGGCCGGCCGCGGCGACCATCGCCTTGTCTGCCGCAAGTGCTGCGCCGGTGTCGCCGTTGAGGATGCCTTGCAGGCCCTTGACCGCGTTGGCGGTGTCGGCTTCGAGCGTGCCGCTGAGCAGTTCGTTGTCGAACCGACCCTGGAACACGGCCCCCTGGGCGGCGTCGAAATTGGCGCCGAACTGCTGGTAGTTCTGGATCTGCGTGATCAGGGCCGCGCTCGCCTGCGCACCGCCGGTCGAGATTTTCTGCAGCGTGGCATTGATGGTGTTGGCCTCGGCCAGGAATGCGGCCCAGAAATTCGTCTGTGCCTGGTTGTCCTGGAATTTGGTGACCGTCCCTTTGAGCCCGCCCGGATCCTCGGCAAAGCCGCCCGCATGGCCGGCGTTGCCGTTGCCACCTGCCGCCATGTTGAGGTTGGTGTCGCCCTGGATGATGTCGATGATGTCGAGCAGGTTGTCGGCCGTGCCGCGGAGAGCGGCCTGATTGCCGGTGGTCGCAGCCTGATCATACTTGCCCAGCTGCAGGTTGATCTGGCCGAGCGCCGTCTGCAGATGGATCGTCGTCAGCGCCGCGGCATTGGCAGTCTCGCCAGCCTCGATCTGCGCGAGCTGGGTCTTGTTGTTGAGGATGGCCGTCAGTCCGTGCTGGACGGCGGTGAAGTCCGCGGTCACCTCGGCAAGGTTACCGGTGTTGATGCCGCCCGAGGCGACCTCGACGGCCTTGTTGAAGACCAGACCAACGTCCTTCAGGCTGTTGCCGGCGGTAGCGGCGGCAAGACTCGCCGGATCGTCCGCGCCCGCGGGCGACGTCTGGAAGGCGACGTCCTGGCCGCCGGTATTGGCGAGGAAGGGGACGTTGTTCAACGCGTTCGCCAGATGCGCGTCGTTGTGGATTTCGCCGAGGATTTCCTGCTGCAGCGCGTGGATCGTCTGGCTTGCCGCTGCCGATGTGCTGGCGTTGGCGAACTGTCCCGCCGCCTGCAGCAGTGTGCCCAGTTGCCCCTCGACATTGGTCAGCACCGCCGTGTCGGTCGCGTTCAGGGCGAAGGTCTTGCCGCCGAGCGTGACCTGACCAGGGTTGGCCAGCATCGCCGCAATATCGGTCTGCACCGCCGTGATGTCGGCCTGGTAGCTGGTGAGGAAGGCCGGCGAGTTGCCGCTGTTGGCGAGGCTGAAGAGGCCGAGCGAGGCGCGCACCGCGTCGTTGAAGACGACGCCAGCCTGCACCAGGTCGGTCGAATGCTGGATCGCCGTGGCACGGGTCAAAAGGTTCGAGGTGCCGTTGGCAAGCGCGGTCGGGCTGAAATTCACCGGCGTGGCGCCACCAGCCGGCGGCGTCGACGATGAGCCGCCGGTGCCGTTGGCAATGTTCGGGGTTGCCGTGACCGGGATCGTGCCCTGGGCGAGTCCGTGCACCGACGTGGCCGTCGAGACCGTGGTCGCCGAGCCGACATAGGTCGCGCCGCCGATCGCGATGTTGTTGCCGGAAACGTCCATGGCGTCGGCCGCGAAGCCCTGGCCGGCCGCGGCGAGCATCGCCTTGTCTGCGGCAAGCGCAGCGCCCGTATCGCCGTTCAGGATGCCTTGCAGGCCCTTCACCGCGGCCGCCGTGTCGGCTTCGAGCGTGCCGCTCAGAAGCTCGTTGTCGAAGCGGCCACGGAAGACGTTGCCTTGCGCGGCATCGAAATTGGCGCCAAATGCCTGATAGTTCTGGATCTGAGTGACCAGTGCGGCGCTGGCCTGCGCTCCGCCGGTTGCGATCTTCTGCAGGGTCGCGTTGATGGTGTTGCCTTCCGCCAAGAAGGCGGCCCAGAAATTCGTCTGCGCCTGGTTGTCCTGGAACTTGGTGACCGTGCCGGTCAACCCGCCCGGATCCTCCGCGAACCCGCCGGCATGGCCCGGCATGCCGTTGCCGCCCGCGGCCTTGTTCAGATTGGCGTCGTTCTGAATGATGTCGATGCTGTCGAGCAGATTGTCCGCCGTGCCGCGCAGCGCAGCCTGATTGCCGGTTGTTTCCGCCTTGGCATACTGGTTGAGCTCGAGATTGATCTGCCCGAGCACCGTTTGCAGATGGATGGTCGTGAGCGCGGCCGCGTTCGCCGTTTCGCCCTTCTCGATCTGCGCCAGCTGGGTCTTGTTGTTGAGGATGTTGGTCAGGCCCTGCGAGATTGCGGTGAGGTCGTTCGTTACCTCCTGCAGGTTCGCGGTGCTGATGCCGCCGGAGGCGAGGTCGACGACCTTGTTGAAGACGAGGCCGACATCCTTCAGCGTGTTGCCTGCGGTCGCTGCGGCCAAGGTCGCCGCATCATCGGCACCGGCCGGCGTGTTCTGGAAGCCGACGTCCTGGCCGCCGGTGTTGGCGAGGAAGTTGACCTTGTTGAGCGCGCCGGACAGATGCGCGTCGCCGTTGATCTCCTGCAGGATCTCCTGCTGGACCGCGTGCAGGGTCTGATCCGCGGCTGTGATCGTCGCAGCATTCGTGGTCTGCGGTGCGGCCGTGAGCAGCGTCGAGATCTGCGCCTGCACGTTGGTGAGAACGGCGGTGTCGGTCGCATTCAGCGTGAAGGCCTGGCCGCCCAGGGTCACCTGGCCGGGATTTGCGAGCATCGCGGCGATGTCGTTCTGTACGGCGTGGAGATCGGTCGTGTAGCTGCCGAGGAACGGGTTCGAGTTGCCGCTGCCTGCCTGCGTGAACAGGCCGAGCGAGGCGCGCACCGCATCGTTGAACACCACGCCGGCTTGGACGAGGTCGGTCGACATCTTGAGCGCTGAGGCGCGCACCAGCAGGTTCGACGTTCCGTTGGCCAGCGCCGTCGGGTTGAAGGTGTTATTCGCCATAGATCATCTCTCCCCAAGTTCATCCGACGCCCGGCAGGGCCCCGTACCGAAACTGGCCGGACGATGCGGAAGCGCATCGGCCCTGCGTCGGACGTGCTGCGCCGCGCCTCACGCCCGTGCGCCGCTGTGTCGCGCGCTTTTCTGACGCGCGCTACTTTGTCGCACCTCGCTATATGCTCGGAGCAATCGGGCCAAAAAAGGCGTGGGGGAGTCCGCAAATATGTTGTTCTCGGGACATCGCGGATCTGTGACAGATGCGCCGCGATCGCGTGCCAAGTGATTGATTTCTGGCGGCAAGCAGCAAATGCGGGGTGCGGCGATCGGGCGCGAATTGCATGTTGTCGTCAAGATGCTGCCTGCATCTCGCCGGTGAGTGGCCGGTCTCCGGAGATGAGACGCAGGGTTGGTCTGATGCGCCTAAGGCTGCCCAGCGACGAGGGCGCGCGGCATTGTCGCAGCGCGATTGCTGGAAAAACGCCACGATGGATCGTCTGTCCGGGGGAGTGAGAGGCGAACGCGCCTGGGCGTATCGGCCGACCTCGCCGTGCGCCGTTCAGGACGGCGGCGCGGCCTGACGCTGTGCCAGGAGCGCAGTCCTGATCTTCTGCAGCAGTGTAGTGTAGATCTGATTCCAGGCCGGGTCATTCTGCCCGTTCGCGTCCAGCCCTTGCTTGGTCAGGCCCAGGCTGATCCGGTAGACGGCGAGCGCGCCGTCGATGTTGCCGAGTGGAATGAAGGCATCGCCCAGACTCTGGTAGGAATTTGCAAGCGCCTGCTGCAGCGACGGATCGTTGGCGACCGTGTTGGCGAGGTGGGTGATCAGCGCGGTATTGGCGCGACGCTGCTCGAAGGCTTCGGCATGGCGGCCCTGGGCGGCGAGCACGTCCGCCAGCAGAGCGTGGCACCACGCGAGGTCGCGCTCAAAGCTGAGATTGCCGCGGTGAGCTGCGGTCAGCTTCCGGATGATGGCGAGGCTGGCGGAATAGGCGGCATGCGCAGCCTCGAGGTTTCGCTGAACGAACAACACGGCGCCAATGCGGTTCAAGGCGACCGAGAGGTTGCGTTGAAACCCGGCGTCGTCCGGATTGGCTGCGGTCAGGTACCTGACGATGGCGATGCTCTGCTTGTAGTTCTGCAACGCGCCCATGAGATCGCTCGCGGTGGCTGCGTGATCGCCTTCCGCGATGCCGGCGGCAGCCTGATCCAGCAGCCTGCCGGCGGCGACCGTGACGCCGACTGCAAGGCCCCCGCGGGCAACGTCGCCGCACGGTCGCGCCAGCAGTGCTGCGAGCGCGACCGGTTCGTCGCTCTCCACGGATTCCGGCGCCGACTCTGCCCTCGAGGTTCGATGCCGATCAAAGGGCGCAGGCGCCGCCTGCTGCTGAGAGGTGCGCGGTTGCGGATGCAATCCCTGTCCGAAGCCGGGAATTCGGCGCAACATGCCCTCGACCTGCGCGGCCGTGATCAGGCGCGTGCATTCGAACTGTCGGGACGTGCCCTGCCATCGCGGGCACCACAGAAAGTCCTCATGGTCGAAGCGATGACTGGCATCATTCCAGCAACTGTTGCAGGCGTGATGGTTGATGACCCGATAGGGGGTCGCAAACTCGTTGGTCGGGTGGGTGAAGCCGCTGATCAGCACGACCGGAGTGCCGACCGCCCAGGCCAGCCATGACAACCCCGAGGAAAGCCCGATGAAGAATGCGGCATGCTTGAGCCAGCGGGCACGCTCGGGCAGCGGCCGGTCGCCGGTCTGATCCTCGGCTGCGGCGGGAATTTGCGTCCGGTAGGCGCCGTGGCTGCGCTCCGCGGTCTGATCGATGCAGATCACGCGATAGCCGGTCGCGCGGAGGAAGGCCACGATGCTCTGCCAGCCCTCGGGATTGTTCCAGTGCTTGCACGCGGTCGTTGCCTGCATGGCGATGCAGACATAGGGGTCGTCGATGGGACGGCTGTCTTCGCTCAACGCGACGCGAGGTGGACGCTCGGCCGGATCCACGCCGAGAATGTGAGCTGCGGTCCGATGCAGGCCGACCTGCCGGAAATCATAGGGCTGATGGACCAGCTCGGCATCGTCGAAGAACAGCCCGACCGAGTAGGTTGCGTAGTATCGCTCCGGCTGGACCGTCTCGTGGCTGAGGAATGCGATGTCAGGGTAGGCGTCGCGGAACAGCGGGATCAGCGGCTCGCCCATCGCACAGCTCAGGCGGCACCGATGCAGGTCCTTGAACTTCACTGCATAGCTCATCCAGCCGATGATGTCGCCGATCGTGCCGACCGGGAATTGGATCAGGACGTCGCGGTCGGTGGCGTCATAGTCGTGGCACAGCAGCAGCTCGGGCCCTGACCACACTTCGAGCCTGAACGGGACAAAGTAGCGTTTGCTGCTGTTGACGTGCCCAGAACGCAGGTCGATGTCGAACAGGACGTTGGCGGTCTCGAGATCGCTCAATCGGACGTGCCAGGCGTGTCCGGTGTCGGGCAGCATGACACGACAGCCGTCGTTGAAGTCGAAGCGCAGCCCCTGGGGACCCTCCTGGGTCGGCACGGCCGCTGGCGGCGGCAGTCGCGGCTTGCGTGCGTGATCAGACGCCTCGGTGCGGGCGCCGGGCTGGGCGGACGGTAACGCACTTGCCGGCACCATCGCCGGGTCTGAGGTGCGGGGAAAATTTGCAACGTTCATGTCGAGGTGCTGACGCGATCTGCGTTCATTCGTGAGCGATGACGCCGACCGCGGCCGTTCGGTCTTGTTACTCCACGAAGGCGCGGCGCCACTGATCGAGAACCGGCTTCATCAGATAGCTGAGCATCGTCCGGCTGCCGGTCTGAACGTAGACTTCGGCCTGCATGCCGGGCATCAGGTTGACGTTGCCGAGCCGCTTGCGCTCCTCGTCGGACAGCGTGATCCTGACCGTGTAGAAGGTGGAGCCGGTTCGTGGGTCATTGGTGATATCAGGCGACACGAACGAGACCTGGCCGCTCAATTTCGGCGTGGTGCGCTGGTTGAAGGCGTTGAAGTGGACCATCGCATCCTGCCCGGTGTGAACGTGATCGATATCCTTGGGCTGGACGTGCCCTTCGACCTGCAGTTCGTCCGAATCGGGGACCAGCTCCATGACGGTCTCACCCGGCTTGATGACGCCGCCGATGGTGTGGATCGCGAGCTGGTGGATGGTGCCGGAGTTCGGCGCGCGCATCTCGATGCGATCGAGCTGGTCGCGCGCGGCGACGCCCTTCTCGACCAGATCGCCTTCCTTGGCCTGGGACTCGCTGAGGTCCTTGACCACCTCGCTGCGGAAATCCTGATCGATCTTGACGGTCTGGAGCTCGGCTTCGCTGATCTTGGACCTCGTCTCCGCCACGCTGGACACCAGCTGGCCGCGTTCACCGTCGATCCGAGCGGCTTCCCGCTGCAGCGTGGTCAGTCGCGTCAGCGGAACGAGCCGCTTGTCATAGAGCTCCTGCACGCCGGCCAACTCGCCCTTGATCAGCTCGATCTGCTTGTTCTTGGATTCGAGCTGAGACTCCATGCCGCTGATTTCGTTGTTCAGCTGGACGATGCGGCCCTGCAGCAGCTCTTTCTGGCTCTTGCGGGTCGTGGCACGGGCCTTGAACAGCGCGTTCTCCGACGCGATCACGGTGCGGACGTTCGGATCGTCCTGACGTGAGGTCAGAGTGGACGGATAGTCCGGCTGATCGAGACCGTCACGCTCGGCCGAGAGCCGCGCAATCTTGGCGCGCTGCTCGTTCAATTGCTTGGTGATCGCCTGGAGCTGGGCCTGGCTCTGCGTAGCGTCGAGCCGCACGAGCAGATCGCCCGCCGCGACGCGCTTGCCGTTGTCGACCTTGATTTCCGCGACAATGCCGCCGGTCGGATGCTGAATGGCCTTCACGTTGGATTGCACCACGAGATTGCCGGGAACCACGATCGCGCCGGCGAGCGGCACGAGGGTCAGCCAGCCGCCGCCGAGAACGCCGGCGACAAGCAGCACCCGCAAGCCGAGACGCAACTCGTTCTCGAACATGCGGCTGACGCGCGGCACCAGCGATTCGTCCGAACCGTCGTCGAGATCGGCCGCCGTTCCTTGCGTCGCAATGAAGGTCATGCCGGTGGTCAAGGCCGTACCGGCGGTACCGACCAGGCGGCCGACACGGGTTTGCGGAACGGCAGGCGCATGCGCCAGACGGGCGGGAAGGTTCTGCTGCCCGACCGCGCGCGGCGCGCCGACGCCGAAATTGCCGTCGCGTCGTGCATCCTGCAGGTCGAGCAGGGGCGCCGAATTGCTGCCCGCCATGCGCGCGGGCGGATGGCGCGGCGGCGGCGACAGCTCCGGCTCGTTGCCGCGCATCGGTGCGGGCTGCTGCCAGTCCATCTCGCGGATGCCTTCACCCCGGCGTGTCCGGGGCGCCTGGGCGCCGAGACCGAACAGCGACAGCGACGCACCGAGGGCGCGGCCCATGGTGCTGCCCTTCTTCTTCGAACGCGGCTTTGGCCTGCCTGGCGACGGTGGCGGACGCCGTCGCTTCTTGCCGCCGTCCCGTGTGCCGTGGCGCTGCCGCGGGTCCTCGTCGGAGCCGTCGTCGAATGCGCCCTGCAGCCGCTGCAGCTCGAGAATCAATGCATCGCCCTGCGGACCGACCGCGCGAGTCTTCGGTCGCACATAATCGTCGTCGTCGAACGGCCTGAAGTCGTTGATGTGTTTCATTGATCAAGCGCTTTCTGCTGGGGCGGCGCGACGAAGCGAGCGGGCGTTCGGATTTGGCGCCGCTGCGGGAGCAGCTACCCTGGGCGGAGCGGGGGCATGCGCGACGGCGGGTCCCGCGGCCTTGTTGGCTCCGGCGACGCGGGCAAAGATCTCCTGGCAGGGACCGAATGCGATCGCCTTGCCCTCGTACAGCACCAGCGCCATGTTGAGCGCATTCAGCGCGCTGGGACGGTGCGAAATCACGATCACGATGCTCTGGTTCTGCTGCCGCATGATCTGAATGGCGCGGCTGAGCGCGTTCTCGCCGTCGGTGTCCAGATTGGCATTCGGCTCGTCGAGGACGATGAGAAAGGGATCGCCATACACCGCGCGGGCCAGACCCACGCGCTGCCGCTGACCGGCCGACAGCGACATGCCGCCTTGGCCGATTCGCGTCGAATAGCCTTCCGGCAGCCGGAGGATGATGTCGTGCACGCCGGCGATCTGCGCCGCCTTCAGAATCGCATCCGAGCTCGCATTCTCGTCGAAGCGGCAGATGTTGTCGGCGATGCTGCCGTCGAACAGGGCAACGTCCTGCGGCAGGTAGCCGATGTGGCGGCCAAGATCCTCGTTGCTCCATTGGTCGAGCGCTGCGCCGTCGAGGCGGACGGATCCATGCTGTGCAGGCCAGATGCCGACCAGCGCCTTCGAGAGCGAGGTCTTGCCGGAGGCACTCGCGCCGAGCAGTGCCAGACCCGTGCCTGCCTTGATCGAGAACGACACGTTTTGAACAATCGGCCGATCGGTGCCCGGCGCGGTGACCGTCAGCTCCTGTACGGTCAGCTCGCGGAACGGGCGGGGCAACGCGACCGGCGGCGCTTCCGGCCTGGCGGTGGCCTTGCAGATATCGCGCAGACGCGCGATGCCCTGGCGCGCGGCGACCAGCTGTTTCCAGCTGCCAAGTGCGATCTCGATCGGGGCGAGCGCGCGGCCCATCAGGATCGACGAGGCCATCATCACGCCGCCGGAGGCCTGCTCGGAGACGACGAGCGCCGCGCCGATGCCGAGCATGCCCGACTGCAGGATGAAGCGCAGCACTTTCGCGGCGGCCCCGAGATTGGCGTAGACATCGCTCGCGCGAATGTTGTCCTTCAGATAGCGCTCGTTGACGGCGTTCCAGCGTGCCGAGAAGCGATCCAGCATTCCGAGCGCGCGAATCACCTCGGCATTGCGCTGGGTGGCATCGGCGAGAACCTGCCGCGCGGCGCTCGTATCGCTGGCGGATTTGCTCGCCTGACGCGACAACCGGTCGGTCACCAGCGTCATCGAGATGATTCCGGCCGTGCCGATGACGGCCGTGATGCCGATCAGCGGATGAAACAGAAACATGCCGATCAGGAAGATTGGTATCCATGGCATGTCGAGAAAGGCGGTTGGTCCCATGCTCGACATAAAGGCGCGCAGCTGGTCGAGATCGCGCAGCGGCTGCTGCATCAGCATCGGCTTGGTGCCGCGCAGGGGCAGGGTGGCCAGAGCGTGATGAATCGCGTCCTGCAAGCTCGCGTCGAACACGGTCGCCACCCGGCACAGCATGCGGGTGCGCAACGCGTCGAAATAACCCTGAATCAGATAGACGGCTAGAATCATCACCGACAGGCCGACGAGCGT
Organism: Bradyrhizobium sp. HKCCYLRH1034; assembly: GCF_051168375.1. Taxonomy (NCBI): domain Bacteria; kingdom Pseudomonadati; phylum Pseudomonadota; class Alphaproteobacteria; order Hyphomicrobiales; family Nitrobacteraceae; genus Bradyrhizobium; species Bradyrhizobium sp. HKCCYLRH1034. Next base: position 184,137 of record NZ_JBNPUW010000007.1, on the reverse strand, counting down.
GGCGAGATTCTTGCTCGGAACGACGCGATCATTGACCTGCATCATATAAACCGAGCCCGAGAGCATCAGGATGTTGATGACGCCGCTGAACACGCCGATGCCGGCCATGCGTTTGACAGCCTGGCGCAACCCGCGCGTCACCGGATCGTCGCTTCCCGAGAGAAGGTCGTTGAGGGCAGCCGCGGCTTTCGTTCTCGGGCGGTCTTGAGCCAGACTCATCCAGGCGCGTCTCCCAAACACAGTGCTTCACTCCGCGCTATTGACAGTCGATACCGACGATTTTCCGGCAACAATTGGACAAGTGGGCAATTCCGTCGCAGCGTCGCGGGCAAACGACCGGCACGAGGCGCAATGCGCCGGGGCGGCTCTGAAAAAGTGTGGCATCGTTCAGCGCGATCGGGTCCGTGCGAAATCCGTCCGCGATCGTCGATAGTTGCAGCGTGATAGCAGCCATCGGCTCGCGACGCGTGTCACACATTCGTCCGTCTATCACCTTGGTTCCGTACTCATTGGTCGCGGTCCGGGCCGAATGACGCCACGAAGCCGAATAAATCTTCCTGCGGTGCAACGCACAGGCGTTGTCATCTCGATCATGCGGTATTCGATGATGGTGCGGAGAACGATCATGATGGCGGCGGCAACACAAGGACATGCGGCTCCGCGCACCAATCCAAGACGTGCAGTCAGCTCAGCCGGGCATGGCGGCCGACGATGTGTTCTATCATCGAACGTGCGGCCGCTGTGCAACCGGTGACCCGCCAAGCATCGGGCGCACGAGATCAACATCAACTCCAGGGAGGACGAAGCAGATCAGTCCGCGTGCGATCCGAGCAACTCGTCACCGGCTCGGGCCACGGCAGCTGATCAACCATAGGCGTGATCCAACCGATCACGCTCAAGCGTAGCGGGGCAACGATTGGGTGCAGAACGGCGCCGTAACGCCGAAGTCGGACGAAGTTGCTCACTTAGTAAAGCGTATCCGGGGGACGACAAAGTTGCTGGACGACATCACCATCGAGACGCGTGATGCGGGAATGGATTCGGGTCGAGGGGCGGCCCGCAGGGTTGAATACTTGATCATCCTGCGCCGGATCGGTCCGCTGAGACGAAATACGGTCGCCAGGTCGGCGGTGAATCGCGCCGATCGCGTGCGCGCAGCTCTGGAGGCGCACGCATGAAGATCCGCAAGACCGACTATGGAACGATCATCCTGCACTGGACCCTGGTTGGGGCCACGGTGATCGCGTTCCTGACGGGGCTTCGCATGGCGACCGAAGCGCCTGGACACGCATGGATCGCCAACAATCTCGACTGGCTGCTGCCCCGGCACCGGACCTGGACCTGGCACATGCCGGCTGGGGTCGTGCTCGCGAGCGTCGCCGTCGCCTACATGATCTATATCTCGAAGTCAGGGCTCGGCCGTCGCGTCACCATCGACAAGATGCGCTTCAAGGGCTTGCTCGGCCGCCGGCCGGCGCGGCTGGGCTCGATCAGCGTGATGCTGCATTGGGTGCTTTTCATCTCCATGGCGATCCTGATCGTCACCGGAGGCATGCTCTTCTTCGGCGTAGCCTCCGGCTACGTCACCATGATGATCCACTGGTACGCGACCTGGGTGATCCCGGCCTTCGTGGTGCTGCACGTCCTGGTTCACTTCAGCATCGGCGGAAAGATGCAGCTCTATCGCGTGTTCCGGCCGGCGCCCTTGCCGCCGCCGCCGCCAAAGCTCGATCCCGTCGAACTCCTCACGATGCTGGTCGAGCAGTCGGAAAAGCTGGAGGAAGCGGAGGCGCCTCCGAGGAGGCCGGCGCCAGCTGCGCGGCCTGCAGCACGTGAGCCGATGCCGGCGCCGCGGCGCATGGAGGAGCCGATGCGGGCCCGGTCCGAGCCGCGTGTGCCGCCGGGCCGCATGCGTCCGCCGCCGACACCTGCCAAGGGCAATTCCCGCCGCCGCAATCCGAGCTTCCAATCCAACCCGTTCATGGTCGCGATCGCCGCAGCCATCGTGATCGGTTCGGCGATGTTCGCCGCCGACTACTACGCCGAGGACACCGTCACGGTGTATCGAATCGCGACATCGGATGCGCCGACGCTTGACGGCGATTCGTCGGATCGTGTCTGGCGCAACATCCAGCCGCACATGGTGACGACCAACCAGGGCGACAATTTCGACGGTACCGGCGAATCGCGCGTCTGGATCAAGGCGGCGCATGACGGCACGTGGGTCTACTTCCTCGTCATCTGGGAGGATCCGACGCGATCGTTGAAGCAGCTGCCGCTGATCAAGAAGGCGGATGGCTGGCATCTCCTGCAGAATGGATTCGACAAGGGCGACGAGAACGATTTCAACGAGGACAAGTTCTCGCTGTTGTTCACGACGCTGCCGATCACCTTGGCCGCGGACCGAACTTTTCACATGAGCTCGCAGCCGATGCCGGACAAGCCGCCGACGCTGTCGGGTCGCGGCATCCACTACACGCCGGCGCCGAATCTCTATGCCGACGCCTGGCTGTGGAAGGCGACGAGCGGCGGCCCGACCGGATGGATGGACGATGATCATTTCGGTCCGCCTGCGGAGCCGACACCGGATCAGGTCAAGGGACTCACGCCCTACAAGGGCGGGTTCGCACCGGATCCGGGGACTGCGAACTATTCGGACAATTTCGTGATCGACAGGGAGGCCGCGAGACTGGGGAATCGGGGCGTGAGACCGAAGCGCCTTCCGAAGGACGTCGCCGCGATGACCGCGGCGATGGGCGAGATCAATCTCGATCCCAACATCGGCGAGAGTGAAGGCGCGCGCTGGTTCATGACAGAGGCCGAATCGGTGCCCTATTCGGCCGAGGCGGATGCCCAGACGCCGATCGGGACCGTGGTGCCCGGTGTTCTCGTCAGCGGCGAGTTCACCGGTGATCGCGCGGACATCCGTTGCGCTGCGCGTTGGGCCGCGGGCCACTGGACGCTCGAAATTGCCCGCAAAATGGACACGAAAAGCAAGTACGACGTTCCGATCAAGAATGGCGTGTTCATGCGTGTCGCAGCGTTCGACCATACCCAGATCAGACATACCAGGCAGATCCGGCCGATGCGACTTGAGGTGCAGTAATGGGTAAGATTTGCAAGATCCAGTACAACAGGGAAACGTTCTACGCGAATGTGGGCGATATCCTGCTCGACGGCGCCATCAACAGTGGTGTGGATCTGCCCCATGACTGCCGCAGCGGAATCTGCGGCTCCTGCAAAGTGACGGTCATCGACGGCAAGCTGTTCGGCGGCATGGAGGGCGACATGGCGCATGCGTGCCAGGCGCGTGTCGTGTCCGACCTCAAGATCATCACGGAGCCCGTGCCGGATACGGTGACGATGAACTGCGAGGTGGGCGATCTCGTGCGGCTCGCGCCCGACGTCGTCGGTGTCACCCTCGAGATGCCGAAACCGCTGCGATTCTTCCCCGGACAATACGCCAAGGTCCAGTACCGCGGTTTTCCGACACGCTGCTACAGCCCGACCTATCCGATGGTCGGCGCGCCCGATAGCCATCTGCTGTATCTGCACATCCGCATCCTGAAGGATGGCTTGGTGTCCTCGGCGCTCGGCCGTGACATCCAGGTCGGCCATCGCGTCAAGCTGACGGCGCCGCTCGGCACCGCGTTCTTCCGTCAGAAGCATCGCGGCCGGATCATCCTGGTGGCGAGCGGCACCGGCTTCGCGCCGATGTGGGCGATCGCGGTCGCCGCCATCACGGAGAATCCGAAGCGCGAGATCGTCTTCATCGTCGTGTCACGCACCTTGCAGTCGTTCTACATGCATCAGGCGCTGTGCCGCTTGGCGCGCTTCCCGAACGTGAAGATCATCCCGATCGTGTCGGAGCCGCAGAACGTCTCGCCGGCGATTCGCAGCGGCCGGCCGACCGAACACATGCCGGAGCTCACGCCCAACGACGTCGTCTACACCTGCGGCGCGCCGGCTATGACGGAGGCGGTCGCGAAGATGTCGCGCGCGGCCGGAGCGAAGTGTCATTGCGATCCGTTCGTCTCGTCGGCGCAGCCCTCCGAGTCGAGCGGCGGACTCATGGATCGGCTGGTCGGGTGGCTCGACAGCCAGCGAGGCCGGCCGGCCATGTTCCAGCCGGCGGAATGAGATCGTTGCGGCCGCGACGCGCGCGGCCGCAGTCCGGCGCTCAGCCGGCCATGAAAGCGAGCAGAGTGCCGGTGGCCGACGCGGGCGGAACGATCAGGCTCGCGCCACTGCGCACCGCTGCCGCGCCCAGAGCCTTTTCGGTGGCGGTCAGATCGTGTGAGGCCAGCACCAGGCCTGCGCCGCCTCGCTCCGGCAGGCCGGCAAGCGACACACCCGGATAGCGCGCTGCGAGCTGGTCCCTGGTCAGGAATACGAAATCGGCGCGGTCACCGCCCGAGGTGACGGTCACGGCGCCGTCGGCTTCGTCCCGGCCGTCGCGATCGATCAGGCGCGACAGGTGAGCCGCGTCCTTGGCCGGATCCGGCGTCACGATCAGCGCCTGCTTCAGTTGCTTGGCGGCGTTGGCATGGCGCATCAGTTCCGGGATCCACACCGTTTCGCGCGTCTTGTGCTGGCAGGCGAAGATGCGCAGGCCGCCCGGAGCCTCCGCGACCGGCCATTGAAACACGCGGAATTTCGCTGCCGAGATGCTGCCGTCGGGCAGCGGCACCGGACGCTCGAAGTCGATGGGACCAATCGGCTCAAAACCTTTCGCGCGGATTTCCTCGGCGCCGGCCGCGGAATCGGTCGCCGTGAAGGCGATGCGCTCGATGCCTTCGCCGCGCTGGGCAAGGAAATTGCGGGTTGGAACGTTGTGATCGGTCTCGGCGAGGATGCCGAGCAACTCGATGTAGTCAGGATCGAGCATGATGGTGTAGTTGCCGGATCCCATCTTGGCACTGTGCGTGCCGCGCGGAGACAGCGTAAAACCAAGCCGCTTCCAGGTCTCCGCCGCGGCGTCGAGATCCTTCACCACGACGACCGCGTGATCGATACCGATGACATTCTTGAGGGCCACGCGTTTGTCTCCTTGCAGCGAACTTGGCATATTGGCGGCCGAACTATGCCCAATCGACCCATGCGCCGCAACCGGCGCTGCGGGGCGCTGGGCGCAAGGCAAGATCGATCTCCGGCAGGGTGGTCGACCAGCAAGGATGAGCTGTCCGCGATGAGCACCACCACAGATTCCGTTCAATGGCCGCCATCCCTTTGGGCGGCGCAGACCCCGCCTGGACCCGACCTGTCCGAGCTTCAGGGCAGTGTGCAGGCCGACGTGGTCATCATCGGCGGCGGCTTCACGGGGCTGTCGACGGCGCTGCATCTGCGCGAAGCTGGGACGGACGTCGCCATCGTCGAGGCGATGGAGCCCGGCTGGGGCGCATCCGGCCGGAACAACGGTCAAGTCATTCCGACGCTGTCACGTCCCGATCCGGACGACCTCGTCGCGCGTCATGGCGCCGCGGGCGAGCGCTTCGTGGCGATGTTGCGCGACAGCGCGTCCAATCTGTTCGATACCGTGAGACGGTACAACATCGACGCCGAGCATGAACAGGCCGGCTGGGTCCAGCCGGTGCATACGCCCGGCCGCATCAAGATCGCCGAGCGCAGGTTCAAGCAGTGGTCGAAGTTCGGTGCGCCGGTCGAGCTGCTGTCGCGCGATCAGGCGCGAGACATGCTCGGCTCGGACGCCTGGCATGGCGGTTTCTGGAACAAGACCGGCGGCCACATCAATCCGCTCGCGCTGGCGCGTGGCTTGGCGCGGACGGTGCTGAGCCTGGGCGGCCGGATCTATGCGCGCTCACCGGTCATCGACTTCGCCCGGCGGGCGGATCGCTGGATCGTGCGCACCGCACGGGGGGAGCTGTCGGCGCGCGCGCTGGTGCTGGCGAGCAATGCCTATAGCGGCGAGTTCTCCAAGGCGCTCGCACCGGATATCGCGCACGAGGTGATGCCCGTGCTGTCGTGGCAGATGGCGACGCAGCCGCTGTCGGACAATGTCCGCAAGACCGTCATCCCGGCGCGGCAGGCGATGTCCGATACCCATGGCGAACTCTATTTTGCGCGCTACGACGCCCGCAACCGACTGGTCACCGGCGGCGCCGTGATCGGCCCCGGCAATAAGGCCGAGCGGCTGAAGGCGCGGGTCGCCGAACGCCTGCAGCGCCTGTGGCCGCAGATCGGCGAGGTCAGGTTCGACTATGTCTGGAACGGCTATGTCGGCATGACCACGGACTACATGCCGCGGATTCATCGCCTCGGTCCTGATGCCTATGGCTGGACCGGCTGCAACGGCCGCGCGGTCGCGCTCACGATCCCCCTCGGTGCGGAGCTTGCGAAAGCGGTGCGGGGCGTGCCGGCCAACGAGCTGGCGCTGCCGTTCACGGAGCCGGTCACCATTCCGGCGCACGCCCTGCTGCGTCCGTTCGCGCCGCTGATGCTGCTGTTGTACCGATATCGCGACGCGCGTGAGATCGGCTAAGACGTGGGATGTTCGGTCCGGGCGAAGTCGCCGCCCGGAATGGCCTCGAGCAGAGCCTGCGTATACGGATGCTGCGGGTTGCCGAACACGTCGTGCGTGGGTCCATGCTCGACGACGACGCCGTCCTTCATGACCGCGACCAGATCGCAGATCTGGGCTGCGACGCGCAGGTCGTGCGTGATGAAGATGATCGACAGGTCGAGGCGCTCGCGCAGGCTGGTCAGCAGCTTCAACACCTGCGCCTGAACGGAGACGTCGAGCGCGGACACCGGTTCGTCCGCGACCAGCACCTTGGGCTTCAGTGCCAGCGCGCGCGCCAGCCCGATGCGCTGACGCTGACCTCCGGAGAACTCATGCGGGAAGCGATCGGCGGCCGACGGGTCGAGCCCCACCAGGCTGAACAGCTCGCGCGCCTCCGTCAGCGCCTGCTCTCGCGAGGTGCCGTGCACGATAGGTCCCTGCGCCACCAGATCGACCGCCTTGCGCCGCGGGTTCAGCGAGGCGAACGGGTCCTGAAACACCATCTGCATCTGCTGGGTCCGGTTTCTGACCTCGCTGCGGGAGAGGGGCGCCCAGTCCTCACCGTCGAGCAGGATCGTTCCTGCGTCGGGATCGATCAGGCGAATGATGCAGCGGGCGAGGGTGGATTTGCCGGAGCCCGACTCGCCGACGATGCCGAGCGTCGCGCCCTTTGGCAGCGCGAGCGAGACGTCCCTGACCGCATGGGTGACGCGCTCGCCGCGGCCGAGGAAGCCGCCGGTGCGATATGTCTTCGAGACAGCGGAGATGGTGAGGATCATCCGGTCCGACAGCTTGCGTGCCGGGGGCGCCGCTACCGGCGGCACCGCGGCGATCAGTTGCCTGGTGTAGTCATGCTGCGGCCGTTGCAGGACATCCGCCGCCGCGCCCTGTTCGACGACGCTGCCATGTTGCATCACGACGACGCGGTCGGCGATCTCGGCGACGACCCCGAAATCATGCGTGATGAACAGCACCGCAGTCTTGCGCCTCTGCTGCAGCTCGCGGATGAGCTTGAGGATCTGGGCCTGCGTCGTGACGTCGAGCGCCGTCGTCGGCTCGTCGGCGATCAGCAGCTTCGGATCGAGCGCCAAGGCCATGGCGATCATTGCGCGCTGGCGTTGTCCGCCGGACAACTCGTGCGGATAGGCCTTCGCCGCGCGCGGCGGATCGGGAATGTTGACGTCCGACAGCAGCGACAGCACGCGTGATTTGATCTCGACTTTCGACAGATCGGTATGGATGTCCAGAACCTCGCCGATCTGGTCGCCGATCGTGCGCAATGGATTGAGCGCGGTCATCGGCTCCTGGAACACCATCGCGATTTCGGCGCCGCGGATGCGGCGCATCTCGGCCGCCGTGGCGGTGCAGAGGTCGTGGCCGGCAAACAGGATGCGGCCGCCGTCGGTGGTCACGCCGTCCGGCAGCAGCCGCATGATCGTGTTGGCCATCATCGACTTGCCGGAGCCGGACTCGCCGACGATGCAGACGATCTCGTTTTCGGCGATCGAAAGCGAGACCTCCGAGATCGCATGCATGCGGTCGGCGCCTTTCGGCAGACGTACGCTGAGGCGGTCGACGGTCAGAACGGGCTTGGCTGGACTCATCGCTGCTTCAGCCGGGGGTTCAGTGCATCGTTGAGGCCCTGGCCGACCAGCGACACCGCAAGCACGGTGATGAGGATGGCAACACCGGGGATCGCCGATACGTACCACTGCACGCGCAGCACATCGCGTCCCAGGCCGATCAGATTGCCCCAGGAGGCGACGTTGGCGTCGGACAGCCGCAGGAAGGCGAGTGCACTCTCCAGAAGGATCGCAACCGCCATCACGACGCCGGCATAGACGATCACCGGCGGCAGCGCGTTGGGCAGGATCTCGCCCAGCATCAGCTGGGTGTCGCGCATGCCGAGGGTGCGGCCTGCCTGGACGAATTCGCGGCTGCGCAGCGAGAGGAACTCAGCCCGCGTCAACCGCGCCGGCGCCGGCCATGAGACGATGCCGACGGCGATCGTGACCGTCGTCAAGGTCGAGCCGAACACCGCGACCAGCACCAGCAGCAGCACGAAATTCGGCAGTGTCTGGAAGGCCTCGGTGATGCGCATCAGGATGTTGTCGACCCACCCGCCGTAGTAGCCGGCGAGCGCGCCGACCATGATTCCGATCGCCACGGCAATGAACGTGGCGACGCCGCCGATCAGGAGCGAGATGCGGGCGCCGTGAAAGATCTGGGCGGCGATATCGCGGCCGGAATTGTCGGTGCCGAGCAGGAACCGTGGATTGGCGAACGGCCAGATCAGCGGCCGGCCGGCGAGGGCGAGCGGATCGCGCGGATACAGATAGCCGGCGCTGATCGCCATGCCTACGACGATCAGCAGCAGGATCAGGCCCAGCACCGCAGCCGGACTGCGAAAGTAGCGCTTCGCGGCGTCCATGTTCAGCCCTCCGCCGTGATGCGCGGATCGAGCCGCGCGTAGAGCAGGTCGGTGACGAAGTTGACCAGGATCACCAGCAGCGCGGAGACGAAGACGATTCCGAGCAGCGTGTTGAGATCGCGCTGGACCACCGATTCATAGGCGAGGCGCCCAAGGCCGGGCAGCGAGAATACGGTCTCCACCACGACCGAGCCGCCGAGCATCGTTCCGGCCTGGAGTCCGATCAGCGTCACCATTGGCAGCAGCGCGTTGCGCAACACGTGGCGGGTGATGATGCGGGTTTCGTCGAGGCCCTTGGCACGCGCGGTGCGGACGAAATCGAGGTTCAGGACCTCGAGCATGGATGCGCGCATGATGCGCAGATAGATGGCCAGGAAGATCAGGCCGAGCGTCAGCGACGGCAGCACCAGATGGCTCGCAATGTCGAGCACGCGCCAGATCCCGGTGCTGACGGCGCCGATGTCCTCGAAGCCGCCCGCGGGCAGCCATTGCAGATAGATCGAGAACACCACGATGGCCATCAGGCCGAACCAGAACGAGGGCGTGGCGTAGAAGATCAGGCCGACCGTCGAGATCAGCGTATCCGGCCAGCGATTGACGCCGCGCGCCGCGATCACGCCGAACACGAGGCCGAAGAAGAACGCAAAGGAGAGAGCGGAGGTCATCAGCAGCAGGGTCGGCGGCAGCCGCTCCAGGATCACGGCGGCGACCGGCTTGCCGTAGATCGCGGAGAAGCCGAGATCGAGACGCACCAGCCGCCACAGGTAGTTGGCGAGCTGCATCGGGACCGACAGATCCAGCCCGTAGAAGCGGCGCAGCTCACGGGCGGTCGCCGCATCGCCGCCGCCCATCTGAGCCATCATCGCGTCGACCGTATCGCCCGGCGCGAGCTGCAGCAGGAGGAAGACGCCGATCAGGATCAAGAACAGGGTGGGGATCGAGGCGGCGAGCCGCCGCCCCGCAAGGCTCAAGATGCGCATGGCCTTATCCTGACGGATTCCGGCTCAGGCGGAAAGCCACAGATCGTGCCAGCTCGACGATCCCCAGCGCGGCGTGTTCGAGTGGTTGCGCGCCTTGGCCGTGATCACGGTGACGAAGATCTGCTCGATCGGCATCCACACCGGCAGCTCGGTATTGGCCTCGCGCACGAAATCTGCGTAGAGCGCCTTGCGCTTGGCCGGATCGACCTCGGTCGCCGCGTCATCGATGATCTTGTCGATCTTGGCATCGTCCCAACCCCACTGATTGGTCCACGGCGCGCCCTTGGGCTGACCGGAGCGATACCAGACCGTGGTCGAAACCGCGGGGTCGTTGCGGTACTGGTGCCAGCCGGTCGCGAGATCGAAGGCGTGCTCGTCATAGACCTGCTTGAGGAAGCCGCCGCCATCGTTGCGCACGATCTCAATCGCGATGCCGACCTCGCCCAGCGACTGCTGGAGGAAGGTCGCCCACAGCGAGATGTCCTCCCCCCATGGCGCGGGCAGCAGCCGCAGCGAGAAGCGGGTGCCGCCAGCGCCGGGCTTGTAGCCGGCCTCGTCCAGGAGCGCCGCCGACTTGGCCTTGTCGTAGGGATATTGCGGCGTATTGGCGCCGGGGTAGAAGTCGGTCGAGGTCGACGGGATCGGACCGGTGCCCAGCTTGGCGAAATCGCCGAGGAAGTTCTCGATGAAGAAGGGAACGTTGATCGCGTGCGCGATGGCGCGGCGGACCTTCACGTCCGCCAGCTCCTTGCGGCGGACGTTGAACTCGAGCGTATTGGTGCGCGCGTTGCCCTCATTGCCTTTGGTCGAGACAATGAAACGCTTATCCTTGCCGAGCCGCGCCATGTCGGAGATGGTCAGGCCCGAGAACGGGCTGTAGTGCAGCTCGCCTGCCTCCATTTGCGCCGCCGCCGCTGCACGGTCAGTGATCACCTTCCACACGATGCGGTCGAGATAGGGCGCGTTCGGCCGCCAGTAGTCGGCATTGCGCTCGGCGATGATATACTGGCCGCGTTCGTACTTCACGAATTTGAACGGACCAGTGCCAATGGGGGCGAGGTTCGCGGGGTTCTGCCTGATGTCGCCGCTCTCGTAGATGTGCTTGGCCGAGACGTAGCCGAGATCGGGCAGGGCGCGCAGCAACAGGTTGAGCGGCATCGGCCGCTCGTAGCGGAAGATCGCGGTTTGCGGATCTGGCGTGTCGACCGCAGTCAGGAACAACTGCAGGGTCGATCCGTAGTTCAGGATCTTCTTCCACATGTTCATCGCGGTGAAGGCAACGTCCTCCGACGTGAACGGCTTGCCGTCATGCCAGGTGATGCCCTTGCGCAGCTTGAAAGTGACGGTCTTGCCGTCCGGCGTCGCCTCCCAGCTCTCGGCAAGTACGCCGACCGGCTGGCCGTTGGCATCGAGGTCGACGAGGTTCTCCTGGATCTTGCCGCCGATGATGTAGACGCCGGTCGAAGCCTGGAGGCTCGGGTTGAGCTGGCGCTGCTCGGCGCCGTAGTGAACGTTGAACACGCCACCCTTGCGCGGCGTCTCCTCGGCGAAGGCGCGGAATGGATTGACCACGTTCGCCGCGATGGCAGCGGAGGTCAGGAGGGCGGTCCGGCGGCTGATCTCGAAACGGCTCGAATTCATCAAGGTCTCCCGAAGGCCAAGCGGGACGCTGGCCGATGGCGCAATCGGCGCGAAGATTACGCGGATCGCGGGTCCAAGTCATTTGCGAATTGCCATGCAGTTCTGCGGCATTCTCGGCCGGCCCATGCAGCCGGCGGCACCGTGGCATACATTGCTCGTATACGAACGATTGGGAGAAGATATTCGCCGACAGGGACTTGACTGAGGTGGGGATTGCCGGCTGCCACGAACAACCGGAGGCAACTCTGACGCGGCGCCAATAGACTGCGCTATCTCAGATCGACGTCATGGGGCGCCTTCGATCGGCAGCCGCAGCTCGAACGCGACACCTTTGTCGCCCGGCCCCAGCGAGATCTCGCCGCCATGGCTTGCCATGATGGCGCGCACGATCGCCAGCCCCATGCCGGTACCGCCGCTGTCGCGCCGGGTCGTGAAGAAGGCATCGAAGATGCGGTCGCGGTTCTCCGGCGAGATCGGATCGCCGTCATTGCTGGCGATGACGATCAGCATCCCTTTGCTCTCCTCGGCCTCGAGGCGGATGCGCCGGGCGCCATGCCGGACGGCGTTGTCGACGAGATGCGTGAGCACGATCAGCACGGTCTCGTTCGGGAGCCTAGTGCTGCGCTCGACCGGGCCGGACGTCTCGATGACAGTCGAGGGGAAACGCACTCGCAGCGTGCCGACGGCCTCGGCTATGCTACCGGCCTCGACCGTCGACACCGTCTCCGCCCGTGCCAGCTCGCGCAAGCGTTGGGCCAGCGCCGCGAGCCGGTCGGCGTCGCCAAGGATGTTGGTGAGGAATTTCTCCTGCTCGGCGCGGGTCAGGGTCTCGGAAGGGCTGGCCAGAGAGTCGAGCAGCAGCTCGGCTGCGCCCTTGATCGAGGTCAGCGGCGATTTGAGCTCGTGCGTCAGATGCGCGGAAAAGCTCCTGATGTAGTTGGAGCGTTGCGCCAGTTGCTCGGCCATGGCGAAGAAGTGCTCGGCGAGCTCCGCGAAGTCGCGGGTGCCGTAATGGGCAAGCGGACGGAAACCCGCGGGATCGTTGCGTCCGATCCTGCCGGCGCGATCGACCAGCTCGCGCATCGGCCGTGTGATCGTGCGTGCCACGACGAGGCCGACCAGCAGCGTCGTGAGGACAATGGTGGAGCCGGCAGCGATGAACTTGCCGCGCTCCTGATAGAGATGCTCGAAGATGTTGCGGGGCGTGCGCGAGGTATAGATGACCCCGGCAACGTGATCGTCGACGATCACGGGCATGGCCGAGAACACATGGACGCCGACGCCGCGGCTGATCGAATAGATCGGTGGCGGGGCCTTGTCCGGAATGCGAATGCGGAGCGCGGCGCTGTAGCGTCCCTTCAGGGCGGCAGCCACCTCGTCGATATGAGCGAGTGATTTGCCCATCTCATCGCGGCCGGCGATCACGACCCCCTGGGGATCGAGCACGCGATACCCGGCCAAGGTGACCTTCTGCGTCTCCCTGACGATCGGCAGCAGCCGCGTGCCGATCGCGACGTAGGCAGGATCCGCAGGATGGACCGCGTCGCGGGCGTCCGGGCGGCGGACGAAAAGATCGTTGGCCAGAAGATCGAGCAGGGGGCGAATGGGCGTCACCTCGTCGGACGCATCCGGACGTGACTCGGGCGGGACCTCGGCGCCGAGCGGAACGCCGGTGGCAAGGCGCGCGGAAACCTCCTCGGCGAAGACCGCCGCGAGGACACGGCTCTGCGCGATCAGTTCCGCCTGTGTCTGGCGGATCAGCTGGTTGTCATAGATGCGAAAGAAGAACAGCCCGACGAGCGGCAAGGTGCCGACCAGCGCCAGCACGCCAAAGACGATCTGTCCTAACGACGGCCGCCATTTTGCCTTGGGCTTGGGCGCGATCATGGGGTGCCGCAGCGGCCGAGCCGGAAGCCCACGCCATGGACCGTCTCGATCGCGTCCTCGCAATGCGCGGCTGCGAGCTTCGCTCTGATGTTGCGGATGTGGCTGTCGATCGTTCGGTCGGAGACCTGAATGTTGAGCTGATAGGCGGCGGCCATGATCTGCTCGCGGCTGAACACGACCGCAGGACGCGTCATCAGCGTGCGCAGGATGCTGAACTCCAGCGCGGTGAGCGTCAGCGGCATGTCATCGAAACGGGCCAGGTGCTGCTGCGGGTCGAGCCGGAGCCGGCCATGGACGAGCTTCTCCGGCTCGGCCGAGCGATCACCTCCGCCGTTCGCGACCCGGCGGAGAATGACGTTGACGCGGGCAACCAGCTCGCGCGGACTGAACGGCTTTGTCACGTAGTCGTCGCCGCCGATCTCGAGCCCGAGAATGCGGTCGATCTCCTCGTCGCGGGCCGACAGGAACAGGATCGGCACTTGCGAGGTCCGGCGAATGCGCCGGCAGACCTCGAGGCCGTCGAACTCCGGCATGCCGACGTCGAGCACGATCAGGTCCGGACGGTCTTCGGTGACCCTGGCCAGCGCGGCGCGGCCGTCGGCGGCTTCCCTCACCGCCATGCCGGCCTTGCTCAAGGCCACGCGCAGGACTTCGCGGATATGCGGGTCATCGTCGACGATGAGGATTCGGGGAGACACGAGCTTTACTCCGCGGCGAGGCATCAGCTTGGTTTCTGCGACACAGGATGTGTATCGAGATAGCGCTGCAGGCGCCAGCCGCGAAAACTCCAGGATCGCCAGGACGCCATGCTGCTTTCCTGTTGCTCAAGGAGCCGATCACGGTCGCTGGCCAGCCCTCGGTCCGTCGGTCGCAACAGCATCGCCCGCTCGATGGCCGGCAGTGCCTCGGGCCCGAGCCAGACGAGATAGGAGCCGTCGATGAGAGGGCCGCTCTGTCCCGCCTCACGACTATGGGAGACATTGAAGTCTGCGATCGGCCGGTCGAAATTGATCAGCGCACAGCCGTAGATGGTCGCCGAGAGCACCAGCAGGTTCATACGGATCAGCCATGCGTTGGACTTGTCGAGAGCGATCCTGAGCACGATGAGGATCAGGCCGATCGCGACCAGGATCATCCATATCAGGGCCGCGATTCGCCAATAGGTCAGAGCATAAGTCTCGATATACATGTGAAGCCGTTGAATCGAGGACACGACCAGCATCACGTTCTGAGCCACCCAGAGATAGACCAGCGGCCGGACCAGTCGCGACTCGTTTGCCGTGGTCTTGGAGCGGACGGCGACGATGACGAAGGCAGCCGCGAGCAGCGCCGTGACGATCAAGGGGTAGGCGCCTCGGTGCGCATAGGTCGCATAGGTCATGCCGTCCGGAAGCGCAGCATGTCCCCACAGATATGCGCCGTCGAGCGCCGTCTGGAGGGCAAACAGGATGTTGAACAGGATCAGCGCCCGGATCACGGTTTCAGGGCCGAGCACGGTCGTCAGCATTGACGGCTGATCGGGCTCGCTTTCGATCGGCGGGCTCGAGGTCTTGGTCCGCTCGCGCCAGCGAAGGTTGACGAATGGCCAGACCATGGACAACGTCACGAGCCAGAAGATCGCGTGCCCCATCGTGAGTTGGGAGGCGACGCGCTCGGGACTAAGGACGGCGAACCACCGCTCAATGACCGGATTGGCTGCTGCGAACAGAGCCAAGAACACGCAGCCGAGTGCCAGCGGGATGCTCCAGACAACGAGAGTTCGCGTGATCATGTTCGCGCGCAGCGTCACGATCGCATCAGGTATCAGTCGAAACGGCCCGATCAGGAGCAACTGCCGCGCGGCGGTCAGCGGAAGCCGGAAGCCGCGCGCGGATCGGTTGGTCGCCAGCGTGATAGCCGACAGCGTCGTGAGCAGCAGGACAGGAAAAGAAAGCAGGTTCAGCTCCTCGATGGCGGGAGCCAGGCCGGCAACGAAGAGAACTGCAGCTCCGACCAGACGGTTTCGATCGGTCTTGGCAAGATTGGCGAGAATGCTCGCTGCGGCGAGCGCGGCGAAAAACAGCGGGAATGCCAGGCCGATCGGCCGGCCGTTGTAGAGCAGCGTGTCGGCGAGGCCGACGAGACCGGCAGTGATGGCGAATTTGAGCCACATGGAATCGGGCGCGACGGGCGCAGCCGTCGGCTCGGCGAGAGTCGTCATGGAGGAATCCTTGGTTTGGGTCATCGTTCGGGCCGGGAGGCACAAGCCGATGAGCCAAGCATGACGCCTGCCCATGCAGCAGCTCACGAGGGGATCTGCAGCATTTCAGGATTTGTTTGCAGATTTCGTGCAGACGCGATTCCACATCTGGCGCAGGGAAAACGTGGTTGTTACGGCAATGGCCGTCTTTCCCCTCGGATGATCGGCTGCACACATGCTCGGACGTATCAGGACCGCGGTTCTCTGGATCCTCGCTCTGCTCTTCATTTTCGTCACGCTGAACAGCAACGAGCCCTATCTGGTTCGGCTGCGGGGCAGCGGCCACGCAGCCCTGCTCCTCATCGGGCTTGCCGTTCCGCTGCTGCTGATGCTCGGCGGTCGGTGGCGGCGGGGGCCCGCCGGACGCGCTCTGGTCGTAGCATGGTGCGTTCCGCTGATCATGCTGACGTCGACGCAGTTCATGTTTGCCTGGCGCAAGTACGAGACGTTCCGGACGCCCCCCGACGTGGCGCATCTGCTCGGCCGGCATTTCATCGTCGGTTACACGGCCGTCGATGACGCAGCCGCGTTGGCCCGGCAGGGGTTGATCGCGGGCGTCTATGTGACACACCACAACATCCGCGGCCGGACCGAGCCTCAGCTGCGCGCCGAGATGGCGCGATTGCAGGACGCGCGCCGGAGTGCCGGGCTGCCGCCTCTGCTGGTTGCGGCGGATCAGGAGGGAGGCGCCGTCGCACACCTGTCTCCGACCCTGCCGAACATGCCCGGCCTCGCAACGCTGGCCGATCTGCCGGCCTCGCGGCGCGCGCAGGATGCGTTCGCGATGGGGCGCGCCCAGGGTGAGGCTCTCGCGGCTGCCGGCATCACCTTCAATTTGGCTCCGGTCGTCGACCTTCGCCCGAGCTGGACACGCAACCGACTGGACTTTCACACCTTGATCGGCCGCCGCGCGATCTCCAACGATCCCGCGGTGGTTGGCGACATTGCGCTCGGTTACGTCCGTGGCCTGGAAGCAAGCGGTGTCCGCGCGGCCGTCAAGCATTTCCCTGGTCTGGGGCGCGTCGCAGCCGATACGCATCATTTCTCGGCACAGCTCGGCACGCCGGCAGATGTCTTGGAACGGTCGGATTGGCGGCCGTTCCGACAGGTGCTGCAGGGCTCGCACGCGGCAATGATGGTCGGTCACGTGACGGTCGATGCGATCGATCCAGAGCGGCCTGCCTCACATTCCAAAGCCGTGCTCGAGGGACTCATTCGCGGCCGCTGGAACTATCCGGGCGTGATCGTGACGGATGATATCGTGATGGGGGCGATCTACGGCCGCGATCTCTGCAAAGCTGTCGTGGAGGCTCTCAACGGCGGCGCCGATCTGTTGCTGGTGGCCTATGACGGCACCCAGTTCCACCGCGCGCTCGCCTGCGCCAAGGAGGCTCTGGCGGAAGGACGCATCGACCTCGATGCAATCAGCAGGAGCGATGAGCGACTGAAGCGCTGGGCGCCGACGGTTGGCAAATCACAGCCGTCGAATGTGTCTACGGTTATGCAACAGCCTGGAGGCGTGCATCAGAAGATCGTGGACTGAATGGCAGCGAGCCCTCAGCGCGGGCCATTGCCGGTCCAGTTGCGCCAAGCGACATTCGAGAGGCTTCGCAGGTCGGTCGCCAGCGGGCGTCGCGTCTGCTTGTCGTGCTGAGCGATGAGGTGCTCGGATTCGCGGATCTTGACCTGGAGTTCCGCAACCTGCCGCTTGGTCTGTTCAAGCGCCTTCGCATCGGCGCTCTCGCCCACCGTGAACCGCGCCGTCTCGATCTGTTTCAAGGTCGCGCGATTCTTTTTGAGCTGGGCGCGATGCCAGGCAACCTTGCTGTCACTGTCCGCAACCATGGTGGACTCCCGCGAAATGCCGCGGAGACTAAACGACCGATTTCTGATTCGCGACAGCTTCGGACCGGCATCGCCAACATTGGAATACCGATCTGCCGACCCATCGTCCTGGTGAGTCGAATATGCCGGTTCAATCCAACCCTGCGGCGCGTCTCATCTCATCAATCAGTTCGAACGCTTCAGCCTTCGTCATCTCCGCTCGCGTGGGATCGGATCGGCCAGCCTGCTCGCTGAGCGTTCTCAAGTAGGAAGCTTGGGTATCCGTCATCGGAACGGCTCCGGACACCCAGTCCTCGGGATCTTTCTGCAGCTGTTCGGCCATGGGGATCTCCCGTTGTTGCCCGGCTTCAACGGGAAAGCTTGCAAAGTGTTCCTATTTTGTTCTATTGTGCGATCCTACTCTTGCTCGGGTGCTTCATGCGCGATCTATGTGTGGTTCGAGCCGAAATCGACCGTATGCGTCTCCGGGTCGGGCGGCAGCGCCGTGAAATCGTGCAGCTACGGCGAGCTCGGGCCTCGACGGCGGCCGCCGAAGTGCTTCTGCACCACATGCTGGAGACGCTTGACCGGCTGCGGCAACAGCGAGAGCGGCTCGAGCTGGAGGAAGCGAGCCGACTGCCTCGCAAGCAGCGCGGCGCCCGGCGCGCATGAGACGCTGGCGGTAAGGCCGAGCGATCCGCCGCTCGTCCGTAGTCCGATGATCAGGCCAGGAACCGACATGGCCGACGAACACCTGAGCCGCAAAGGCCAACCTGCGCCGGGTCATGAGGACGTCCGCATCTTCAATTTGGCCGGTGAGGAGAAAGATTGGTCGGTAGTCCGGCTCCCTCGATCAGCATCGGGCGTGTGAGCTTCGGGCAATACGATGTCCGGCGGCGCGGCGGTAAGCTCTTCCGGTGTGGCCTCGCATGATTTGATCTCGAAATTGTTGTCGAGGATTTTCTCGCCATGCGTGCCGAGCGTGATGAGATCGGCCTGTTCCGCGGCCTCCCAGACCTCGCGCTCGGTGCGAAACGGGCGGGTCATCTGTTCGTCATTCTCAAACAATGCGTAGGGCACGAGCGCCTCCAGATTGCGATCCGCCGATGCAGCGATGCCGTGCCGCTCGACGCCGCCCATCCATTCAAGGCAGGGACGTCCAAACAAACGGCGCCATAGGCAGGCTGGTTCCACCCAGGCGAGCGCTGACTCGATCGACCAGTTGTGACGATCCGCCTGGCCTGCCAGGCGGAACATGGAGGCCAGCGCGAGGTTGCCGGCGGTGTCGAATGGCCAGGAGAGTCCAATGGATATCAAGGGAAAGAAGATCGCGATCCTCGCAACCAACGGGTTCGAGCAATCCGAGCTCGAAGTGCCGCGCGATCGTCTCAAGCAGGCGGGCGCGACCGTCGAGATCATCTCGCTCGCGCCGGGCGAGATCAAGGGCTGGGATGAGAAGGACTGGGGACGGACCGTCAAGGTCGACAAGACGTTGGACCAGGCGTCTGCTTCGGACTACGACGCCGTCGTGCTGCCGGGCGGTCAGATCAATCCGGATCTGCTGCGGCTCGAGCCGAAGGCGCTGCGGTTCATCAAGGAGATCTTTGAAGCCAAGAAGATCGTTGCGGCGGTCTGTCATGCGCCGTGGCTCCTGATCGAGACCGGAATTGCCAAGGGGCGAAAGATGACGTCCTACAAATCGATCAAGACGGACGTTGCCAATGCCGGCGCGCATTGGCAGGACGCGGAGGTCGTGGTCGATCAGGGCGTGATCACCTCGCGCAATCCCGGAGATCTGGAAGCCTTCAGCGCCAAGATCATCGAAGAGGTCAAGGAAGGCCGCCATCTCAAGCGCAGCGCGGCTTGATGCTGAGATCGGAAGCCGGGAGAAAACCCGGCTACCTCAGTGGGACGGGCCCAGCGCCCGAGGGGTCGAACGCTGGGCCGCAGTCCACACGGAGTGCCTCCAGCGAGATGGGGGAACGCCGCCAGAGGCATGGAAATGACTCGCGGCGGGCCGGGTCGTTCCCAATTCCTAGCGCGGACCTTCGCCCGCGGGACTTCGAAGATAGCCTCGCAACGTTCAGTGAGGAATCGGAACTTCGCTGCTCATCCCGGGTTTGCCGCTTTTGAACAGGCCGCGGAGAGCGTCGTGAGCGAGAAAGCAAAAATCCAGGACTACAGGGCTCCGGCCGGCGGATGGGGTTCGGTGCACGCGGTCGCCAGCATCCTGACGCAGGAGGAGGTGACCCTGCTTGGCAGCGAGATCCTGTTGAAACAGAACAAGCCAGGCGGCTTCATGTGCGTCAGCTGCTCCTGGGCCAAGCCGGCAAAGCCGCACCCGTTCGAATTCTGCGAGAATGGCGCCAAGGCGACCGCGTGGGAAATCACCGGCAAGACAGTCGGACCGGAGTTCTTTGCTCGGCACAGTCTGACAGAATTGCGATCCTGGTCGGATCATCAGCTCGAAGAGCAGGGGCGTCTTGCTCATCCGATGCGCTATGACGCTGCGGCGGATCGCTATGTTGCCGTGAGCTGGGACGAGGCCCTTCGCGACATCGGGGCGGAGTTGAACAGGCTCGATCCACGCTCGGTCGTCATGTACACGTCGGGCCGGGCCTCGCTCGAGACGAGCTACATGTATCAGCTTTTCGGCCGCATGTACGGCACCAACAATTTTCCCGACAGCTCCAACATGTGCCACGAATCCACATCAGTTGCTCTGCCGGAGGTGATTGGCGTCCCCGTCGGTACGGTGCTCCTTGAGGATTTCGACAAGGCGGATTGCTTCTTCTTCTTCGGCCAGAACACGACCACCAACTCGCCGCGCATGCTGCATCCGTTGCAGAAGGCGGCACAACGCGGCGTGCCCATCATCACGTTCAATCCGCTGCGGGAGCGTGGGCTGGAGCGCTTCACCAATCCGCAAAATCCCATTCAAATGGTGCTGACGGGGGGAACGCGGATCAGCACGCAGTATCATCAGCTGCGCATTGGCGGCGATGGTGCGGCACTACTCGGATTGTGCAAGGCCGTGATCGAGGCGGATGATGCCGCGGTCGCGACCAAGAGCCCGCCCGTGCTCGATGTCGCCTTCATCGAGCGGCACACGTCCGGCTTCGAAGCTTTCGCAACCTGCTGCCGGCAGGCGTCGTGGAGCGATATCGAACGCTCCTCCGGCCTCACGCGCGGCGCCATTCTGGAGGCTGCCAAGGTCTACGCAGGCTCGCACGCCGTGATCGCCAATTATGGGATGGGAATAACCCAGCATCGGCATGGCGTCGAAACCGCGAAGATGATTGTCAACCTGCTGCTGTTACGCGGCAACATCGGAAAGCCGGGGGCCGGCATCTCGCCGGTTCGTGGCCATTCCAACGTTCAGGGGCAACGCACCGTCGGCATCTCCGAGAAGACCAAGTTGGTGCCGCTCGACAAGCTTGCCGAGCTCTATTCGTTCGAGCCGCCGCGTTGGGACGGTCTCAGCACGGTCGATGCCTGCCAAGGCATCATCAAGGGGGACGTCAAGGGCTTCGTCAGTCTCGGCGGTAACTTCCTGCGCGCCGTCCCTGAACGCTCGCTGATGGAGCCGGCGTGGTCGAAGCTGCGGCTGTCGGTGCAGATCGCAACCAAGCTCAATCGCAGCCACATCGTCCCAGGCGAGGTGACCTATCTGCTGCCGTGCCTCGGCCGCATCGAAATCGACCGGCAGGCAGGCGGAGATCAGGCGGTCTCGATGGAGGACTCCACCACCTGCATTCACGGCTCGCGCGGGCAGCGCCAACCCGTCGCAGAGACCCTGTTGTCGGAACCAGCCATTGTCGCCGGTCTCGCCAAGGCCACCCTGAAGCCAAATCCGCGCGTCGATTGGGATGCCTGGGTGGGCGACTACGCGCGCGTCAGAGACGCGATCGAGCGGACCTATCCCGAGCAGTTCAAAGACTTCAACAAGCGCCTGTTTGAGCCCGGCGGCTTTCCGCGGCCGCTTGGTGCCCGCGAACGCAAATGGAAGACGCCGACCGGCAAGGCGAACTTCACCGTGCCCAAGGCGGCGCTCAATCCGCCGGAGGAAGGCAATGGCGTTTACCAGCTGATGACCTTGCGCGCCGACGGCCAGTTCAACACCACCATCTACAACGAGGACGACCGGTTTCGCGGCGTCACCGGTGGCCGTCAGATCGTCTTCATGAACGCGAGCGACATGGCTGATCTGGGCATCAAGCAGGGCGAGCCGGTTCGGCTCTCGACCGAGGCCGATGACGGCGTGGAGCGCTCGCTGGGCGGGCTCCAGGCAGTGGCGTTCGACATTCCGCGCTACAGCGTTGCGGCCTACTACCCCGAATGCAACGGATTGATTCCGCTATGGCACTACGCGGAAGGGAGCAAGGTGCCCGCCGCCAAGTCGATCCCGGTCCGGATCTCGCGCGACATGGCCTGAGCTATCCGGAGCGGTCAGCCAGCAGCCCGTTGTCGTGCGTCGCCCGGCGCCGCCGTTGCGCAAGGGCTCGTGATCTCCGGCGGGGTCGCGCCGGGGCGGAGCGGGACGACCAGCCGGCACACCAATCCCTCGGGACGCCAGTCGAACGAGGCGCGCCCACCGAGCTGGCTTTCCACACTGGCCATCAGGCTGCGCGTGCCGAAGCCGCGCGAGGTCGGCGCGCGCACCAAGGGACCGCCGGTTTCAATCCAGATCAGATCCAGGCGCTCATCCTCGATGCTCCATTTGACCGAGAGATGCCCGGAGCGGACCGACAGCGCGCCGTATTTGGCCGAGTTTGTCACCAGCTCGTGCAGCGCCAGCGCCAGCGTCTGCGCGGTCGCAGGCTCAAGCTGCAGATCGACGCCGTCAAAGGCGACTTGGCCGCCGGTTGCATAGGGCGCGAGCTCTTCGGCCACCAACCTACCTATTTTCGCACCTTCCCAGCTTGATAGCGAGAGGATGGTGTGAACGCGGGCCAGTGCGCTGATGCGCCCCTCTACCGCGTTGACATAGGTCTTCACGCTGTCGGCTTTGGTCAGGCGAACGATCGACTGAGCCAAGGTCAGCGCATTCTTGGCACGATGATCGACCTCGCGGGTCAGCAGGTTCTGGCGTTCCTCGGCGCGCTTGCGCTCGGTGATGTCGATCGTGACCCCGCTGACGCGGACCACGCGGCCGGTCCTGTCGGTGGTCGCCGCGGCCGTTCCCACGCACCACCGCTCTTCGCCATCGGGCCGGTGGATCCGGAACTCAGCCTCATACGACGTCGCGCCACGGCTGAATTCCGCGACCACCTGGCGGGCGCGCTCGGCATCCTCCCGGTGCAGCAGCGCCATGATGTTCACGGTGTTCAGCTCGAAGTTCTGCGGCGTGACGCCGAAGATGCGGTACTGCCCCTCGTCCCACATCCAGTCGCCATTGACACCGTCCCAGTCCCACGAGCCCATCCTGCCGGCCGCGATCGCCATGCTCCGACGCTGCTCGCTCTCGACGAGCTTTGCTGTCGATCGCTCAAGCTCGGCGGTGCGGGCCCGTACCCGGTCCTCCAGCTCAAGGTTCAGATGTTCCAGCTCGCGTGTCTTGCGATAGAGCTCGGCAAAAACCTTGATTTTGGCGCGCAGCACCTCCGGCACGACAGGAACCGGCACGTAGTCGACGGCGCCCATCTCATAGCCACGAAGGCGATCGAAGTCGCTCACCTGGATGGCGGAGATAAAGATGATCGCAATCTTCTGGAACCTCGGATGCTCACGGATCATTTGCGCCAGCTCGAAGCCGTCGAGCTCAGGCATGCAGACGTCGACGAGAATCACCGCGATCTCGTTCTTCAGCAGAATTTCGAGCGCCTCGCGACCAGACGTGGCGACTACGAGGTTTTCGCCGAGTTCCTTCAGGATGACCTCGTAGGCCAGCAGCTTCGCCGGCTGATCGTCGACCAAGAGGATGTTGACCTTCGCATGTTCCATCATGATGAGCCGTTCAGCGGTGCAGCCACATGCGGATCGCAAGAAGCAGCTGCTCGGTGTTGACGGGTTTTGCCAGATAATCGGAGGCGCCAGCTTCGAGACACTTTTCGCGGTCTCCCTTCATGGCTTTCGCGGTCAACGCGATGATGGGGAGCCGGACGAAGGCGGGGTTTTGCCTAATGACGCCGATCGTCTGATAACCATCCATCTGCGGCATCATGATGTCCATGAGGACGATCGCGATCGCGGGATTGCTCTGCACCAGGTCGATCGCTTCGCTGCCGGTGGTGGCCGTCAGCACTTTCATGCCGCGGCGTTCCAGCACGCTGGAAAGAGCAAAGATGTTGCGGGCGTCGTCGTCGACCAGCAGCACCGTCTTGCCGATCAGATCCTCGTCGGAACTGTTCAGCTTCTCGAGCATGCGCTGCTTCTCGAGCGGCAGTTCCGTAATCACGCGGTGAAGGAACAACGACGTCTCGTCGAGCAGCCGCTCCGGCGATTCCACGCCCTTGACGACGATGCTCCGCGCCATCGTATGCAGTTCCGCATCCTCTTCGGCCGACAATTCCCGCCCGGTGAAGACGACCACCGGAACGCTCGACAAGAACTCGTCGGAGCGCAATTGATCGAGCACGTCGAACCCGCTCATGTCGGGCAGCCGCAGATCGAGAACCACGCAGTCGCACGGTGCGCTGCGCAGCGTCTCGAGCGCCGCAGCTCCCGTATCCGCCGCGATGATCTCGATGTCGTCGTGATCCAACAGCTGGCGGATGCTGAGCTGCTCGGCCGCGTTGTCCTCCACGATCAGCAGCCGCTTGCGTCGCGGCTTCGCGTATTCCTTGATCTGCGACAGGGCCGCGCTGACGCCTTCCGTTGTCGTGGGCTTGCTGACGAAGGAGAAGGCCCCACGCGCCAAAGCGTGCTGGCGGTCTTCGTCGAGCGTGATGATCTGCACCGGGATGTGCCGCGTCAGCGGATTATGCTTGAGCTGGCTCAGAACGGTCCAGCCGAGCATGTCCGGCAGGAAGACGTCGAGAGAGATCGCGGCCGGTTGATACTGTTTGGCGAGATCCAGCGCCTCGGCGCCGCGGCTGGCGGTCAGGACCTTGAAGCCCCTGTCGCGCGCGAGGTCGATCAGGACGCGCGCGTAGTGTGGATCGTCCTCGACCACGAGCAGGATCGTATCGCCGGGTTCGAGATCGAGACGATCGTCCGGCGGGGGCTCGATCCCGCGCTCTGGCGCGGCCGCTTGCTGTAGGGCTGGAGGTTGAACGTAGGGAACGGGCGATGCCGGACTGACGCGCGGCGCCGTTGCGGGACCTGAATATTTGAGCGGCAGATACAGCGTGAAGGTGCTGCCCTTGCCGGGGGCGCTCTTGAGGTGGATCTCGCCGCCCAGGAGGTTGGCGAGCTCGCGGCTGATCGCGAGCCCGAGACCAGTGCCACCATATTTGCGGCTCGTGCCGGCATCCGCCTGCTGGAACGCCTCGAAGATCAGCTTCTGCTTGTCTTGCGGAATGCCGATGCCGGTGTCCGAGACTTCGAACGCGATCACGGCCGGTGCCGTGTTGAGCACCGGATGTTCTGCGCTCCATCCGCCGAGCGCCGCAGACACCTTCAAGCGCACCCCTCCTTCGGCGGTGAACTTGAAGGCGTTCGAGAGCAGATTCTTCAGCACCTGCTGCAAGCGCTTGGAATCCGTGACGATGCTACGCGCAAGGTTCGGGTCGACGTCGATGTTGAAGGCGAGCAGGCGATTTTCCGCCTCGTGGCGGAACGGACGCCCCACGGTCTCCAGGAGGTTGGTGGTGAGGATCTCCTCGGCATCGACCGTCACGGTGCCGGACTCGATCTTCGAGAGATCGAGGATGTCGCTGATCAAATTGAGCAGATCGGTGCCGGCGCCATGGATGGTGCGGGCGAACTCGACCTGCTTGAGGGTGAGATTGCCGTCCGGATTCTCGGTCAGCTGCTGGCCGAGGATCAGGATGCTGTTGAGCGGCGTGCGCAGCTCGTGCGACATGTTGGCGAGAAACTCGGACTTGTACTTGGACGTCAGCGCGAGCTCGGTCGCCTTTTCCTCGAGCGCGCGGCGGGCCTGCTCGATCTCCTGGTTCTTGCGCTCGACCTCGACGTTGCGCTCGGCGAGCTGTTGCGCCTTCTGCTCGAGCTGCTCGTTGGTCTGTTGCAGCTCGCGCTGCTGGGTCTGAAGCTCCGCGGCGAGCTGCTGCGACTGCTTCAGCAGTCCCTCGGTCTGCATCGTGGCTTCGATCGAATTGAGCACGATGCCGATGGAGTCGGTGAGCTGCTCGAGGAACGTCATCTGCGACGTCGTGAACGGACTGAGCGACGCCAGCTCGATCACCGCCTTGACCTGGTTCTCGAACAACACCGGCAGCACCACGAGGTTCTTAGGGACGGCGCGGAGCAGGGCGGAGCCCACGGGGATGACGTCGGATGGGATCTCCGAGACCAGCCGCTGGCGCTTGTCGATCGCGCATTGCCCGATCAGCCCCTCACCGAACTGGACGTGCGTCCGGTGAGGATAGATGCCGTCATCGGCGTATGAGGCGAGCAGGCGCAGCTGTGGCGCGGACTCGGTCTCGACCTGGTAGATCACGCCGCGGTGGGCGTTCACCAGCGGCGTCAGCTCGGTCAGCAGCAGGCGGCCAACGGTGGTCAGGTCGCGCTGGCCCTGCAGCATGTTGGTGAACTTGGCGAGGTTCGTCTTGAGCCAGTCCTGCTCGGTGTTGAGGTCGGTGGTGAGCCTCAGATTGGTGATCATCGTATTGATGTTGTCTTTGAGCTCGGCCACCTCGCCGCGGGCATCGACCTGGATGGAGCGGGTGAGATCGCCCTTGGTCACGGCGGTCGCGACCTCGGCGATGGCGCGCACCTGGGACGTCAGGTTGGCCGCGAGCAGGTTGACGTTGCCGGTCAGGTCCTTCCACGTGCCGGCCGCGCCGGGCACGTTGGCCTGGCCGCCGAGCCGGCCCTCGACGCCGACCTCGCGGGCCACGCTCGTCACTTGGTCGGCGAAGGTCGCCAGCGTCTCCGTCATGTTGTTGATGGTGTCGGCGAGCGCTGCGACCTCGCCCTTCGATTTGACCGTGAGATTCTGCTTGAGATCGCCGTTGGCGACGGCGGTCACGACCTTGACGATGCCGCGGACCTGCTCGGTCAGGTTCGCGGCCATGAAGTTGACGGTATCGGTGAGGTCTTTCCAGGTGCCGGCAACGCCCGGCACCTGCGCCTGTCCGCCGAGCTTGCCTTCGGTGCCGACCTCGCGTGCCACGCGCGTCACCTCGCCGGCGAAGGCGTTGAGCTGATCGACCATGGTGTTGATGGTGTTCTTCAGCTCCAAGATCTCGCCCTTCACGTCGACGGTGATCTTGCGCGACAGGTCGCCGCGCGCCACTGCCGTGGTCACCTCGGCGATGTTTCGGACCTGCGTGGTCAGATTGGCCGCGAGCAGGTTGACGTTGTCGGTCAAATCCTTCCAGGTGCCGCCGACGCCGGGCACAACGGCCTGGCCGCCCAACCGGCCCTCGGTGCCGACCTCGCGCGCGACCCGCGTCACTTCGGCCGCGAACGAGCGCAACTGCTCCACCATCGTGTTCAGGGTGTCCTTGAGCAGCAGGATCTCGCCGCGCACGTCGACCGTGATCTTCTTCGACAGGTCGCCCCCGGCGATCGCGGTCGCGACCTCGGCGATGTTGCGGACCTGCGCGGTCAGGTTCGAGGCCATGAAGTTGACGCTGTCGGTGAGGTCCTTCCAGGTACCTGCGACTTCGGGCACCTCGGCCTGGCCGCCCAGCTTGCCTTCGGTGCCGACCTCGCGCGCCACGCGCGTCACCTCCGATGCGAAGGCGTTGAGCTGATCGACCATGGTGTTGATGGTGTTCTTCAGCTCCAGGATCTCGCCCTTCACATCGACGGTGATCTTGCGCGACAGGTCGCCGCGCGCCACCGCCGTGGTCACCTCGGCGATGTTGCGGACCTGCGCCGTCAGATTGCCGGCCATCGAGTTGACGCTGTCGGTGAGATCCTTCCAGGTGCCGGCGACGCCGGGCACGTTGGCCTGGCCGCCGAGCCGACCCTCGGTGCCGACCTCGCGGGCGACGCGCGTCACCTCGCCCGCGAAGCGGTTGAGCTGATCAACCATCGTGTTCAGCGTCTCTTTGAGACTCAGAATCTCGCCGCGCACGTCGACCGTGATCTTGCGCGACAGGTCGCCGCCGGCGATGGCCGTCGCCACCTCGGCGATGTTGCGCACCTGCGCCGTCAGATTGCCGGCCATCGAGTTGACGCTGTCGGTGAGGTCCTTCCATGTGCCGGCCACACCGGGCACCTCGGCCTGGCCGCCGAGCTTGCCGTCGGTGCCGACCTCGCGCGCCACGCGCGTCACCTCACCGGCGAAGGCGTTGAGCTGGTCGACCATCGTGTTTAGCGTCTCCTTCAGCTGAAGGATCTCGCCGGAGACGTTGACCGTGATCTTCTTCGACAGGTCGCCCTTGGCGACGGCGGTGGCGACCTCCGCGATGTTGCGGACCTGGCCGGTCAGGTTCGAGGCCATCGAGTTGACGCTGTCGGTCAGGTCCTTCCAGGTGCCCGCGACGCCGCGCACCATGGCCTGGCCGCCGAGCTTGCCCTCGGTGCCGACCTCGCGGGCGACGCGGGTCACCTCGCCGGCGAACGCGTTGAGCTGGTCGACCATCGTGTTGATGGTGTCCTTCAGCTCCAGGATCTCGCCGCGCACGTCGACGGTGATCTTCTTCGACAGGTCGCCGTTGGCGACGGCGGTCGTCACCTCGGCGATGTTGCGGACCTGCGCCGTCAGGTTCGACGCCATCGAGTTGACGCTCTCGGTGAGATCCTTCCAGGTGCCGGCAACGCCGAGCACGTTGGCCTGGCCGCCGAGCCGACCGTCGGTGCCCACCTCGCGCGCCACGCGCGTGACCTCGCCGGCGAACGCATTGAGCTGGTCGACCATCGTGTTCAGCGTCTCCTTCAACTGAAGGATCTCGCCGGAGACGTTGACCGTGATCTTCTTTGATAGATCGCCGCTGGCGATGGCGGTCGCGACGTCGGCGATGTTGCGGACCTGTGCCGTCAGGTTCGACGCCATGAAGTTCACGTTGTCGGTGAGATCCTTCCATGTGCCGGCAACGCCCGGCACCTGTGCCTGTCCGCCGAGCTTGCCCTCGGTGCCGACCTCGCGCGCCACGCGCGTCACCTCGGATGCGAAGGCGTTGAGCTGGTCGACCATCGTGTTGATGGTGTCCTTCAGCTCCAGGATCTCACCGCGCACATCGACCGTGATCTTGCGTGACAGGTCACCGCGGGCGACCGCAGTGGTGACGTTGGCGATGTTGCGGACCTGAGCGGTGAGGTTGCCGCACATCGCGTTGACGGAGTCGGTGAGGTCCTTCCAGGTGCCGGCAACGCCGGGAACGATGGCCTGACCGCCGAGCTTGCCGTCGGTGCCGACCTCGCGGGCCACGCGCGTCACCTCCGACGCGAACGAGCGCAGCTGGTCGACCATCGTGTTGATCGCCTCCTTCAACTGCAGGATTTCACCACGCACGTCGACCGTGATCTTCTTCGACAGGTCGCCATTGGCAACCGCGATCGTCACCTCCGCGATATTGCGGACCTGGCCGGTGAGGTTGTTGGCCATCGAGTTGACGCTCTCGGTCAGGTCCTTCCAGACGCCCGTGACTTCGGGAACCTGGGCCTGTCCGCCGAGCTTGCCCTCGGTGCCGACCTCGCGCGCCACGCGGGTCACTTCGGACGTGAAGACGCTGAGCTGCTTGATCATCGTATTGACGATGGTCGCCGACTGCAGGAACTCGCCGCCCAGAGGCCGGCCATCGACATCCAGCTTCACGGTCTGCAGGAGGTCGCCTTGGGCTACGGCGGCGACCGCGCGAGTCACCTCGCGGGTGGGCCATAGAAGATCGTCGATCAACGTGTTGATCGAGCTCTCCATATCCGCCCAGGAACCGCTGGCGATGCCGAACCGCACGCGCTGGCGCGTCTTTCCCTCGCGTCCCACGACCTGGCCGACGCGCTCGAGCTGCTGCGCCATCCGCTCGTTGGCTGCAATGATCTCGTTGAACGTATCAGCGATCTTGCCGTCGATGCCGAGATAGTCGCCGCTCATGCGCACGGAGAAATCTCCGGAACGCATGGCCTGGAGGACGCGGAGCAGATCCTGGCTGGCATCGGCCGCCTCGACTCCGTTGCCGTGGCGACCGAACCCCTGGCGCATGGGCATCGCACCGGCAGCAGCATCATCGCTCATCAAGTTCCCCCAAGTCAGAATCGTCTACCATCAAGAATCTGAGACACTTATGACGGGCGGCATAGAAGCCGCGGCAACTAATCAAATCAAGCCGGGAGGCCGACTTCTCCGACTGATGGAACCGGCATTTGCCGGCACAAATGGCTCAACTCCACTCCAGGCGGAACGTTCCAGAATTCCTTTTCTCTCTTGCGAGTATGAGCCATCCCTTTCCGGAACCAAGCCAGAGATTAGCCTTCGCTGGTCGTGCCGAGGGGTTACGAGAAGCACGATTCTCAACTCAGTGTCGTGGCCGCCTTCATGGTCGTCCACCGCCAAGTCCCGCGGCCCGGGAGCGACGGGCGATGCGCCCGCCAGTTCCGCAACGCTCCGACCGCAGCGCAGCAAGCAGCGGGTGCAGCGGGGACCTCGTTGTTCGGAGCGCGGGATGACAATGCAGTCCAGGGCTGCGACGCGATCCCGAAGGGGAAGAGGTCAGAGAGTCAGCAAACCACGGCAGAGCGTTGTGATGCTCGGTCTCACGAGCATCTTGCAACTTGGAACAGAACGTACTGCTCTCCGCTTTCGATAGAGAACTGCCGACAGTTCCATGATCATTAATATCGTGTAACACGATTGCGTCGGCGCGCGGCGCCCACCAGCTAAATTTGTATGAAACAATCAGATCTTTTCAGAGAGAACGCGGACAACTGCCTCCAGCTTGCGGAGCGCACGCAGGAAGAGCCGGCCTTCCGGCGCTATCGGCGCATGGCCCAGGGCTGGAATGCGCTCGCCCTCCAGCAGGACTGGCTCGACGGCGAGATTGCGCCGCTCGGCGAGCCGAAGGCTGCGCGGCACGAGTAACCAATTAGAATGCAGGAGCGTCCGATGACCCCACGAACGATTCTCATTGCGCTACTGACTGCGTTCAGCTTGGCGTCGGCTGTCGCTGCGTTCACAACCATCCGTCAGGTGCATACGGAAGCGTATTCGCTTCCGCAGCCTGTCACCCGCATTTGAGCGAGGCGGGCGGCTTCAGGGCTGCCCGGACCCTCCCGAAGATCCATAGACCTGCCCGTTGGCGTAGCTCGCGTCCGCAGCGGCCAACTGGACGTAGATCGATCCAAGCTCCACCGGCTGGCCAGGACGACCGAGTGGAGTCTGACCACCAAATTTTTCGAGTTTCTCCATAGTGGCCCCGCCTGAGACCTGAAGGGGCGTCCAGATCGGCCCGGGAGCGACGGCGTTCACGCGAATACCCTTCGGCCCGAGCTGTTTGGCCAGGGACTTCACGTAGTTCATGGTCGCCGCCTTGGTCTGCGCGTAGTCATAGAGGTCGGGAGAGGGATCGTAGGCCTGCTCGGATGAAGTGCCGATGATGACCGATCCCGGCTTCAGATGGGGCAGGGCGGCCTTGATGATCCAGAACGGGGCATAGATATTGGTTTTCATCGTCGCGTCGAAATCTTCGGACGAGACGTCCAGGATCGACTGGCGTGCCTGCTGCCGCGCGGCGTTGTTGACGACGATGTCGAGTCCGCCCAGCGCATCGACGGCCTGTTGCACCAGCCGCCGGCAGAACTCCTCGTCGCGCAGATCGCCGGGGATGGCGACGGCCTTTCGCCCCTCGGCCTCGATCAACGCGATGACCTCCTGCGCATCCGGCTCCTCGGTTGGGTAGTAGTTGATCGCGACGTCGGCCCCTTCCCGCGCATAGGCGATGGCGGCCGCGCGTCCCATGCCGGAATCGCCTCCAGTGATCAGCGCCTTGCGCCCGGCGAGACGCCCGGAACCCTTGTAGCTGGTTTCACCGTGATCCGGCCGCGGCGACATCTTGCTCGCAAGACCCGGCCAGGGCTGCGACTGGTGTTCGAACGGCGGCTTCGGATATTTGTCCTTGGGGTCGACGAGCGGTTCGGGCGGGGTTGAATTTGCGGCCATCGTCTCGCGTCCTTTCGCTGTTGCCGAGGTCAGCGATGCGGCCGCAAGCGTTGCGGTGCCTCCGACCGTCTGGCGGCGGGACATCGACGTTGTGCGATCGCCTGCCATGCGGTGTCTCCTCTTGAGGGACGTGGTCAACGGCCTGAGACCACCAACGTTTCATTTGGATCGCTTAAAGCACCGTGTCGCGCGCCAGATGCACTGGTCGGCTCTGCGGCCTGTTGGCTCAGGGAGGAACGAACGGGCGCGGCCCGCGTCGTTTTCGATCGAATCGGAGTGGCGTCGGCACTATCCAATCCGACGCCCTTCGTGGATCACCAACCAAGGAGAGCCATCCGATGGCGCAGCAAGGCCAAGGCATCGTTAGGACAGGACGCGGGGAGGATCAGCCCGCCGACAAGGAGCGTGCGCAGCAGGTTCATAGGACCACATCTCCCGATGCTCCGTCCCGCGAGGCGACACGTCATCCCGAGCAGGACAGTAACCTGTCGGCGGGTGACTGAGAGCCCTTCAGGCCCTTGGGAACGGCCGGTGACGGCCGAACGTTATCGATCCATTAGCACCGGGAGGATCACATGACATCGATGCTCGATGAACGCGAATATGGCAACCTGATTGGAAGCGACAAGGTCGAAGGCACGGCCGTCTATGGCGCCGACGACACCAAGATCGGCACCATCGAACGCGTGATGATCGACAAGCTCAGCGGGCGGGTCTCGTATGCCGTCCTGGGCTTCGGCGGTTTCCTCGGGCTTGGCAATGATCACTACCCGTTGCCCTGGCAATCCCTGAAGTACGACACGCGACTCGGCGGCTACGTTACCGGCGTGACCGAGAACCAGCTGCGGGGCGCGCCGAAATATTCCGACGAGCGCGAGTGGGACTGGGGGGATGCCGGGGCGGGGCGCAAGGTCGACGACTATTACGGCGTCCAACTCGCTTAGGACCGTCGCCCTTGTTCATTGCGCGCTGGCGAGGATGCCGACGAACCTCGCGTATCGCGGCCTTGTCCGCGACCCCCGATGAAATCTCAGGCGGCCGGCGGCTGAGCGCCGTTTTCGGCCGCCGATCCAGCCATCATGCTGCGGCGGCTCGATAGCCAGATCGGAATCTCGCGGTAGCAGGTGCCTTTTTCATTCATCTCTGCGACCGTCCACCGGCTCGGATGCCGTTCCTTGCCGACGAAGACCCAGTCATCGGCGATGGGGGGAGGCTCATTCGGCCTCGTCCTCAGCCATGCCGAACGGGCTCCTTTCGGCAAGCGATCCTGCTTCATCTGATAGAGATCATATACTGGTGAACGCATGACGCTACTCGTCCTCAAGCAACCGCAATTCTCAACAGCCCCAGCGTGTCGCGTCGTCGCGGCGGAATTGTGGGAGCGGCGCGGCCAGGCTGTGCAAAAGCACGATCAAGCCTGTGATTGACGGCATCTGCCATATTCTTCGCGTGGCGCGTATCGCTTCGAAAAGGCGACGCGCGGGGCCGTTCAATAACCCCGCGAGTCTGGACCGACGCCGATCGCGTCCGGCAATGAAGAGTCGCCACCCCGCGACCGGTTGACTGATCAAATCAGAAGAAGGCGTAGCTGAGATCGAGACCGTAGGTGGCGTGGAGGATGAAGCCAAACGCCGTGGCGCCGCAGAGCATCAGGATCGTGCGCAGCTTCTCGGTGTCGATACGGGTCTCTTCGAGATGGGTCGGGAGAGCCTTGATGAGTGTTGTCATTGTGGGACCTCTGTACGCGAAACGAAGACGGAGAGTGAGTTATGAAAAGTATATCCGAGGTTGTTAGATCCCGTTTCTGGGGAGGTGGTTTTTGTAGAGTCCCAGAAGAGTTCTAATTGTGAAAGAGGAACCCAGCATCGTGCAGTTTTTGGGGCAAAGTTGCGGAAAGTAAATGATCAGTAAATTAAATCTGAGGTTGATATTAGTTGCGTGCAGTATTGTTGCACGTCTTGGCTGTTGAAAGAAGTTGCCAGGTTGCGGAGACGCGGCGCCGCACGTTTTTAAGCTTAATTCCTTCAGGGAGGCGGTTTGAGCGTGCTCAGCCTGCGCGGCTCGGTGGCGACGAGCACCATCCGGGCTACGGCGCCAATGCGGTTGCAAAAGCAACTCCAAGTATAGAGGCAGCTCACCTCGACCTCGGCCAATTTGTGGCGAGGTGTTAACGGCTATGGCGATGTCGCCACTCGCTCGCCGGTTTCTTTGGCATGACTGGTATCATGTGGGTGGTGACGACGGAAGCCGGTCGCCGAAATCTCGCTGGCGGGTGTGCTCATCATACAACAGCCCCACCATCATCGAGCAGGGATCGCACGGGCGTCTCGGGTCGAGCCCAGTTGAGGCGCCAGCATGATGGGCAGTTCATGAATCATGATGGAGGAAGCGCGCGTGGCATGCCCGCCCTCGGTGATGAAGGCGCGTTGCTAGGCTTGAGCAAAAAGAGAAGGCCCAAGGTTGAGTAGTTACCGACACCCAAGCGGCCGTCGGGTCGAAGGCTGCGTTGGGCAGCGCGCGCCAGCGCGGCGCATGGATCTGGCCTGCTCGCAAGGTGGGCCTGGACGGATGCTGCACGTTCTCGCTGCTCTGTCGAGCTTTCGGTCACCCTCCCCACGTCAGTACCGGGATGTCGCGACCGATCGCCAATCCTCCTGATGCGAAGCGGATGACGCCGCAGGCGGAATGGGCGCCGGCCGTGCCCGCTATCCTCCAGCATCCCCGCGTGATGGGCTCCTGAGGCGGTGCGGCAATTCGGATACACCAACCAACAACGGTATTTCCGTGTGTTTCTGAACGTTGCAATTCATTTTGGAACATGTCAGCAGGTAATCTGTTAGGGCGAACGGCCCGCCCAGGCTACCAGCATGACGCGCACAAAGGTTTTGGAGTACCGGCCGGACATAGATTGGCTGCGCGCCGTCGCCGTGGTTTCGGTCATTGGATTTCATTACGAGCTGCCGGGCTTTGGCGGTGGGTTTGTCGGCGTCGACATCTTCTTCGTCATCTCCGGTTATGTGATCTCCCGGCTCATTTGGACGGGCATTCAATCCGATTCGTTTTCCTTCATTGAGTTCTACGAACGGAGGGCGAGGCGGCTGCTTCCGGCGCTCTATTTGATGATCGTCGTCACCGCGATGGTCGCGTGGTTCTTGGCGCCTCCAGGCGACTACCGAATGTTCTTCGGAAGCGCGATCTCCACGGTGCTGTTTTCGTCGAACGTCTTCTTCTGGTCGCAGACCGGCTATTTCGATCTACCAACGATCGGGAAGGTTCTCATCCACACCTGGTCATTGTCGGTGGAGGAGCAGTTCTACTTCCTGTTTCCGGTCGTGACTTGGCTCTGGAGCCGGCTGTTTCCCGATCCAACGTCGAAGCCGTCGCTCGGGCTGGTCATCCTCGGAACGATCGCGCTGTGTGTGCTCGACGAGCTTTGGATCAAGCAATCGCCCTCGACCGCCTTCTACATCGCCCCGCTGCGGGCCTGGGAGTTCCTGATCGGAAGCATTGCGTTTTTCCTGCATCGATGGTCGCCGGTTGGAAGCGTGACGCGCCTGGCCTTCGCGGCCGCGGGCATGGTCTCCATGCTGCTTGCCGTGGTCATCTTCCGCGCAGAGACCCGCTTCCCGGGATTGCACGCGCTGGTCCCCTGT
The DNA here is from genome assembly GCF_051168375.1 of Bradyrhizobium sp. HKCCYLRH1034. NCBI lineage: Bacteria > Pseudomonadati > Pseudomonadota > Alphaproteobacteria > Hyphomicrobiales > Nitrobacteraceae > Bradyrhizobium > Bradyrhizobium sp. HKCCYLRH1034. The sequence continues at coordinate 148,792 of NZ_JBNPUW010000007.1, read as the reverse complement.
GTCGGTGCTGCGGTCTACATCGTCGCGTTCAATCAGGAGAAGGGCAGACCCGGGCTGCCATTCAGTGAGCTCGGAGCATTCCTCGGCCGTTTGTCCTACTCGCTCTATCTTTGGCACTGGCCGGTTTTCGTCCTCGGCAGGGCCGCGCTGCCGCTGGATGTGGCGACCTCGGCGGCAGCTACGGTTGGACTCCTGCTGTGCTCGCTGCTGCTGGCCTATCTGTCCTACGTCATCGTCGAGCGGCCTGCGCGCGCACGAACGGTATGGGGTGGCGTGCGTGGCTCCCCGGTGATCGCGGGCATTGCCGCCGTCATGGTCGCGGTCGGAGTTCACGGCGTCGCGCATGACGGCTACGCCGATCGCTTCCCGCAATCACAGGCACGAATGCTCCGGTACGATTCCCGGACGATGGAGCCGTTCTATCGTGCGCACAGCTGCTTCTTGCAGCCCGATGAGCCGGCATCGGCCTACGATTTCGAGGCGTGCCTGAAACCGGCTGCGAACAAGCGCAACATTCTGCTCGCCGGCGACAGCCTTGCCGCGCATTATGCCTGGGCGTTGCGCAGCTACCTGTCGTCCGATGCCTACCATCTTCTGCAGCTCACGTCAGGGGGCTGCCCGCCGTTCGTCGAGCTCAAGCTGAGCAGCTCGCGAAACTGTAACGACGTCAATCAGCTGCTGCGCGATCAGATCAAGGCGCACCGCTTTGACGCCATCATTCTTTCCGGCAATTGGCGCGCCTATCTCGAAACCTATGGCCGGCCTCCCGCACGGCGCGTCGACGGTTATTTGAACGCGCTGCTGGCGGTCGCTCAGGAAACGGGCGTTCCCGTCCTGCTGCTCGGTCCCTCGATCGAGTTTCCAGTTCCCTTGGCTTCGACGTTGTTCAACCATGAGCAGACGCACGTCCCGATCGGCAATTCGCTGGTGCCGAAAGATGCGTCGTTCGAGGCGGACGATCGTCTGAGAGAGATCGCCCGCGCGTATCCGCTCGTTCAATACGTTTCCATTCTCGACACGATTTGCAGCAAGAGGCGTTGTCCGCTGACGATTGACGCGGAAACCCCGATCGTCTGGGATACCATCCATTTCACCCCGGAAGGCTCGAGGTTCGTCGTCTCGCAACTCGCGCCGCAACTGGATGCCTTCTTGCGAAGGCTGGAGCAGCCCTCCGAGACCGGAACGAACGAGCTCATGGCTGGTGACGGTCCGGCGGCAACCCGGAACCTTGCCCCCTCCCGCGTTCAATGATGGAAGCGACCGAGCACGGGACCTCGGGAGCCATGAACTTCGGCGGGTGTCGTGCGTTCGCCTGCCGTTGATGTCGGACATTGCCTTCGGGCGGCCGCGAAAGTGATCCAACGTCATCGTGTTCTCAAGCCGTTCGGGACGACACACATGAATCCGATCATCAAGGCGATGGCAGTGCTTGCGTGCGCCGCCTGCTGGAGCACCGCCGCGACGGCCCAATCGGTTCGCTGGAACACCTATAGGATCCCGGAGACCGGCACATCGGTCGACATTCCGGTCTCGATCTTCAGCGACACGGCGGGCCAACCCGAGGGCTACGGCCAACGCTTCCAGACTGCCGACGGCCGCGCCAATCTGACCGTGCAGTCGGTATCGAATAACGCGCGGGAGTCACCTGCGCGGTTCCTTGCCAGGAAGAACCCTCCGCCGAATATTCAATACAAGCGCGTCACCTCGCGATTCTTCGCGGTGTCGAGCTACAAGGGCGACTATGTCTGGTACAATCGCTGCAACTTCGTTGGCGGCTACGTGCATTGCGTGCTGATCAACTACCCCCGGGTCTGGGAGCGCGCTTGGGACGGCATCGTCACCCGCATCAGCCTGTCGCTGAACCGAAGCTGAGGGGGGCGCTTAGTGAAGTCTTCGGCTGGCGGCTTTGATCCACCTCAATGATACCGTCGGGCTCCTCTGAATAAGCTTCGGCTTCATTTCAGCCGCCGCTTACAGATGAGCCAGTCCTTCATGGCCGCAGCGTCCTTCACCGTACGGGCCGAAAGCGCCAGCGCGATCGCCACCATCAGGTGCCGCAGCGCGCAGGACGCGCTGCTGACGGCCAATGCCTATCTGCGTCTCGGCGCCGCCTGCGTCAGCATCGAGATGCCCGGCGGACAAAGCATGAGCCCGGACCGGCTCGATGCGCTGCTTAACGATTCTGGCGGGCGCATCGGCTTCTGAAATCGGGCGTCGGGCGCACCGCCACTCTTCCCTGGCGTGATCGCGACGGCTTGTGCGGGAGCATTTCGGGAGTGCGTCCAGGCTCAGGATGACGACGCTTCGACGCGGTCGTCGGGGAGCGCCGTCCGCCACGAGACATCGGTAATGTAGGGGCCGTACAGGACATCCTGGCGCCGCTGGTAAATGATCGTGAGGGCGACGGCGGCGATGAAACAGATTGCAGTCAAAATGGCTAGTTCGAACATGGTTCAACTCCATCGCACAGCACGTGGCGGATGAAGGGCGTCGGCGTCAAATGGAAGCCGGCGTTAAGCTGAAGAGGAAAGCTTAATGCACGCGAGGCATCCTGCGTTGCAGGCGAACAGCCAAAGCAGAACCTCTGGGTCCGCGCGGCTGAACCTCGGGTCGAGAGTCCGGCTGCTCGCCGCAAGCTACTCAGCGACGGTCGGCTGACCGGTATCAAGCTCCGGAAACATCGCCCGGCAGCTCAGGCAATAGGATTCGAAAATAAAGCTCAGCAACGTGGACATCGGTAACCCCCATCAGTCGATGTGATGCTGGGCAACTTGCCGGGGGACTGTTTCAGGACGACTTCGTGCGCCCGGCGAAGTGGTTTCGATCGGTGCCAGGAAAGCTTCGTGGTCACAGGACGTCGGCGCGCGCACGCTCCTGAAGATGAAGTTGTTGCAATAGTCCTTCCGTTTCCAGAACCATTCGCCATCGGCGCGCTGATGGATTTCCGGGTCGAAGGCTGACAACGGAAGCAATCTCCCGCGGCTCAGGAATTGGCCCCGATAGCCGAGACCCCGCAGGAGCAAGAATGTCTCCTTCACCCTGTCGAGCGTCGCCAGGCGGCGGTCGCACTCGACCACGATCAACGGCCGGCATCGGCGCAAGGTGCGCTCGGCGCCGCGCAGTACGTCGAGTTCGGCACCCTCGACGTCGATCTTGATCGCAGAGACGTTTGCGGTGTCAGGGAGATAGTCGTCCAGCGACGTCGTCTGCACCTGGATCGCCTTCGAGGTCTCGGCGGGCCGGAGCAGCGAAGCTCCGGGCTGATGCCCTTCGGGAACGAACAGGGTTTTCCTGCTGGAGCGCGAATAGACGGCGCGCGGTTCGACGACGACATTGTCGAGCGAGAACCGGGAGCAGAGCCGCGCCAATCGTTCGGCAAGATCCGGCTGGGGCTCGAAGGCGATGACCCGCCCCGGCGCCGACCACCGTGCCAGCCAGTAGAGAAAACTGCCCTTGTTGGCGCCGATGTCGCAGACGATGTCGCCGCGCCGGATGTGACGCTGCAACTCGGACAGCTCCGTCTTGTGGTCGCGGAATCGGGACCGCAGGATTCTGACCAGAAACCGGGATGCCTCATGTTTCGCCAACCGAGCCCCCCCCCCAACGCCATGGCTACGCGCCCGCCAAACGAGGGCGAGCTCGGGTGCGCACGCCCCTGTCGTTCACGGCAATGCTTCAAAATGGACGAGTGGCGGGGCGCCAGGATGGCGCTGGCGTGGCGATTGGCGATCCCAGCAGGACTCGAACCTGCAACCCGCGGAGTAGAAATCCGCTACTCTATCCAGTTGAGCTATGGGACCGTCGTCACGGCGTGAGCGTCAGGCGATCACGTCACGGGATGAATGCCGCGGGGCCGTGAAGCCCGTCCGGTCGCGGCATCCATAGCAGGGTTCATAGGAAAAATCTTCGGTTTCGCCAAGAGCGGCCGAACCGGATCCGGGCCAGGCGCGACCAAGCGGAGGCGGGAGGAGGGCGCATGCCCCTGGGTCCCGCGCCAGCGGTGGCGGATGAACGGCCGCCGCGGGCTGTGCCGATATGCTGCAGGCTGTGAATTGCCGTTGATGACCCCATTTTTCCGGCCGCGCCCTTTCGCCGATGGCCGCCCCCGCGGTGGGCCGCTATGCTGGCCGCTGCAACCGCCGCCATCAGTCCGTCACCATTTCGCGTCCATTCTCGCCACGAATCGGCCAAACACGGACCGCCATCCGCCCGTGCCGAAGAGCCGGCTGACGACACGTCCAAGGAAACGTCCAAGGAGCTGCCCATGACCGGTCTGGTTCGCGCCGTCGCCCTCTGCGCCACCCTGGTGCTTGGCCTCGCCTCCGCCAGTGCTGCCCTTGCCGCCGACAAGGCGTTCAAGCGCGACGACCTCGCCGATGCCGCGATCAAGCTGGAGGCGCAGATCAAGAGCGAGGCGGGGGCGGTGAACAAGCCGCTGGCGATGCTCCGCACCGATGCCGACGCGGCGCTGCGGCGGAACGACCTGCGGACAGGCCTGCAGATCCTCGGGCAGATCGCGACCGCTGCGCCGGATGATTCCGGCAACTGGCTGCGGCTGGCGCGCACCGTGCTGAACCAGATCAAGCCGATCAATTCCTCGGAGCAGACCTTCCTGCTGGAGCGCGCCTCGACGGCGGCCTACATCGCCTACCAGCGCGCCGGCAATGCCGGGGAGGAAGCCGACGCGCTCGCGGTGCTCGGCAAGACCATGGCGGAGCGCAAGCTGTGGCGGCCGGCGCTGGATACGCTGCGGATGTCGCTCGAACTGCGCGAGGTCGCTGACGTCCGCGGGCAGTATGAGCGGATGCGCGACGAGCATGGCTTCAAGCTGCTCGACTATACCGTGGATTCGGACTCGGCGAGCCCGCGCGCCTGCTTCCAGTTCTCCGAGGATCTCGCCAAGCGCACCGACTTCTCGCCCTTCGTGGCGCAGGCCGGCACCGACAAGCCGGCGTTGACCTCGGAGGACAAGCAGCTCTGCGTCGAAGGCCTCAAGCATGGCGAGCGCTATAACATCAATCTTCGTGCCGGACTGCCGTCGGGCGTCAAGGAGAGCCTGCCGAAATCGGCCGAGTTCAACATCTATGTTCGCGACCGCAAGCCGTTCGTGCGCTTCACCGGCAAGGCCTATGTGCTGCCGCGCACCGGGCAGAAGGGCATTCCGCTGGTCAGCGTCAACACGCCGGCGGTCACCGTCAACGTGTTCCGGATCGGCGACCGCAATTTGATCAACACCGTCATCGACAGCGACTTCCAGCGGCCGCTGTCGAGCTATCAGCTCACCGATCTCGGCAATGAGCGCGGCATGAAGGTGTGGAGCGGCGAGCTGTCGACCGCGATGACCCTGAACCAGGACGTCACCACCGCCTTCCCGGTCGATCAGGCGCTGAGCGACATGCAGCCCGGCGTGTATGTGATGACGGCGGCGCCGAAGGGGCCGACGAGCGGCAATGACGAGGACGGCGGCCAACTCGCGACACAATGGTTCATCGTCTCCGATCTCGGAGTCGCCGCGTTCTCCGGCAATGACGGCATTCACGTGTTCGTCAATTCGCTGGCCTCGACTGATCCGGTCGCGCGCGCCGAGGTGCGGCTGGTGGCGCGCAACAACGAGATCCTCGCGACGCGCAAGACCGACGACGCCGGCCACGTGCTGTTCGAGACGGGCCTGGCGCGTGGCGAGGGCGGGCTGTCGCCAGCGATGCTGACCGTGTCGGGCGAGAAGACCGACTATGCCTTCCTCAGCCTGAAGACGTCAGCCTTCGACCTGTCCGATCGCGGCGTCGCCGGGCGCGAAGCGCCCACGGGGCCGGACGCTTTCGTCTATTCCGAGCGCGGCGTCTACCGCTCCAACGAGACGGTCTACCTCACCGCGCTGCTGCGCGACGGCAAGGGCAATGCCATGACCGGCACGCCGCTGACGCTGGTCGTCGAGCGTCCCGACGGCGTCGAGTTTCGCCGCGCGGTGCTGCCGGACCAGGGCGCCGGCGGCCGTTCGTTCAGCGTGGCGCTGAACTCGGCGGTGCCGACCGGCACCTACCGCGTGCGCGCCTTCACCGACCCAAAGGGGACGGCGGTCGGCGAGACCACCTTCATGGTCGAGGATTACGTCCCCGAGCGGCTGGAATTCGATTTGAGCTCCAAGGACAAGCAGATCAAGGTTGAGACTCCGGTGGAGGTGAAGGTCGACGGCCATTTCCTCTACGGTGCGCCGGCCTCCGGCCTGCAGCTCGAGGGCGACCTGCTGGTGACGACCGCGCCCGAGCGGCCGGGGTTCCCGGGCTACCAGTTCGGCGTCGCCGACGAGGAGAGCGCCTCCAACGAGCGCACCCCGATCGAAGGCATGCCGGAAACGGACGAGAAGGGCGCGGCGACGTTCCCGGTCAGCCTGCCCAAGCCGCCGTCCTCCAGCCGGCCGCAGGAGGCGCAGATCTATGTGCGCCTGGCTGAGACCGGCGGCCGCGCCGTCGAGCGCAAGCTGGTGCTCCCCGTGGCGCCCAAGGCGGCGCAGATCGGCATCAAGCCGTCGTTCTCCGGCAAGAGCGTCGGCGAGGGCGACAAGGCCGAGTTCGACGTCGTGTTCGTCTCGCCGGAGGGCAAGACGCTGGCGCGAAGCGGGCTGCGCTATGAGCTGCTGAAGATCGAGTCGCGCTACCAGTGGTACCGGCAGAACTCCTATTGGGAGTATGAGCCGGTGAAATCGACGCGGCGCGTCGGCGACGGCGACGTCACGATATCAGCCAACAAGCCGGCGCGGCTGAGCTTCCAGCCGGAGGCCGGGCGCTATCGCCTCGACGTCAAGTCGGCGGATGCCGACGGCCCGGTGACGTCGCTGCAGTTCGATGTCGGCTGGTACACCGACGGCAGCGCCGACACGCCGGATCTCTTGGAGACCTCGCTCGACAAGCCGCAATACCAGTCCGGCGAGAGCATGATCGTGACGGTCAATGCGCGCACTGCCGGCAAGCTGACGGTCAACGTGCTCGGCGACCGGCTACTGACGACGCAGACCACCGAGGTCAAGGAAGGTACCAACCAAGTCAAGCTTGCGGTCGGCAAGGATTGGGGCACCGGCGCCTACGTCGTCACGACGCTGCGCCGTCCGCTCGATGCGGCCGCGCAGCGCATGCCGGGCCGCGCGCTCGGCGTCGCCTGGTTCGGCATCGACAAATCAGCGCGCACGCTCAACGTGGCTCTGACGCCGCCTGCGCTGGTACGTCCGGGCTCGGCGTTGAAGATTCCGGTCAAGGTCGGTGGGCTCAATCCCGGCGAGGACGCCAAGATCGTGATCGCGGCGGTCGATGTCGGCATTCTCAACCTCACCAACTACAAGCCGCCGGCGCCCGACGATTACTATCTCGGCCAGCGCCAGCTCTCCGCGGAGATCCGCGACCTCTATGGCCAGCTGATCGACGGCATGCAGGGCACGCGCGGCCAGATCCGCTCGGGCGGTGACAGTGGCGGAGCCGAGCTGCAAGGCTCGCCGCCGACGCAGAAGCCGCTGGCGCTGTATTCGGGCATCGTGACCGTCGGGCCCGATGGCACCGTCGAGGTCAGCTTCGATATCCCGGAGTTCGCAGGAACTGCGCGGGTGATGGCGGTCGCATGGAGCGCCACGAAAGTCGGCCGGGCGAATGTCGACGTCACCGTGCGCGATCCGGTGGTGTTGACCGCGACCTTGCCGCGCTTTTTGCTGAGCGGCGACCGCGGCACGCTGTCGTTCGACCTCGATAACGTCGAGGGCGCGCCCGGCGACTATGTCGTCGGCGTCAAGGCCAGCGGCCCGGTCAAGGTCTCCGGCAATGCCAACGTCACGCTGAAGCTCGCCGCCAAGCAGCGGGCGTCGTCGACGCTGCCGCTGGATGCCAGCGGCACCGGTACGGCGCAGCTCGACGTCGATATCAAGGGCCCCAACGGGCTGGCGCTGGCGCGGCACTATCAGCTCGACGTCAAGCCGGCGACCCAGGTGCTGGCGCGGCGCTCGATCCGCACGCTCGCGAAGGGCGAGAGCCTGACGCTGACATCGGACATGTTCAATGATCTCGTGGCGGGCACCGGTACGGTGTCGCTGTCGGCGGGACTGTCGACCGCGCTCGATGCGGCAACCATCCTCAAGGCGCTCGACCGCTATCCGCATGGCTGCTCGGAGCAGATCACCAGCCGCGCGATGCCGCTGCTCTATGTCAACGAGCTCGCAGCCGGCGCGCATCTCGCGATGGACACCGAGGTCGACCAGCGCATCCGCGACTCGATCGACCGCTTGCTGGCGCGTCAGGGCTCCAACGGCTCGTTCGGCCTGTGGTCGGCCGGCGGCGACGATCCCTGGCTCGATGCCTACGTGACGGACTTCCTGACCCGCGCCCGCGAAAAGGGCTTTGCCGTGCCGGACGTGCTGTTCAAGAGCGCGCTCGACCGCGTCAGAAACTCGGTGGTCAATGCCGAGGAGCCGGAGAAGAGCGGCGGCCGCGATCTCGCCTACGGCCTCTACGTGCTCGCGCGCAACGGCGCGGCGCCGATCGGCGACCTGCGCTATCTCGCCGACACCAAGCTCGGCAATCTCGCAACTCCAATTGCCAAGGCGCAGCTCGCCGCGGCGCTCGCGCTGGTCGGCGACCGCGCCCGCGCCGAGCGGGTCTATGCGGCAGCCGCCGACAGCCTCGCGCCGAAGCCGGTGCTGGTGTTCGGCCGCACCGATTACGGCTCCGACCTGCGTGATGCGGCGGCATTGGTGTCACTGGCCGGCGAAGGCAATGCGCCGCGCGCGACGCTGACGCAGGCGGTGACCCGCGTCGAGGCAGCGCGTGGCCTGACGCCGTACACCTCGACGCAGGAGAATGCGTGGATGGTGCTGGCGGCGCGTGCGCTCGCCAAGGAGACGCTGACGCTCGATGTCAACGGGCAGGCGGTGAAGCAGGCGCTGTACCGCAGCTACAAGGCGGCTGAGCTCTCAGGCCAGCCGCTGAAGATCACCAACACCGGTGATGCGCCGGTGCAGGCGGTGGTCTCCGCCTCCGGCTCGCCGCTGACGCCGGAGCCGGCGGCATCGAACGGCTTCAAGATCGAGCGTGGCTACTACACGCTCGACGGCAAGCCGGCCGATATCAGAACCGCGAAGCAGAACGACCGTTTCGCTGTCGTGCTGAAGGTCACCGAGGCCAAGCCGGAATACGGGCACATCATGGTGTCCGACTATCTACCGGCGGGGCTGGAGATCGACAATCCGCATCTGGTGTCGTCGGGCGACAGCGGCACGCTCGACTGGATCGAGGACGGCCAGGAGCCGGTCAATACCGAGTTCCGCGACGACCGCTTCACCGCCGCGCTCGACCGCGCCGCGGATTCCAAGTCCGTGTTCACGGTCGCCTACGTGGTACGCGCGGTGTCGCCCGGCAAATACGTGCTGCCGCAGGCCTATGTCGAGGACATGTACAATCCCTCACGCTATGGTCGGACCGGTACGGGCTCCGTGGAGGTCCGCGCGGCGAAATGAGCGAGGGTGGAACGAGCGATCGTGAGTTGGGTGGCCGGACGGAGCCGCACACTCCGTCATGCCCAGGCTTGACCCGGGCATCCATCGCTCGCGGCGACGAAGGCGCGGATGGCCGGGACAAGCCCGGCCATGACCCGAGGAGAGGGCGGAGCGTCAAACGGCTGCTCGCGGGCGCGCTGTTCTTGTTCGTCGCAGTCGTCCTTGCCTTCACCGCCTACACCATCTCTCTCGGCCCGCTGCCGCTGCGCGAGGCCAGAGCCGTGTCCACCACCGTCGTCGACCGCCACGGCAAGCTGCTGCGCGCCTATGCGATGGCGGATGGGCGATGGCGGCTACCGGTCAGCGCGAAGAAGGACGTCGATCCGACCTATTTGAGACTGCTGTTCGCCTATGAGGACCAGCGCTTCTACGACCATCACGGCGTCGACCCCCGCGCGCTGGCGCGCGCCACGATCCAGCTCGGCGCGCACGGCCACATCGTGTCGGGCGGCTCGACCATCACGATGCAGCTGGCGCGGCTGCTCGAGCCCAGGCGGCAGCGCTCGCTGCACGCCAAGCTCAGGCAGATCGTGCGCGCGCTCGAGCTCGAGCATGAGCTGAGCAAGGACGAGATCCTCGATCTCTACCTGACGCTCGCGCCCTATGGCGGCAATCTCGAAGGCATCCGCGCCGCCTCGATCGCGTATTTCGGCAAGGAGCCGAAGCGGCTGTCACTGGCGGAAGCGGCACTCTTGGTGGCGCTGCCGCAGTCACCGGAGACGCGGCGGCTCGACCGGCATCCGGAGGCCGCTCGACGCGGCCGCGACCGCGTTCTCGACCGCATGGTGTCGGAGAACGTGATCTCCGCCGAGGACGCGGCGCAGGCGAAGGCGCAAGCCGTGCCGGCCTTCCGCCAGCCGATGCCGATCCTGGCGCCGCATGCTGCCGACCAGGCCTCGGCGACCGTCAAGGATCAGCCGATCATCCGCCTTACGCTGGACGCCTCGCTGCAGAAGGTGCTGGAGCCGCTGGCGCGCGATCGCGCCATCGCATTGGGACCGAACGTCTCGGTCGGCATCATCGTGGTCGACAATGACAGCGGCGACGTGCTCGCCCATGTCGGATCGGCCGACTATTTCGACGAGAGGCGGGCAGGGCAGGTCGACATGACCCGCGCGGTGCGTTCGCCAGGCTCGACCCTGAAGCCGTTCATCTATGGGCTCGCCTTCGAGGACGGCTTCGTGCACCCGGAGAGCCTCATCGAGGACCGCCCGGTGCGCTTCGGCTCCTACGCGCCGGAAAATTTCGACATGACGTTCCAGGGCACGGTGCCGGTGCGCAAGGCGCTGCAACTGTCCCTGAATGTTCCCGCCATCGTGCTGCTCGACCGTGTCGGCGCCAGCCGGCTGTCGTCGCGACTGAAACAGGCCGGCGGCAATTTGGTGCTGCCGAAGGACGAAGCCCCAGGCCTTGCCATGGGCCTCGGCGGCGTCGGCGTGACCCTGCAGGACCTCGCCCAGCTCTATGCCGGATTCCCGCGCCTGGGCACCACCAGGCCGCTGCGTGAGATCATGACCGGGGAGGGCACCGACGATGCCCGCGAGCCGTTGCGGCTGATGGATTCGGCGGCCGCCTGGCAGGTCGGCAACGTGCTGCTGGGGACCCCGCCGCCGGAAAACGCAGCCCGCAACCGGATCGCCTTCAAGACCGGTACCAGCTACGGCTATCGCGACGCCTGGTCGGTCGGTTTCGACGGCCGCGTGACGATCGGCGTCTGGGTCGGCAGGCCCGATGGCGCGCCGGTGCCCGGCCTGATCGGCCGCGTCGCCGCGGCGCCGATCCTGTTCGACGCTTTTGCCCGCAGCGGCAAGCTGCCGGTGACACTGCCAAAGCCGCCCAAGGGTGCGCTTGTCGCCAGCAATTCAAAGTTGCCGCTGCCCCTGCGCCGGTTCCGGCCGGTCGGAGAACTGGTGCGGACCGGCGCGGAGCAGGCGCCGCACATTCAGTTCCCGCTGAACGGCTCCCGCATCGATGTCGACCGGTCCGCCGGTCCCGAGGCGTCGGTGATGCCGGTGAAAGTGTCCGGGGGCGTGCTGCCGCTGACCATGCTGGTCAATGGACTAGCCGTCGGCGAGATCGACAGCCGGCGCCAGCGCCTGATCGATCCGCCCGGGCCGGGCTTTGCCCGCCTCACCGTGATCGATGCCACGGGCGCTGCGGACACAGTTGTGGTCAGAATCCAGTGAGGGTTCGCTAAGCGGTTGTCGACATAGCGGTTTCAGCGTATTCGGAACCCCATGGTCGAGACCTTTGCCCGCCCCCGTTTTGGAGAGCCGCGCGAGCCGAAGAACCTGGTCAATCCAGGCAATCGGCTGGTGCGGATGATCGATGTCGTCACCGTGAGCCACACCAGGGCGGTGACGTTCCTGCTCGTCTGCGGGCTGCTGTTGTTCCTGCCGGGCTTCTTCACCATCCCGCCGATCGATCGCGACGAGGCGCGCTTCGCCCAGGCGACCAAACAGATGGTCGAGAGCGGCGATTACGTCGATATCCGCTTCCAGGACGACGTGCGCTACAAGAAGCCGGTCGGCATCTACTGGTTGCAATCGGCTGCGGTCGAGACGGCGTCGGCGATCGGTCTGCCGCGTGCGCAGCTGCGCATCTGGGTCTACCGCATTCCCTCGCTGATCGGTGCGATCGGCGCGGTGCTGCTGACCTATTGGACCGCGCTCTCCTTCGTGACACGGCGCGGCGCCGTGTTCGCCGCCCTGCTGATGTGCTGCTCGGTGCTGCTCGGGGCGGAAGCCCGGCTCGCCAAGACCGACGCGATGCTGCTATTCACCGTGGTGGCTGCGATGGGTGCGCTGGCCCGCGTCTATCTGTCGTGGCAGCGCGGCGAGGATCCGGTGCATCCACCGTGGGGACCGCCTGCGATCTTCTGGACGGCGCTCGCCGGCGGCATCCTGATCAAGGGCCCGCTGATCCTGATGTTCGCAGGACTGACGATCGTGGCGCTGGCAATCATGGATCGTGGTGCCGGCTGGCTATCGCGTCTGCGCCCTCTATGGGGACTGATGTGGATGCTGGTGCTGGTGCTGCCCTGGTTCGTGCTGATCTTCCTGCGCGCCGGCGACACCTTCTTCGCCGATTCCGTCGGCGGCGACATGCTGAGCAAGATCGGCGCCCAGGAGTCGCACGGCGCACCGCCGGGCCTCTATCTGCTGCTGTTGTTCATCACCTTCTGGCCCGGCGCGCCGCTGGCCGCCATGGCAGCCCCCGCCGTCTGGCGCGCGCGGCGCGAGCCAGGGGCGCAGTTCCTGCTGGCCTGGCTGCTGCCGTCCTGGGTCGTGTTCGAGGCCGTCCTGACCAAGCTGCCGCATTACGTGCTGCCGCTCTATCCGGCAATCGCCGTCCTCACCGTGGGCGCGCTGGAGCGGCGGGTGCTGGCGCGCAACTGGCTGCGGCGCGGCGCCGCCTGGTGGTTCGCGATTCCCGCCATCACGTCGGTGGTGGCCGTGATCGGCGCCATCATCGTCACGCACCAGCCGGTGTTCCTGGCCTGGCCGTTCGTGGCGGCGTCGCTGATTTTCGGCCTGTTCGCCTGGTGGCTCTATGACGACGGCCGTGCCGAGCGCTCGCTCTTGAATGCCGGCGTGGCGGCGATGTTCCTGGCGTTCGTGGTGTATGGCGCCGTGCTGCCGGCGCTGACACCGCTGTTTCCCAGCGCGGAGATTGCGCGCGCGCTGCGCAACGTGGTCTGCGTCGGGCCGAAGGCAGCAGCGGCAGGTTTCCACGAACCTAGCCTCGTGTTCATGACAGGAACCTCGACACAGCTCACCGACGGCTCGGGGGCGGCCGACTTCCTCAACCATGGCACGTGCCGCTTCGCGCTTGTCGAGCAGCGCACCGAACGGGCGTTCGTGCAGCGCGCCGAGGCCATCGGGCTGCGCTACAACGTCGCCAAGCGCATCGACGGCTACAACATCTCGCAAGGCCGCCCGGTCTCGATTGCGATCTATCGTTCGGAAGGCACCGAGTAGATGTCGGCGCCACACACGCCCTCGCTGTCGTCAGGCTATCTCGCCCAGCTCGCGCTGGTCGGCAAATTCTCGTTCGGCCGGCTGGTTCGGCGGCCGCAGACCGCGCCGGACGCTGCGGGCCGGCAACGCCTGCGACGCGAGCTTCTCCTGCTCGGTGCCATCGGCCTGAGTGTGGTCTTGATGCTGATGTTCACCTTCGATGCCTACGAAATCGGGCTGATGCCGGCGCGTGGAACACCCAGCCTGTGGCTGGTGCGCATCATCACCGAATTCGGCCAGGACGAATACGTGCTGGGACTGCTGGCAGTGGGGGTAGTCGCGACGATCCTGATCGCGCCGTTGTGGCCTGAGGCTTCGCGCAGCCGCCTTCTGAACTTTGCGACGCATGTCCAGTTTTTCTTCTTCGCGGTTCTGCTCTCCGTGCTGTCGGCCCAGGTGTTGAAATACATCATCGGGCGCGGCCGTCCCTTCGTCGGCGGCAAGGCCAATGCGTTCAATTTCGAACCCTTCAACGGCACGCCGGCCTATTTCAGCATGCCGTCGGCGCATGCGGTGACCGCCTTCGCGCTCGCATTCGCCGTTGCGGCCGTCTGGTCGCGGCTGCGGATACCGATGTTCATCTATGCCGTCGTGATTGCCCTGAGTCGGCTGGTGCTGCTGGCGCATCATCCAAGCGATGTGGTCGCCGGCGCCGTGGTCGGATTGGCCTGCGCCATGCTGGTCCGCTACTGGTTCGCAGCACGACGGCTGGGCTTCCGCCTGGGCAAGGACGGCCAAATCGTACCGCGCTAAAGGGGTTGATAGGCGGCCCCAAGCCCCATAATAAGCCTCCGCCGCATCGCCCGGGGCAGGAACCGGTCCAGTCACGCCATCGCGAGTCTCATCTTGTCGACCGAAACCCCCGTTGCCGTCTCCATCGTCGTTCCCGTGCGCAACGAGGCCGGCAACATCACGCCCCTGATCACCGAGATCGCGGCCGCGCTCGACGGTCTCTGGGCCTATGAGATCATCTACGTCAACGACGGCTCGACCGATGACACCGCGCAACGGCTCGCCGAGGAGATGGCGCGGCGGCCGAACCTGCGCGTGCTGCGCCATGAGAAGTCGTCCGGGCAATCGGCGGCCGTGAGAAGCGGCATCCGCGCGGCCCACGGCGCGATGGTTGCGACGCTGGACGGCGACGGGCAGAACAATCCCGCTTTCCTGCCCGACCTCATCGCTGCGCTCGAAAAGGGCGGGGCGGGTGTCGGCCTCGTCGCAGGCCAGCGCGTCGGTCGCAAGGACACCGGCTTCAAGAAACTGCAATCGCGGCTTGCCAACAAGATCCGCAATGCGGTGCTGCATGACGGCACCCGCGATACCGGCTGCGGCCTCAAGGCGGTCCGCCGCGACGTCTTCCTGATGATGCCGTATTTCGATGGTCTGCACCGCTTCCTTCCCGCCCTGGTGCGGCGTGAGGGCTACGACATCGCCTACATCGACGTGACAGATCGACCCCGGCACTCCGGTGTCTCGAACTACGGGTTCTTCGACCGGCTCTGGATCGGGATCATGGATCTCGCCGGCGTGTGGTGGCTGATCCGCCGCAAGAAGCCGACGCCGGTTGTGATCGAGGTAAAGTAATGCTGATTCAATTCGGGCAGGCGTTCAGCAACTATCTCTACGACATCTTCATCGCCAAATTTGATTTCTGGCTGGTGTTCGGCCTCGCCGCCCAACTGGCCTTCGCCGCGCGCTTCCTTGTGCAGTGGATCGCCAGCGAGCGCGCGGGCAAGAGCGTGGTGCCCCTTGCCTTCTGGTTCTTCTCGATCGGCGGCGGCCTCATGACGCTGATCTATGGTCTCGTCAAACGCGAGCCGGTCATCATCTTCGGCCAGTTGCTGTCGAACATCATCTACGTCCGCAACGTGATGCTGATCTTCAAGAACCGTCAGCGCGAGTCGCAGACGCTGAGCAATTGACCGGAGCGGGCTTCAGGTTCACAGGGCGGATGTGCCGTCGCCCGTTCGTGGGGCCGTCCTGCGCTCAGCGCGGCAGCGGCTGGGCCGAGGATGGGGGCAGGGTCACGGTCGTCGCCACGCTGTCAGCCGCCTCGCCGCGGCGCGTCGCAATCTCGCCGGCGGCATCGAGCACGGGATAGGCGACCGAGCAGATGTGCGAGTGGATCCGCCTGAGGTCACGCAGCACGTCGAGATGCAGTGAGGTGGTTTCGAGCGTCTCCGAGCGGCCGTCGCGCAGACGTTCGAGGTGCCGCTCGGTCGCGCCGAGCTCGGCGTTGCGGAGCTCGGCTTTCTGATCGAGCAATTGGTGCGCCTGCTGCGCATCGCCGGACATGAAGATGCCGAACGCGACGCGGAGCGCCTCCATGATCTGGCGGTGAAAGGCCTGCAACTCGTCGGCGCCCTCCGCGGAGAACTGGAACCTGCGCTTGATCTTCTTGGTCGCGAGCTCGCTCAGGTTCTTGTCGATGATGTCGCCGATGTGTTCGAGGTTGATCGCGAAGGAGATGATCTCCATCGCCCGCTTGCCCTCGCGATCGTCCAGGCTGCCCCGCGTCAGCTTGGTGATGTAAAGCTTGATGGCTTCGTCGAGCCGGTCGACGACATTGTCCGCGCGTGACACCTGATCCACGAGGCCACGGTCGTTGGTCATCATCGCGGTCATGACATTGCGCAACATGGTCTCGACCAGATCGCCCATGCGCAGCGCCTCGCGCGCCGCGTCCGCAAGCGCCAGCGACGGTGTCTCCAGCGCGGTCTCGTCGAGGTAGCGCGGCTTGGCGGGATCGACTTCGGCCGGGCGGTCGGGGAACAGTCTGACGAGCAGCTTCTCGATGCTGCCGAGCAGACCGATGAAGACCAGCGCCGTGCCGAGGTTGAATGCCATGTGAAACTGCGCGGTCAGCTTCGACAGATCCGGCTGCCATTGCTGCAGCTGAGCCGCGAGCGGATGGAGGAAGGGTGCGATCAGCGCGACGCCGATGATGCGGTTGAGGAGATTGCCGACGGGCAGGCGATAGCTCGCGGGATTGTCGCGCCGGGCGCCCTCGAACACCGGGTTGACGGCGCTGCCGAGATTGGCCCCGAGCACCAGTGCCATGGCCGCATCGGCCGTGATGAAATGCGCATAGGCCAGCGACATTACCAGCAGCACGCTCGCGACGCTGGAATGCACGATCCAGGTGACGGCGGCGCCGAAGATGATGCACAGCGTGACGTCGGCGGTGATCGCCTGCATGAACACGCGCATCGCCGGCGCCTCCTCGGCCGGCGCGAGCGTGTCGATCAGGATATGGAGCGACAGCAGCATCAGGCCGAGGCCGATCGACACCCGGCCGAGATCCTTGATGCGCGATCGCGGCCCGCTGCGGAACGCCACCAGGCCGAGCACGAACAGGATCGGCGCGACGGCCGCGACGTTGAACGACAGCACCTGGACGATCAGCGTGGTGCCGATATTGGCGCCCAGCATGATCGCCATCGCGGGGATCAGGCCGACGAGGCCTTCCGCAGCAAAGGAGGTGGTGATGAGCGCCGTTGCCGTGCTGCTCTGGAGAAGCGCGGTGAGGCCGAGTCCGGCCGCAAGGGCGCTGAAACGGTTCCGCAGCGCTCGCGACAGCAGCAGCCTGAGATCCGGGCCGAAGGCGCGCAGGATGCCGCTGTGGACCATGTGAAGGCCCCACAGCAGCAGCGCCACGCCACCCATCAGATCGAGCAGAACCATGATTCCCGTTCGTTCCCGCTTGTCTTCAGACCAAGGCTACGCCCAATCGGCCGGGGATCAACGCCAATTTGGCGGCCCCGGTTGCCCGATCGCGCGGCGCTCCGCCCCTGCGGGCGGCGTGGTCAAGCGGCGTTGAACGCGGCAAAGCCGCGATCGAGATCGGCCTTGAGATCCTCGGTATTCTCGAGACCGATGTGCAGCCGCAATGTCGGACCGCCGGGTGCCCATGTGGTCGCCGTGCGGTAGCTCGCGCAGTCGAACGGGATCGCCAGGCTCTCGAAGCCGCCCCAGGAATAGCCCATGCCGAACAGCGTGAGCGTGTCGAGCATGGCGTCGACGGCGGCCTGCGCCTTTGGTTGCAGCACGATGCTGAACAGGCCGGAGGCGCCGGTGAAATCGCGCTTCCAGATCGCGTGCCCCGGATGGCTTTCCAGCGCGGGATGCAGCACCTCGATCACCTCAGGACGCGCGGCGAGCCAGCGCGCCATCTCCAGGCCTGACCGGTGATGCTGCGCCAGGCGCACGCCAAGCGTCCGTACGCCGCGCAAGGCCAGGAACACGTCGTCCGGTCCGGCGCAGACGCCGAGCAGGCGGATGCCCTCGGAGATCAGCGGCCACGCCTTCGCATTGGCCGAAATCGTCCCGAACATGATGTCGGAGTGGCCGCCGATATATTTGGTGGCCGCCTGCATGCTGATGTCGACGCCCTGATCGAGGGAGCGATGGTAGAGCGGCGTCGCCCAGGTGTTGTCGTCGATGACCAGCGCGCCGTGCGCATGCGCAACCGCGGCAATGACGGGGATGTCCGGCATTTCGAAGGACTGCGAGCCCGGCGCCTCGACAACCACCGCGCGTGTATTCGATTTGAGCAGTTGCTCAATTCCTGCGCCGATCAAGGGGTCGAAATAGGTCGTCTCGACGCCATAGCGTGCCAGCATGCCGTCGCAGAAATTGCGGGTTGGACGATAGATGCTATCGCACACCAGAACGTGGTCGCCGGCCTTGAGCACCGACAGCAGGGTGGTCGAGATGGCGCCGAGGCCTGACGGCGCGATGCCGACGCCGGCGCATTGCGGCCCCTCGAGCGCCATCAGCACTTGCTGCAGCGCCTTCGTGGTCGGGGTGCCGTGGCGGCCGTACTGGAATTCACCGCGGTGTGCATGCAGATCTTCAGCCGTTGGATACAGGACCGTTGAACCATGAACGACAGGAGGATTCACGAATCCGTGCTGCGCTTTCGTGTCCCGCCCCGCCGTGACCAGCCGTGTCTCGACGTTTTGTCGCACCGCCGCAGCGGGGTCGTTCGATGATGCCATTCGCGTGTCTTTTCTCTTTAAACCTGCCGGGATAGCTGGAAATCAGGCCGCACTGCGGTCGTTAATAACAGAATGCAGAACAGGCCCGTCAACCCCTTGACCCGGACCGCCAGTCGTTCTGTGATGCCGGCGCAATTCGATCGCTGCACGTTGAGGGGCTTGCCGCGATTTCCGCTTCATCTCGCATGCACGGCTCCGTCGTGCATGGCGCGCGCCATATTCTTGGTATGGCGTTTGCAGAGGCGGATTCAGGTCGGCCCCTCCTACGCGCTGAGATTCATCGCTCCCCAAGGACGACCCGCGAAAGGCTGTATTTATGAAACGCGTCACTCTGGCTCTTACTCTTGCTCTCGCCCCGGTGCTGGCGAGCGTCGGCGCCCAGGCCGAAACGCTCAAGACCGTCAAGGATCGCGGCATGCTCGCCTGCGGCGTCAGCCAGGGCCTTCCTGGCTTCTCGGCGCCCGACGACAAGGGCAACTGGACCGGGCTCGACGTCGACGTTTGCCGCGCCATTGCCGCCGCGATCTTCAACGATCCGACCAAGGTCAAGTTCGTTCCACTGTCCGCCAAGGATCGCTTTACTGCACTGCAGTCGGGCGAGATCGACGTGCTGTCGCGCAACACCACTTGGACCCTGTCGCGTGACACCTCGCTGGGCGCCAATTTCGCCGGCGTGACCTATTACGACGGCCAGGGCTTCATGGTGAAGAAGGCCCTGAAGGTCAATTCGGCGCTCGAGCTCAACAGCGCCTCGATCTGCGTGCAGACCGGCACGACGACTGAGCAGAACCTCGCCGACTACTTCAAGGCCAACAAGATGAAGTACGAGGTGATCGCATTCGCCGGCCAAGACGAGACCATCAAGGCGTACGAATCTGGCCGTTGCGACGTCTTCACGACCGACGTTTCCGGCCTCTACGCCGAGCGGCTGAAGCTCGCCAATCCGGCCGATCACGTGGTGCTGCCGGAAGTGATCTCGAAGGAGCCGTTGGGCCCGATGGTCCGCCATGGCGACGACCAGTGGTTCGACATCGTCAAGTGGACCTTGTTCGGGCTGGTGACGGCCGAGGAGCTCGGCGTGACGCAGGCGAACGTCGATGAAATGGCCAAGTCGGACAAGCCGGAGTTCAAGCGCGCCTTCGGCACCGACGGCAATCTCGGCGAGCAGCTCGGCCTCACCAAGGACTGGTTCTACCGGATCGTGAAAGCGGTCGGAAACTACGGCGAGATGTATGATCGCAACGTCGGCGCCGGCTCCAAGCTGCAGATCGCGCGCGGTCTGAACCAGCTCTGGAACAAGGGCGGCCTGCAATACGCGCCGCCGATCCGCTGATCACTGCGCGATAGCGGGGCTGCGGCGAATGAGCATCGAAGCAAGGTTACCGCCTACGCAATATGGGCTTCGGCTGAAGCGTATGCTGGGTGGCAAGGCAGGATGGAACGGCATCATCCTCCAGATCCTGTTCGTCGCAGTGCTGGTGTGGGTTGGCTACGAGATCGTGGCCAACGCACGCAGCAACCTCGCCACCCAGCGGATCACGTCGGGCTTCGGCTTTCTCAACAATACGGCCGGCTTCGACGTCAACCAGACCCTGATCAGCTACTCCGGCTCCGACAGCTACAGCCGCGTGCTGATCGTCGGCGTGCTGAACACGCTGCTGGTCTCCGTCATCGGTATCGTGCTGGCGACCATCCTTGGCTTTCTGGTTGCGCTTGGCCGCTTGTCACCGAACGTATTGCTCTCGCGGGTCTCCGGCGCCTATGTCGAGCTGATCCGGAACCTGCCTCTCCTGTTCCAGATCCTGTTCTGGTATCTCGCGGTGTTGGCGGCTCTGCCCGGACCGCGGCAGAGCATCTCTCTTTTCTCGACCTTCTTTCTCAACAACCGCGGCTTCATCGTTCCGCGCCCGATCGAGGAGCCCGGCTTCACGCCGTTCGCGATCGTGCTCGGTGTGGCGATCGTGGTCTCGATCGGTCTGCACTATTACGCGCGGCGTGAGCTGTTCTTGCGCGGCCATGTGATCCGGATTTGGCCCTACGTGCTGGGGCTGCTGATCGGCCTGCCGCTAATTGCAATGCTCGTGTTCGGCGTGCCGATTTCGTTCGAGGTGCCGGCGCTCAAGGGATTCAACTTCGCCGGCGGCTCCCGCATCATTCCAGAGCTCGTTGCGCTGACCCTGGCGCTCACCATGTACACGGCGTCTTTCATCGCCGAGGTGGTACGGGCGGGAATCCTCTCGGTCCACAAGGGACAGATGGAAGCGGGGCTCTCGCTTGGACTGAGCCGCGGCACCGTGCTGCGCCTGATCGTCGTGCCACAGGCGCTCCGCGTCATCCTGCCGCCGCTGACGAACCAGTATTTGAACCTGACCAAGAATTCCTCGCTCGCGGTCGCTATCGGTTATCCCGATCTCGTGTCGGTGTTCGCGGGCACGACGATGAGCCAGACGGGGCAGGCCATCGAGATCATCGGAATCACGATGGGCGTCTATCTGGCGCTGTCGCTGATTACGAGCGCGATGATGAGCTTCTATAGCTGGCGGCTTGGGAAGAGACTTGGCGCATGACCGACATCACGGCCTCAACCTTCATCCGTCAGGACATGGCCGGAGAACGCCCGGCGCCCATCAAGACGACCGGTTTCGTCGGCTTCGTCCGCACGAGGCTGTTGAACTCGCCGACCAATATCCTGCTCACCCTGGTGAGCGCGCTGTTGATCTGGTTCACCGTGATCCCGGCCGTCAAGTTCCTGCTGGTCGACGCGGTGTGGGTCGGCAAGGACCGCGATGCATGCCTGGCGCAGAACGCCGGCCATCCGGTCGGCGCCTGTTGGCCCTACATTTCGGCGAAGTTCAGCCAGTTCATGTACGGCTTCTACCCGGAGGCCGACCGCTGGCGCGTCAATCTGACCTATGTGCTGGCGGTGGTGCTGCTCGTGCCGCTGCTGATTCCGCGCCTGCCGGCCAAAGGCCTTAATGCGGGTCTGTTCTTCTTCGCGCTGCCGGTGGTCGCGTTCTTCCTGCTCTATGGCGGTGGGCTGGAGGGCTTCGGCGTGAGCTGGACCACAGGCACCCTCCAGCTGTTCGTCGAGAGCATCGATACGGCCGGTAACGCGCTGGTGCGCGCCGGCGATAACGTGCCGGTGGTCGGCATGCTGCTGTGGCTGCTCGGCAAGCTGGTCGTGCTGATCGGAACGCTCGCATCGCTCGTGATCTGGCCGCTGGTCTGGATCCGCAATGAACTGCAGCAATCTCACCAGCCCGTGTGGAATGATCTCGCGCTCTCCGCGATCATTGTCACCGCGCTGGTGTTCATCATCGGCGGCGGGAGCAGGGCGCTGCGCAGCGTCATCGCCACGGCCGCGACCTTCGCCGGCATCGCCATCGTCATTGCGATCATGGGCCTCGATCGCGGCGGCCTTCCCATCGTCGACACAAGGCTGTGGGGCGGCATGCTGGTGACGCTGGTCGTCTCGGTGATCGGCATCGTCGCGTCGATGCCGATCGGCATTGCGCTTGCGCTCGGCCGCCGCTCGACCATTCCGCTGATCCGCGTCTTTTCGATCGCCTTCATCGAGCTGGTGCGCGGCGTGCCGCTGATCACGGTGCTGTTCTTCGCCACCTACATGCTGCCGCTGTTCCTGCCCGGCAATGTCAGGGTCGACGGCTTGGTACGGGCGCTGATCGGCGTTGCGCTGTTCTCCGGCGCCTACATGGCCGAGGTGATCCGCGGCGGCCTGCAGGCCATTCCGCGCGGCCAGGCGGAGGCGTCGAGCGCGCTCGGCCTGTCCTGGTGGAAGACGACGAGCTTCATCGTGCTGCCGCAGGCGCTGCGCCACGTCATCCCCGGTATCGTCAACAGCTTCATCTCGCTGTTCAAGGATACCTCGCTGGTCTCGATCGTGGCGCTGTTCGACTTGCTCGGCAGCCTCAAGGCTTCGTTGGCCGATCCGGTCTGGGCGACACCGACCACGGCTTTCACCGGCTTTGCCTTCACAGGAATGATCTACTTCGCCTTCTGTTTCGGCATGTCACGCTACTCCATGCTGGTCGAGCGCCGCCTCAACGCGCACCGGCGCCATTGACCCAGATATCGTCGAGAGATCCATGACTGCAAATTCGATCGTCAGCATTTCCGCCCTCAACAAATGGTACGGCGAATTCCACGTCCTGCGCGACATCAACCTCTCCGTCGGAAAGGGTGAGCGCATCGTGATCTGCGGGCCCTCGGGCTCGGGCAAGTCGACCTTGATCCGCTGCATCAACGCGCTGGAGGAATTCCAGGAGGGCGAGATCAATGTCGACGGCATCGATCTGGGTCCGAATCTCAAGCGGGTGGACGAAGTCCGCCGTGAGGTCGGCATGGTGTTCCAGAGCTTCAACCTGTTTCCGCATCTGACCGTGCTGGAGAACTGCACCCTGGCTCCGATCTGGGTGCGCAACATCCCGCAGAAGGAAGCCGAGGCGACTGCGATGAAGTTCCTGGAGCGGGTCAAGATCCCGCATCAGGCGCAGAAATATCCGGGCCAGATGTCGGGCGGTCAGCAGCAGCGCGTTGCCATCGCGCGCGCGCTGGCGATGAACCCGAAGGTCATGCTGTTCGACGAGCCGACCTCGGCGCTCGATCCCGAGATGGTGAAGGAGGTGCTCGACACCATGGTCGATCTCGCCAAGGAGGGCATGACCATGCTGGTCGTGACCCACGAGATGGGCTTTGCACGCGAGGTCGCCAACCGCGTCGTGTTCATGGACGCCGGCCAGATCATCGAATCGAACACGCCGCAGGAATTCTTCGCCAACCCGCAGCATGCGCGCAGCAAGCTGTTCCTGAGCCAGATCCTGCGGCATTGATGAGGAAGCGAATCGGGACTTGCGAATAGCGAATAGGGCGAGAAATTCTACTCGCTACTCGCTACTCGCTACTCGCTACTCGCTACTCGCTACTCGCCCTCAAACGAAAGGCGGCTTGATCCCGCTGCGCCGCTCCAGCCAGGCCGGCACCGGCAGGTTCTTCGAACGCATGAACTCCGGATTGTACAGCTTCGACTGATAGCGCGCACCGGAGTCGCACAGGATGGTCACGATGGTGTGGCCGGGGCCGAGCTTCCTGGCGAGTTGCACCGCGCCAGCGACGTTGACGCCGGTCGAGCCGCCCAGGCACAGGCCTTCATGCTGCACGAGGTCGTAGATCGTGTTGACGGCGTCCTCGTCGGACACCAGGAACGCGTCGTCGACCTTGGCGGTCTCGATCACGGGCGTCACACGACCGATGCCGATGCCTTCGGTGATGGAATCGCCGGGCGTCGATTTGACGACCCCGTTCTTGAACCATTCGTACATCGCGAAGCCGTGCGGGTCGGCACAGGCGGTGACAATGTCCTTGTTCCTGTCCTTCAAATAGCGGCTCGTGCCGGCGATCGTGCCGCCGGTGCCGACCGCGCAGATGAAGCCGTCGACCTTGCCGTCGGTCTGCTCCCAGATCTCGGGTCCCGTGGACTCATAATGCGCCTTGGCGTTGTCGAGGTTGTTCCACTGGTCGGCGAACAGCACGCCGTTGGGCTCGGTCATGCGCAGTTCGTCGGCGAGCCTGCGGCCGACATGCTGATAGTTGTTGGGATTGCTGAACGGCAACGCCGGCACCTCGACCAGCTCCGCGCCGCACAGCCGCAGCATGTCCTTCTTTTCCTGGCTCTGCGTCTCCGGAATCACGATCAGCGTGCGATAGCCACGCGCGCTGGCGACCACGGCCAGACCGATGCCGGTGTTGCCGGCAGTGGCCTCCACCACGAGGCCGCCGGGCTTGAGATCGCCACGCCTCTCGGCCTCCAGGATCATCCACTTGCCGGCGCGGTCCTTGACCGACTGGCCCGGGTTCATGAACTCGGCCTTGCCGAGAATGGTGCAGCCCGTCGCCTCCGAGGCGCGCTTGAGCTTGATCAGCGGTGTGTTGCCGATCGCCGCGACGACGTCGTTATGAATGGTCATTTTGCAGATACCGTAGGAGTTTCCTCGAGCACACTTAAGAGGACCCTAGCCTGATATCCAGGGGAGCGTAAGCCGGCTGGATCAGCCCCCCGATTTCGCAAAGACGACCTGGCGAACATCGATATTCCCGGAGAGGAAACCTGCTTCGCAGTAGGACAGATAATATTCCCAGAGCCGCCTGAAGCGCTCGTCGAATCCGGAGGGCGTGAGGTCCGGCCAAGCCTCTCGGAAGTTATTTCGCCAGATCGCAAGCGTCCTGGCATAATCTTCCCCGAAGATCCGCTCGCGGATGACGGGTATGCCAAAGCGGTCGCCGAGCGACTTCAGAATCTGCGGTGTCGGCAACATGCCGCCGGGAAAGACGTAGCGCTGGATGAAGTCGACCTCGCGGCGGTAGTGCTGGAACAGGCTGTCCTGGATGGTGATTGCCTGGACACCGGCCAGTCCGCCCGGCAGCAGGCGGTCTCGCAGTTGCGAGAAATATTTTGGCCAGAATTGTTCGCCGACCGCCTCGATCATCTCGATCGAGGCGATGCGATCGTAGTGGTCACGCTCGTCCCGGTAATCCTGCAGGCGGATTTCGACCTTCTCGGCGAGCCCGGCCTCCTGGATGCGGCGCTGCGCGAAGTCGCGCTGCTGTTGACTGATCGTCAACCCAACGACCTTGGCGCCGAACGTCTTGGCGGCATATTCGGCAAAGCCGCCCCAGCCGCAGCCGATCTCGAGCAGCTTCTGCCCGGGCTTGAGATCGATCGCCTCGGCCAGCCGCTTGTACTTGTTGGTCTGCGCGGCACTGAGGTCGGTGGTGTGCTCCTCGAACAAGGCCGAGGAATAGGTCATGCTCGGATCCAGCCAGGCCGAGTAAAACGAATTCCCGATGTCGTAATGGGCATAGATGTTGCGCTTCGCCTGACGCTTGGTGTTGCGGTTGAACCAGTGCCGGACCAGCTGGGCAAACCGGATCAGCGGCTTGTCTTCCAGCATCGACTGCAGCAGGTGCTGGTTGACGCAGAACAGATAGAGAAACTGCGTCAGGTCCGGCGTATCCCAGTCGCCGTTCAGATAGGCCTCGGCGATGCCGATGTCGCCGCCATTGAGAAGACGCGATGCGAAGCCGTAATTGGCCAGGATCATTGCGGCGGCCGGCCCGGGCTCAACGCCGCCGAGCCGGATCACCCGTCCGTCCGGCAGGGTCACGTCGAGCGTGCCTTTTCGCAACCGCGAGCCGAAGCCGAGGGCAAGGCGGGGCAGGCGGGGAAGATCGGCAAGCACCTTGTCGATGGTATCAGGGGTGACTGGGATGACGTCCGGCATGGCAGGTCCACTCACGCAAACGGCTCCAGCCCACGTCCCCGTCGGCTGGCCGGTGCGGCACCTGTGCGGGCAGGGATCACGGACGCAGAGCGAGCCGGCCGTTTCCGGTCAGCGTCGTGACATATAAGCGTGGCTGCCGTTCCCCGCCAAGCCGGTATTGGTTCCAGGGCTTGCACTGATTTCGCCACGCGGGACGAGGCGGACGCCTTTGGCCCACAGCCGCAGTGCCTCCCAATGGATCGCGGCGAAGATTTTGACAGTCACCAGCGGGAGCGAGACGAAGGCTGCGAGCAGGGAGCCAGACGTCAGCCCGCGACGGCGGCCAGAGAAGGTTGCAGCGAGCAGGGGCCCGTCGGGGCCAGTTTCCAGAATCCGCAACTTGACCTTGTCGCCCGGCGGCATGACCCGGAAATGGTAGCGCATCGCCATGTCGATGAACGGCGAGACGTAGAAGGTCTTGTCCTGCGTCTGGCGCAGTCCTGCCGCGGACAGCTCATTGGATCTGACCGGCAGCACATAGGGCTTGATCTCGCCGAAGGTGTTGCGGACCTCGTAGATCATCAGCGCCAGGGTGCCGTCGCTGCGATAGCAGAAATAGACCGACAGCGGATTGAACACGTAGCCGAGCAGCCGCGGATAGCACAGCAACAGCACGCGTCCGCCGCCGAGATCGATCCCCTGATCCGCCGCGCAGGTCTGCGCATAGGCCAGCAGCGACGAGCCGTCGCGCGGACCGTGGTCGGCCTCGTGGAAGCTGTAGAGCGCTCGCCGATTGACCCCGAACAGCGAGGCCTGCCGGTCCGCCTGGTCGAGCCGGCCGAGATCGATCAGCAGGCTCATCACGCGATACCGGAAGCGGTGCGTGGTGGGCCGCATGCGGGCATGCATGACCTCTCCGACATAGAGCGCGGCCGCTTCCGTTCGGTCATCCTGTCCCGAGTGATCCATGTCCATATCGCGCCTATTCCGCAGCCTCGGCGAGCTCGGTGGGAAACCCGCGCCATGGCACGCTCGCGCCGAGCGCCTCCGCCACGGCGAGACCCGAGCGCAGCCCGTCCTCATGGAAGCCGTAGCCGGTCCAGGCCCCGCAGAACCAAGTATGGCGCTGCCCCTGAATCGCTGCCAGGCGCTTCTGCGCCGCAAAGGCCGCAGCCGTATATTGTGGATGCTCACAGATATATTTGCCAAAGGTCAGCTCCGGGGCCGGAGCGAAGGGTGGGTTGAGGCTGACGAACAGCGGCTTGGCGTCGTCGATGTCCTGCAGGTTGTTCATCCAATAGGTGACGGCGACGTCGTTCATGGGAACGCCCTCACGCTGCCAGCGCAGGAAATTCCACGAGGCCCAGGCGCGGCGGCGCTTCGGCATCAGCCTGCTGTCACGGTGCAGATAGATCGTGTTGGGCGAATATTTGATCGCACCGAGGATGCCGCGCTCCCGCTCGTCCGCGTCGGTGAGCATCGACAAGGCCTGGTCGCTGTGTGCGGCAATCACCACATGATCGTAGGTGTCCCGACGCCCGCTGCTGTCTTGAACGACGACGCCGTGGGCGGTGCGTTCGATGCTGGTCACGGCGCTGCCGAGCCTGATCTGGTTGCGGAAGCTCGACGTCAGTTTCTCCACATAGCGCCGGCTGCCGCCCTTGACGGTGCGCCAGACGGGACGGTCATATTGCAGCAACCTGTGGTTGCTGAAGAACGCAACGAAGTTCTCGGCCGGAAAGTCCAGCATCTCGGACGCCGGGGCTGACCAGATCGCGGCCCCCATCGGCGCCAGATAGTCGGTGAGCAGTCGCGGAGCGAAATGGTTGCGCCGGAAATAATCCCCGAGCGTAAGGCCATGCAGGCGGCCGGCCTTGAAGTCGGCTGTACTCTGCTCGTTGAAGGTCAGGATGTCCCTGAGCATCCAGAGATAGGATGTCGACAGCAGATTGCTCGGCTGCGCGAACAGCCCCTTGGCGGTGTCGAGCCAGGTGTTTCCGCCACCTTTCCATTCGAAGCGGCCGGCATCCGCGGTGACGGCAAAGCTCATGCTGCTGTCGACCGTCTCGACCCCCAGATGGTCGAACAAGGCGGTGAGCTCAGGATAGTTCAGCTCGTTGTAGACGATGAAGCCGATGTCGACCGAGACCGGAGCGCCGTCATAGTCGATCGTCACGGTATGGCTGTGGCCGCCCGGACGGAGATCGCGCTCGTAGACGGTGATCGGATAACGTTTCGCCAAGGACCAGGCCGCGGCGTTACCCGCAATACCCGTTCCGACCACCGCAACTCGCATGAATGCCCCCTGAAGTTCACGTGCAAGTTACGGAGTCCCCGCCAAAGGGTTTCACGGCCGCGCTCGCCGCGTCACACCCCGGCCAAAACGGCATTCGACAGATGAAATCTTGGTAAGGCGGCAGCCGGAGGCCCGTGGCCCTGCCTGCACGAAACTCCGCTGATTTACGGGAGATTCGTCGATTCGGTGGACTTTATCGGCACCATCGCTGCTGGGGCGACGGGGGGCTGCAGGGCTGTCCGCCGCCGTGGGCTGCGGCTAGAATGATTCCCAAGACTACAGGGAAGCATCACGCCAGTGTCCATCGTGCCGATCGCCGTCGACGAGCCTTGCCGCGCGTCCGCTGACCCGCGGATCGTCGCCGGGATGCGGGAGCGCCGTGTGCCGGCTACCCTGCGGCGATTTGTCCACTGGCTGGCGGCGATCGGATTGGCGGCGAACTCGGCCGGCTGCCTGCTGACCCAGGATATTCCCGATCCGGCCCTCGACTTGCCCCAGCGCTACAAGGCGGCGTCCGGTTCCGATATGACGGCGCCGCCGCCGCTGGATTGGTGGCGCGGCTTCGGATCACGCGAGCTGACCCAGCTGATGGAGGAGGCGCAGAGCGTCAACCTCGACATTGCCGCTGCTGTGGCAAGGTTCCGGCAGGCCGATGCGCTGGCGCGGCAGGCCGGCGCGGCGCTGCTGCCAAGCCTGTCGAGCACGGGGCAGGAGACCTATTCGCGCACGTCCGGGTCGAGCTCCAGCGGGCTCACCAATGGCGGCCGCGAGGTCGTCAATTACCAAGCCTCGCTCTCTGCGAGCTACCAGCTCGACTTCTTCGGCCAGAATCGCGACGCGCTGCAGGCGGCCGAGGAAACCGCGGTAGCCAACCGCTTCGACCGCGACGTCACGCAGTTGACGACGCTTGCCACCGTCGCCAATGCCTATTTCCAGGTGCTGGCCGCGCAGGATCGGATTCGGACGGCTGAGCGCAACATCGCCAGCGCCACGCGTGTGCTCGATGCCATCCGCGAGCGGCAGAAGGCTGGCACCGGCAACGATCTCGACGTCGCGCAGCAGGAGAGCGTGCTCGCCAATCAGAAGGCGGCGGTGCCGCCGCTGCGCCAGACGCTCGATCAGAACGTCAATGCCCTGGCCGTGCTGGTCGCGCGATCGCCCGAAGGCATTCGGGTCATTGGCGGCTCGCTCGATCAGATCAGGACTCCGCGGGTCACGCCTGGTCTGCCGTCGGAGATCCTGACGCAGCGTCCGGACATCCGCCGGCAGGAGGCCCAATTGGCATCGGCAACGGCCAATGTCGGCAGCGCGCGGGCGCAGTTCTTTCCGAGCATCCAGCTCACCGGCAACGGCGGCTACCAGAGCGCGGCACTGGTGTCGCTGTTTCAGCCGCATGCGGCGTTCTTCAGCCTCGCCGGCAGCCTGACCCAGCCGATCTTCGACGGCGGCCGGATTCTGGGCAACTTCGAGAACGCCAAGGCGCGGCAGGATGAACTGCTGCAGACCTACCGCAAGACCGTGATCCAGGCCTTCACCGACGTCGACAATGCGCTGTTCTCGATCAAGCAGACCACGATCCGACTGCAATTGCAGCGCCAGGTCGTCGCCGCCTCGCGGCGTGCGTTCGAATTGTCAGAGCAGCAGTTGCGCGCGGGAACTGCCGACATCGTGACCGTCTTGAATACGCAATTGACGCTGTTCCAGGCCGAGGACGCGCTATCGCAGGCGCAACTGGCGCGCCTGCAGGCGTTTGTGAGCCTCTACCAGGCGCTCGGCGGCGGCTGGGAGCCGCGCATGGAGAAGTCGGCCGATGCTCTTTAAACCGGACGAGAAGGGAGCAGCGGCAGTGAAGCGCGCGCGGTCCAGCGTGGCACGGCGACTGGTGTCGATCGCGATCACGCTGCTGATCCTCGGCGGCCTCGGCTATATCGGCTGGTCGGCGATGCAGCAGAAGCAGCAGGCCAATAACCGCTTCGCGCGGCCCGACCTTCCCGTTCCGGTCCTGGCTGCCTCGCCTGCCATCAAGGACGTGCCGGTCTATCTCGACGGCGTCGGCGCGGTGCGCGCGCTGAACACGGTCACGGTGCGCTCGCAGGTCGACGGCAAGCTGATCGCGGTCAATTTCGTCGAAGGGCAGGACGTCAAGAAGGGCGACGTGCTCGCGGAGATCGATCCGGCGATCTATCAGGCGCAGTACGATCAGGCCGTTGCCAAGAAGGCGCAGGACGAGGCGCAACTCGCCAACCAGAAGCTCGACCTCGCCCGCTACGAGCAGCTCGCCGCCAGCAATGCCGGCTCCAAGCAGCAGGCCGACACGCAGCGCGCGGTGGTGGCGCAGCAGCAGGCGCTGATCAAGGCGGATCAGGCCGCGATCGACAATGCGGCGACGACCTTGAGCTACACCAAGATCGTGGCGCCGCTCTCCGGCCGCGCCGGCCTGCGCCAGGTCGACCAGGGCAACATCGTTCATGCCTCTGACGCGACCGGCCTCGTCGTCATCACGCAGCTGCAGCCGATTGCGGTTCAGTTCAGCCTGCCCCAGCAGCAGATCATGCGCGTCAATGCGGCCGCCGCCAAGGGACCGCTCGCCGTCGACGTGTTCGGCAATGACGGCGTCACCGTCATTGACACCGGCACGTTGCGGGGCATCGACAACCAGGTCGATCAGACGACGGGCACGCTGAAGCTGAAAGCAGAATTCCCCAACGGTAGATTTCAGCTCTGGCCGGGACAGTTCGTCAATGTCCGCCTCAAGGTCGAGACCCTGTCGCAGGCGATCACGGTGCCGACGTCGGCCGTACAGCGCGGGCCGGCAGGTACGTTCAGCTACGTGATCGGCGAGGGCGACATCGTCTCTGCGCATCCGGTGGCGGTCGTGCAGCAGAATGAGAGCGAGGCCGTGATCGCGAGCGGCTTGAGCCCCTCGGACCGTGTGGTGACGACAGGCTTTGCCAACCTCGCCGAGGGCGTCAAAGTGGTGGTCGGGCGCGCCGAGCAGACGCCGCAGGCCGATCTGGCGCCACGCAAACGCGGCCGCAATCCGCAAGCAAAGGATCAAGGCAAGGACCAGGCCAAGGAGGGCGGAGCTCCGCCTGACGGCGCGCCGAAGGACGGCGAGCTGCGTCGCAGGCCTCAGGCCGCGGGCCAGACCGATGCCGGTGCAGCGCCCCAGGGAGGGAGTGAAGCAGGTCGCGGCGCGAAGGCGCAGCCATGACGCGACCGCAAGAGTGACGAGCAGTCGCGATGAGCGTCTCCGAACCCTTCATCCGCCGTCCTATCGCGACCTCGCTGCTCGGCGTCGCGCTGCTGATCGGCGGGCTGCTCGGCTATCTCGCGCTGCCGGTCTCGGCGCTGCCGCAGGTCGACTTCCCGACCGTCCAGGTGACGACGCAACTGCCGGGCGCCAGCCCCGATGTGATCGCCTCGCTGATCACGGCGCCGCTGGAGCGCCAGCTTGGCCAGATCCCGTCGCTCTCGGCGATGAACTCGACGAGCTCGTTCGGCGTCAGCCAGATCTCGCTGCAGTTCGATCTCGGACGCGACATCGATGGCGCCACGCAGGACGTCCAGGCGGCGATCAATGCCGCCGCCGGCGTCTTGCCGAAGTCGCTGCCCTATCCGCCGACCTACGCCAAGGTCAATCCGGCCGACGCACCGGTCATGACGCTCGCGCTGACCTCGGACACGATCTCTTTGCGCGCGATGAGCGACATGGCCGACACGATCCTGGCGCAGCGGCTGAGCCAGGTCTCCGGCGTCGGCCGCGTCTCGGTGCTCGGCGGACTCAAGCCCGCGGTGCGCGTGCAGGCCGACCTGGCGCGGCTCGCCGCCTATGGCATCTCGATGGAGGACCTGCGCGCCGCCATCGCAGGCGCCAACGTCTCCGGTCCCAAGGGATCGCTCGACGGTGCCCAGCAGGCCTATCTGATCACGGCCAACGACCAGATCGGAGCCGCCGACGCCTACAAGCCGATCATCATCGCCTACCGCAACGGCTCGCCGGTCACGATCGGCGATGTCGCAACGATTATCGATGGTCTGGAGAACGATCGGACCGGCGGCTGGTACCAGGGTGTCCCTGCGGTCATCCTCGACATCCAGCGCCAGCCGGGTGCCAACGTTATCGAGGTCGTCAAGCAGATCCGTGCCGAGATCCCGAAGCTGCAGCGCACGCTTCCCGCCGGCGTGAAGCTCGCCATCGTCAGCGATCGCACCGTGACCATCCGCGCCTCGGTGCACGACGTGCAGTTCACGCTGGTGCTCAGCGTGGTGCTGGTGACGCTGGTTGTGCTGCTGTTTCTGCGCTCGCTGCGCGCCACGATCATCGCCGGCGTCGCGCTGCCGCTGTCGCTGATCACGAGCTTCGGCGTGATGTACTTCGCCGGTTTCAGTCTCGACAATCTCTCGCTGATGGCACTCACCATCGGCACCGGCTTCGTCGTCGACGACGCCATTGTGATGATCGAGAACATCGTGCGCCACATGGAAAATGGCGAGAGCGCGATGAACGCCTCGCTGCGCGGCGCGCGCGAGATCGGCTTCACCGTGATCTCGCTGACCGTGTCGCTGATCGCGGTGTTCATTCCGCTGCTGTTCATGTCCGGGCTTGTCGGTCGCATGTTCCGCGAGTTCGCGTTGACCTTGACGATCGCAGTCGTGACGTCGGCGGTGGTCTCGCTGACCCTGACGCCGATGATGTGCTCGCGGCTGTTGAAGCATGCCAGCGAGGAATGGGTGCTGCCGGGGCTGAACGCCATCAGCCGCTTCATCGACCGCACGGTAGCGGTCTATCACCGCAGCCTGCTCTGGGTGCTCGACCGCCAGACCGAGACGCTCGTCGTGACCTTCGCGACCTTGGCGGCGACCTTGGCGCTCTACGTCGTCGCGCCCAAGGGCTTCCTGCCGCTGCAGGATACCGGCTCGATCACGGCGGTGACCGAAGCCGGCCCTGACGTGTCGTTCGCCGAAATGAAGAAGCGCCAGGCGGACGTCGCCGCCGCGATCCAGGCTGACCCCGACGTCGTCGGCGTCGTCTCGGTGATCGGCGCCGGATCGGTCAATCCGACCACCAATGTCGGCCGTCTCGTCATGACCTTGAAGCCACTTGGCGAGCGGCAGGACGGGGTCGCCGAGGTGATCGACCGGCTGAAGCAGAAGACCTCGGGCGTGCCCGGCATGACCGTGTACTTCCAGCCGGTCCAGGACGTGCAGATCTCGACCCAGGCGAGCCGCTCGCAGTACCAGTACACGCTGACCGGTGCCGATGCCGCCGAGGTGTCGAAATGGGCGAGGCAGCTTGTCGGAGAAATGCGCCGCGACCCTCTATTCCGCGACGTCTCCTCCGAAGCCCAGGAGGGCGGCCTGCGCGCGGAGCTGACCATCGACCGCCAGCGCGCCGGCCAGCTCGGCGTCAGCCTGCAGGGCGTCACCGACACGCTCAATGACGCCTTCGCGCAGCGGCAGATCTCGACGATCTACGGCCAGGCCAACCAGTACCGCGTGGTGCTGGAAGCGCTGCCGATGTATCAGCGCGACCCGTCGGTCCTGTCGAAGCTCTATCTGCCCGGCGCCGGCGGCCAGGTACCGCTCTCGGCGGTGGCAAGCCTCAAGCGCACCACGGCGCCGCTGGCGATCTCGCATCAGGCGCAGTTTCCGGCGGTGTCGCTGAGCTTCAACCTCGCGCCCGGCGCGGCGCTCAGCGAGGCGGTCGACGCGCTTCATGCGACCGAGAACCGCATCGGCATGCCCGGCAGCATCATCGGCGTCTATTCGGGCGATGCCGCCGAGTTCGCCAAGTCGCTGGCCGGCCAACCCTGGCTGCTGCTCGCGGCCGTGGTTACGATCTACATCGTGCTCGGCGTGCTCTATGAGAGCTACATCCATCCGATCACGATCCTGTCGACGTTGCCGTCGGCGGGCGTCGGCGCCATCCTGGCCCTGATGCTGTTCGGCCAGGATCTCTCGGTGATCGGCCTGATCGGCATCATCCTCCTGATGGGCATCGTCAAGAAGAACGCGATCATGATGATCGACTTCGCGCTCGAGGCGGAGCGTCACGAGAACCGCCCCCCCTACGACGCCATCGTGCAGGCGTGTCTCCTGCGCTTCCGCCCGATCATGATGACGACCCTGGCCGCTCTGTTCGGCGCGCTCCCGCTGGCGATCGAGAGCGGCACCGGCTCGGAGCTGCGCTTTCCGCTCGGCATCTCCATCATCGGCGGCCTGCTGCTCAGCCAATTGCTGACGTTGTACACGACGCCGGTCATCTATCTCGCGCTCGACCGCATCAATCGTCGCTTCGAGCGCGCGCTGCCGTCGGCGCCGGACCTGCCGTCGCCGCCGATCGCAGGTGCGACCGAAGGCATCCAGTGATGGCCTCGATCTCCGAGCCGTTCATCCGCCGGCCGGTCGGCACCACGCTGCTCTCGATCGGCCTGTTCCTGGTCGGGATCGTCGCCTATATCTTCCTTCCCGTCGCACCGGTGCCGAACGTCGACTTCCCCGCGATCTTCGTCAGCGCGTCGCGCCCGGGTGCGGACCCGTCCGTCATGGCGGGGACGGTCGCGGCGCCGCTGGAGCGGCGACTCGGCGAGATTGCTGGCGTCAACCAGATCACCTCGACGAGCTCGCTCGGCACCACCAACATCCAGATCCAATTCTCGATCGGCCGCGACGTCGACAAGGCGGCGCGCGACGTGCAGGCAGCCATCAATGCCTCGCTGTCGGACCTTCCGAGCGACCTTCCGGCGCTGCCGCGGTTCCGCAAGGCGAACACGGCCGCGGCTCCCGTATTCGTTCTGGCGCTGACCTCGAAGACGATGACGACGAGCGCGATGTACGACGTCGCCGACACCGTGCTGGCGCAGCGGCTGTTCCAGGTGCCCGGCGTCGGTAACGTCACTGTCAGCGGCGCCGATCAACCCGCCGTGCGCATCGCGCTCAATCCGGTCTCGCTCGCCAATGCCGGCATTTCGACCGACGATGTCCGGACGGCGATCATCAATGCCAATCCGATCGGACCTGTCGGCATCTTCGAGGGCGGCCGCCAGAGCGAGACCATCGCCATCAACCGGCAGATGCGCAGCGCGGCCGAATTCCGCGACATCCTGATCAAGAGCAGCAATGGGAGCTTCGTGCGGCTGTCGGATGTCGCCGACGTCGAGGATTCCGTACGCAACGTGCGTTCGATCGCCTGGTTCAACAAGCAGCCGGCGGTGCTGATCCAGATCGCCAAGCAGGGCGATGCCAACGTGATCGAGACGGTCGACCGTGTGAAGGCGCTGATCCCGGAGCTCAAGCAATGGCTGCCGGCGGGCATCGAGATATCCACTCTGGTCGACCGCACCGGGACCATTCGCGCCTCGGTCGACGACATGCAGTGGACGTTGCTCGCGACCGCCGTGCTGGTGATGGTCGTCGTGTTCCTGTTCCTTCGCCGTCTGGTGCCGACGGTCGCGGCCGGCGTCTCGGTGCCGCTGGCGCTCGCCGGCACCTGCGCGGCGATGTGGCTCGCAGGCTTCTCGATCGACAATCTGTCACTGATGGCGCTCGCGATCTCCGTCGGCTTCGTCGTCGACGACGCCATCGTCATGATCGAGAACATGTACCGCAATCTCGAGCATGGCCTGTCGCCGATGCGCGCCGCGCTCGACGGCGCCCGCCAGATCGGCTTTACCGTGTTGTCGATCAGCCTTTCCTTGATTGCGGCCTTCGTGCCGTTGATCTTCATGGACGGCGTCGTTGGCCGTCTCCTGCGTGAGTTCTCGCTGACGCTGACCTTCGCAATCGTCGTGTCGACATTGGTGTCGCTGACGGTGACGCCGATGATCTGCGCGCATTACATCAAGGAGACGCTGTCCGATCGTGCCACCTGGTTCGACCGTATCGTCGAAGGCGCGCTGTCCGGCATGGTCCGCTTCTATGCCTGGACGCTGCGCGGCGTGCTGGTTTATCCGTTTCTCACCCTGATCGTGTTCTTCGCCACCATCGCGCTCACGGTGACGCTCTACATCAAGGTGCCCAAGGGCTATTTCCCGACCGACGATTCCGGCTTCGTCATCGGTGCGACGCGCGCCTCGGCCGACATCTCGTTCCAGTCCATGCTTGGTCTGCAGCAGCGGCTCGCCGACATCGTGATGGCCGATCCCGCCGTGGCCGGTATCGGCTCGACGATCGGGGGCGGCGGCGGGCCGGGTGGCGCGACGTCCAACCGCGGCACCATGTTCATCAATCTCAAGCCCCCGGCGGAGCGCGAGGGCGTCTCCACTGAGCTCGTGATCAACCGCCTCAGGCGGAGCCTCGCGACGGTCCCCGGCATTCGGCTCTTCATGTTCGCCGCGCAGGACGTGCGCACCGGCGGCCGTCAGAGCGATTCCGACTATCAGTACACATTGAGCAGCCCAGATCTCGACCTTCTGCAGAAATGGGCGCCGATTGTCGCCAAGCGCCTGGAGACGGTTGACGGCATCACCGACATTTCCAGCGACCGCGATCCCGGTGGCCTGCAGCTCGCGCTGCGGATCGACCGACAAAAGGCGGCGAGCCTCGGCGTCCGCGTCCAGGATATCGACAACGCGCTCAACAACGCCTTCGCGCAACGCCAGATATCGATCGTCTACAGCCAGCGCAACCAGTACATGGTCGTGCTGGAGATCGACCCGAAATTCCAGACCGATCCCTCCAATCTCGACCGCATCTATGTGGCCGGGGCAGGGGACGCGCAGGTGCCGTTGTCGGCGCTGGTCAAGGCCGAGCGTGGCCTGTCACCGCTGGCGGTGTATCACTCGCAATCGTTCCCTTCGACCACCGTGTCGTTCAACCTGCTGCCGGACGTGCCCTTGCAGACCGCGACCGCCAACATCCAGCGCGCCGTCGACGAGCTGCACATGCCGGAGGGCATCCGCGGCAGCTTCGACGGCAATGCCGGGGACTTCAACAAGAGCAGCGGCCGCCAGCCGCTCTTGATCCTGTTCGCCCTGGCCGCGATGTATATCGTGCTCGGCGTGCTCTATGAGAGCCTGGCGCATCCGCTGACCATCATCTCGACCCTGCCGTCGGCCGGGCTCGGCGCGCTGCTCGCTTTGCAGGTCACCAACACACCGCTGACAGTGATCGCCTTCGTCGGCATCATCCTGTTGATCGGCATCGTCAAGAAGAACGGCATCATGCTCGTCGATTTCGCGCTCGAGGCCGAGCGCCAGCGCGGCATGTCCTCGGCCGATGCGATCTTCGAGGCCTGCCGGGTGCGCTTTCGCCCGATCCTGATGACGACCCTCGCCGCGCTGTTCGCCGGCCTGCCGCTGGTGATCGCGACCGGTCCGGGCACCGAGCTGCGCCGCCCGCTCGGCATCACCATCATCGGCGGGCTGCTGGTGTCGCAGATCCTCACCCTCTACACCACGCCGGTGATCTACCTGCTGATCGACCGGCTGCGCCGCCGCTCGACCCCGGAGCCGCTCGCCGCGTCCGCTGAATGAGCCGTTGTGGCCCTGTCCGCGGGCGCGTATAGCCGCCGCATGCCAGAACCACACGACCATCCGCCGCTCGCCACCGAGGCGCCGCCCGATTGCCCGCGTTGCCAGAAACCGCTGCCGCTGTGCATCTGCGACAGCGTCACACCGCTGGAGAGCCGGCTGGGGCTCCTGATCCTGCAGCATCCGCAGGAGCAGGATCGCGCGCTCGGCACCGCGCGGCTCGCCGCCCTGCATTTCAAGAACGCGGTGGTCAAGGTCGGGCTATCCTGGCCGAGCCTCGCCAAGGCACTGGGACGGCCGGTCGCCGATCCCGCGCGCTGGGCCATTCTCTATCTCGGCTCGGCGAAGGCGGCCGAGCTCGATCCCGAGAGCGAGGTGGTCGCGGTGACCCGCAAGGGTGAGGTCGCCGACAACCAGCGCGCCATCCTCAAGTCGATCGAGGGCGTGATCCTGCTCGACGGCACCTGGAGCCAGGCCAAAGCGCTGTGGTGGCGCAATCCGTGGATGCTGAAATGCCAGCGCGTGATCCTCGGGCCGCGGCAGCCGTCGCGCTACGGCCGGCTGCGCCGCGAACCGCGCCGCGACGGGCTGTCGACCATCGAGGCTGCCGGGATGCTGATGGCCGCGCTGGAACGGCGGCCGGAGATTGCCACGGCCCTCGACGCGAGCTTCGAGCGCATGCTGGCGCGGTATCGGGAGGTGGAAAAAGCGCAGCCGGAGCTCACGCCCCGCCCAAAGGCCCGCAAGCCGGATTGGCGCAACCGTAAACGGCGGGTTTAGGAACCGGAGGTACGCTTCTTGCATTGCAGCATGGAACGAGGATGAGAGCCATGCCGGAAGCAGAAAAGTCCAACGTGGTGCAGCTCCGGGATTACGCGCCCCGGCTGGCCGGCAGATCCGGCTCGGATCGGACGGGCGTCTCGGCCGGTGAACGAGGGGCAATTCTGACTTGGCCGCGCGCGCAGGTCAGCTATCCCGGCGGCATCGACGATCTGCCCATCTAGCGCCGGTTCGCGGCCCCAATGGGTAGTCCAACCGCTTGATCTTGATTGAGTGGAGGCCACGACCAGAATTGAACTGGTGTAAACGGTTTTGCAGACCGCTGCGTAACCACTCCGCCACGTGGCCCCTGTGGGCGGAGCAATATAGGCAATCTCTCGGTTAGGCAACCACTCTCGTCGCGAAGGCCGACGTCGTCGATCCGGGCCTTCGGCCAGCTGGAATTTCGATCCGCCCAGCCGCGTTTCGAACTGGTCGCATCGGGCACGGCAGCGCAGAGAGGGATTGTCGCGCCGCCCTCATCGCGAACCCTGGTCCACAACTCGCGTGGTCGCAATTCCAGACGGAGCTGGCGACACCGTCGCTCCCGATCGCTAGGAGCTTTCGCCGAACTGCTGCACCGGCAATGGCGCGCAGCAGCGACGATAGTTGAAGACATCGCGGCGAAATCGCGCAACGCGCCTTGATTTCGTCAGGTTGTGTAGTTCTAATTGTTCTATGTCAGGGTGCGTTGCGGGGAGCCGAGCTCTCTAGAACAGCACGCCCGCGACTCGCACACAACTTCACACGCAAAGATCTGTCATGGATGATCACCCGACACGCCGCTCGGTGGTTTTCGGCACGCTTGCCGCATGCGCAACGGTTGCCAGCGCGGCGGCCGATGACGACGATCCGCGCAAGGAGAAGCGGCCGCAAAAGGGCGACCTGCTCGTGTTCTCGGAAGGGGAGCGCGAAGGGCAGACGATCACGCCTGATGACTTGAAGATTGGCGAGCCACCGGTTCATGGGTGGCCGAAGGATCCAGCGAATGCGATCGTGCGTGACGGGTCGCGATTGAACGAGGTGCTGCTCGTCAGGCTCGATCCAAACGAACTCGACGAAGACACGCGTCAGCGTGCGGCCGAAGGCATCGTCGCCTATTCGGCCATCTGCTCGCATGCGGGGTGCCCGGTCACGGCCTGGATCAAGGCGACCGAGGGCAACGACGATGTTTTCAAATGCATGTGCCACAATTCCGAGTACGACCCGAGGCGCGGGGCGCAGGTCGTGTTCGGCCCCGCGCCCCGGCGGCTCGCCGCGCTTCCCCTCGTGCTCAAGGACGGCGCGCTCATGATCGCTGCGCCCTTCATTGGAAAGGTAGGTGGCCAACAGGGCTGATGAGATCCCATGTGCCTATCGGAACTCGCATCGTCTCGACACCCGTCACGACAACAAGTGAATCGAAAAACGAAGCAGGGGAGGTTTGTCCATGTCCACCGCGATCAAGCAATGGCTGCTATCGAGCACCGTGGCGTTCACCTGTCTCGCCGCACCGGCAGCCGTGGCCGGCCCGATCGACAACTACAGTCCTGTCACGCCCGCACGGCTCGAAAATCCCGAGCCAGGCAATTGGATGCTGTATCGTCGGACCTATGATGGCCAAGGCTATAGTCCGCTCGACCAGATCAACACCACGAACGTCAAGGACATGGTGCCGGTCTGGACCTTTGCCACCGGCGTCGTCGAAGGGCACGAGGCGCCGCCTCTGGTCAACAACGGCGTCATGTTCATCACGACGCCGATGGGGCAGGTGATCGCGCTGAACGCAAAGACCGGCGACCAGTACTGGCGCTACAAGCGCGAGCTCCCCGAGGATCTGTTCCAGCTGCATCCGACCAATCGCGGCGTCGGCCTCTGGCAGGACAAGCTCTACCTCGCCACGACGGACGATCATCTGGTCGCGCTCGACGCCCAAACCGGCAAGGTGCTTTGGGACAAGAAGGTCCAGGACTACAAGAAGGGACAATATCTCACGCTGATGCCGCTGATCGTCGACGGCAAGGTGATGGTCGGCGGATCCGGCGGCGAGTTCGGCGTCCGCGGCTATGTTGCCGCTTATGACGCCGAGGACGGCAAGGAGCTTTGGCGCACCTTCACGATTCCTTCCGAAGGCGAGCCCGGGCATGACACGTGGAGCGGCGACGACTGGAAGAATGGCGGCGGGTCTGCCTGGATGACCGGCACCTACGACAAGGACACCAAGACGGTGTATTGGGGCGTCGGCAACGCCGCGCCCTGGCCGGGGGGCCTGCACCCCGGCGACAATCTCTACACCAGCTCGGTGATCGCGCTGGATCCTGCGACCGGAAAGATCAAGACGCATTTCCAGTATCACCAGAACGACTCGTGGGACTGGGACGAGGTCGATGCACCGATGCTGGTCGACCTGCAGCGGGACGGCCGCAGCTTCAAGAGCCTGATCCATCCCGGACGCGACGCCATCTTCTGGGTGCTCGAGCGCACGCCGGAGCGAATCAACTACGTCAACGGCTGGAACTTCGTCCACACCGATGTCTGGAAGGGAATTGAGCCCGAGACGGGACGGCCGATCGTCGATCCCGCGCACAAGCCGACGCTCGGCAAGCGTGTCGACTTCTGTCCCTCGTTGTGGGGCGGCAAGGACTGGCCGTCCGCGGCCTACAGCCAGAAGACGCGCTTCGTCTACGTGCCGGCGAACGAGAATTTCTGCGGCGGCTTCACCGGGGAGAAGCTGCCGCTCGTTCCCGGCCAGCTCTGGCTCGGCACCAAGGCCGAGGACATCGGGCTCACGGTGCGGCCCGGTGCCGACCATTTCGGGGAGCTGCAGGCCTGGGATCCGGCGACAGGCAAGAAGGTGTGGTCGCACAATTTCCCGAAATCCCAGCTGTTCGGGTCGGTGACCGCGACGGCGGGCGATCTCGTTCTGGTCGGCGGCACCAACGACCGGATGTTCCGGGCGTTCCATGCCAAGACCGGTGAGCTGCTGTGGGAGCAGAAGACGAACTCGGGCATCATGGGCATGCCCGTCGCCTATGAGGCGGATGGCACGCAGTACATCGCCGTGCAATCCGGCTGGGGCGTCGATGCGCAGCGCATCCAGGATGCGCTCTCGAAAGGCGACATTGGTCTGGAGGACAACGTCCCGCAGGGCGGCGTCGTCTGGGTATTCGCAGTCAGGAAGTAGCGCCGGTGATCTGAAGGGCGGCGGCCTCGGCAGTCGCCATCTCAGAAAATGAAGACCGCGGCAGCGTTCCGGCGTGCCGATCCCTTGGCTTGCATGACGACAGAAGATCGCGCGTCAGCAGGCCGCGAACCAGCCGTCCGGAAACGGGATCAGCGGCCAGGCGCCCTGGTTGTCGTTGGCCGCCGTGGGGAAATGCAGAATTGAGAACAAGCGGGCCATGGAATCGGTCTCGGTCTCGGGCGCAATAGCGGTTCTCACAACGTCCATCAACAACTCGTATTCGGCTTCGCTCATCTCGCCCTCGCGCAAACTGCGAGCCACGATGGCGAAATTCCACTTTTTTCAAATTGAGCGGATCGTTCAAATTCTAACGATCGGGCACGACGGACCCAATTGGTTAGCGGTGCCCTTCGTTCCAAATATACCGCGGTCCGCTTTGTTCCAGTGTGAACGGGCTCACATCCCAAGGCTTCGCGTCGTCGGTGACCCGTCTGCCCGCGCGGCAGGTGATGCCGTGCAGCGATCACGATCCGGCCCGTAGCCGACCGGGAGCAAGAGATCCGCAACGCCTGCCGCGAGTCGCAGGCCGCTTCACTGGCAAAGGCCGAAGAGGCGACCCGCTCCAAACGTCCGGCTCGACGCAAGCGGCAGAATCGCTGGCGGTCAAACCGCGACGGCGAGAAGCTCGGTGTCCTGCACCAGAATGTCGCGCATCAGCTGCGACAGGTCTTTCGGCTTGAACGGCTTCGCCAAACGATGAAGGCCGACCATTCTGGGCGAGGGGCCGAGCAAATCAGGCGTCCCGCGTCCTGATTCCAGCACCATGCCCGACATCATCACGATGGGCATCGTGGGCCGGGCCGCCCGTGCAGCCCGGATGACCTCGTTGCCGTCCATGTCGGCCAAGTTGAGATCGATCAGAGCCGCGGCGAAATCATCGCGGGACACGGCATCCATGGCCAGCCGACCGTCGGTGACGGCAGTGACCGCGTAGCCCTCGCGAACCAGAAGGTGCTGGATGACACAGCAAACGCCGACTTCGTCATCAACGACCAGGATGTTCATCATGAGCCCTTCCTGACAGACGTGGATGAGGAGCGACGTGCCGCGCCTCGCTCAGAAGTCGTTGGCGCACCTCGATCGCACGATCGACCGCTTCGAGCAGATCGAGGATGTCGAACGGCTTCTGCAACGCTGCCGTCGCTCCGAGCTTGATTGCCATACCGAGGAAGTCTGGAGCACCCAGTTTCTTGTCGGTGAACGCGTAGCCGGAGATCGCGATGAACGGGACCGTGGGATCGAGCTTGATGAGCTCGCGAATGGTTGCGATGCCGTCCATGCCCGGCATGAACATGTCGATCACGACGGCATCGAAGGACACGCTGCCGATCAATCGAATGCCGGTCGGACCATCCGGCGCGAGAAACACGCAGAACCGCTTCTTCTTCAATAATGTTTCCAGCGCAGCGCGCGTGGCACAATCATCGTCAATAATGAGGACAGTAGGCATGGGCCACCTCAGTATCAGCAGGACTGAAGGACGCTCACGCTACAAGGACAATAGGCTGAGGCTCGAAAATGGCAAAGTAGTTAACACTGAATTAGTTGTCCCGATTCTGCAACTAGCGGTTTTACGGAACTTTCCTGTCCGGGCCGCAGGCCGGCCGCCTGTTGTGCATCATGCGATGAAGATGGAACTATGATTTCCGGGAGTGGATGGCTCCGGTTGTTTGAAGAATCTCAGTCCGGCTTGAGCAGGGCGACCGTGACCAGCCCCACTGCGATCAACGCTGCGCAGCAGAGCCGTCGCGGCGTTGCACGCTCCTTCAGGAACAGCACGCCGATCAGCGTCGCAAACAGGACGCTGCATTCGCGAAACGCGACCACATTGGCAATCGGATTGCGGCTCAAGGCCCAAAGGAATACCACGAATGACGTCAGCCCCAGGGTGCCTGCGATCAGCACCGGAAGCCAGGCGTCTCGGATCTCCACCACCAGAGCAGGTCCTCGCAGCATCATCGCGACGAGAAAGAACACGACACTGTCGAGCACGATCATCCAGACCGTGAACGAAGCCCAGCCTTCGGTCTGCCGGGTGCCTGCCGCATCGACGACCGA
This sequence comes from Bradyrhizobium sp. HKCCYLRH1034, assembly GCF_051168375.1. Classification (NCBI taxonomy): domain Bacteria; kingdom Pseudomonadati; phylum Pseudomonadota; class Alphaproteobacteria; order Hyphomicrobiales; family Nitrobacteraceae; genus Bradyrhizobium; species Bradyrhizobium sp. HKCCYLRH1034. Next base: position 105,098 of record NZ_JBNPUW010000007.1, on the reverse strand, counting down.
ATAGCCGGCGACCAGTGCGGCGGCGCAGACCGCGGCCCAGAACGCACGGCGGTCGATCGGACCGTGGATTCGGTCGCGCGCCAGGCCGGTGATGCCGAGGACGATGACGGCAATTCCGATCAACTGCCCGCTCCGTGGCAGTTGCTGCAGACCCAGCGAGGCAAATAGCGTTGCGAACAGCGGAACGATGCCACGCGCGATCGGGTAGGCGCGTCCAAGCTCGGCCGAGCGGTAGGCCATTGCGAGGCTCGCCTTGTAGCCCGCGTGCAAGACCAGTGAGGCCACGATGAGCGGCCAGGTCGCGAGTGCCGGAACGGGAACGAGAAACAGGAAGGGCAGGATCAGGGCGCTGCTGACCAGACCCATGCCAGCGAGGAGGGAGAGGCCGCTGCCGGTCTTGACGATGGCATGCCAGCTCGCGTGAAGCAGACCGGCCATCAGCATGAGAATTGCGGCGACAGGATCCAACGACTCGAGTCCGGTTCAGCTTTCGGGCCGCCAGCTCGCGGCAGCGAAGTAGGGGGTGGGGTCGTGCTGGAGCGCCTGCCGCGAGATGATCCGGCTCGATGGCGACACCGGGAGCTGGTCCCATTCCCCACGATCGACGAATCGAAGGCTCGCGATCTCCTCGCCATCGGGCGCAAGCGCGCCGCCTTCGATGACGGCCTCGAAGGCGATCACCGTGTAGTAGGTCAGATCACCGTTGGGATAGCGGATGAGGAACTCCGGGCCCCCGAACACCCCGAGCAGGCGAATCGGCCGGACCACGAGCCCGGTCTCCTCGAAGCATTCGCGGGTGGCCGCGTCGGCCGGGTGCTCATTCGGATCGATGGCGCCGCCGGGCAACGTCCAGAGGCCCGTCTCCGCGTCGCGCCCGAGCAGAATGCGGCCCTGGTTGTCGAACACGGAGATGGAAACCGCTGTGGTCGCCAAAAGATCATGGCCGATCTTGCTGCGGACGGCTCTCAGATGATCGGAAATCGGCATCGCTGGTCGTCACTTGCAAGAGATTCGCCCCGCTTGCCCGACGCTCCATGCGCGGTCAAGGCAAGACAGCGAAGATCGGCGCACGTTCGCGGCCAATCGGCGGATGTCCCGCGTCACAAGAAAGAGGGATTGGGAGGATATATAGAACCATTCGGCATGGCCAGAATGGCTCCCCGGGCTGGATCACATTTTGTTACAAGATGCCTATTTTGACAGTGTTTGCGAGGCGCGGGCAACTTGTGCCCCCAACTTTGCCCGCGCCTCGGCTCACTGATTCGCCTTCCGCTGACGGCGCGGACCGGCTCCAGCGACGGGCTTCCATTCGGGCAAGTTGGAGTTCATGGCATCAAGCGAGTCCATGTCGATCAGCGTGGTGCCGTGGCGCTTGTAGGCCTTCACCTCTCCGGCGGCCAACCGAACGTACAGCTGGCTCTTGCTGACCTTGGCATAGTCGCAGGCTTCCTTGACGGTGCACAGGCGCGGCTTGGGCCGCGCTGCCGATGTAGTCATGTCTCCGCTCAGGTTTGAAATCGTCCAATGTCGGACGATGTAGTTTGTAGTTGATCGCGCGCGTCCATGGAAGGCGCTGTTGTCGATCGAGTGTCGATAGAGCGCGCGAAATAATTTTCTGGTCAACTAACAGAGATAAACTGCACGCGCAGCCAACGGCTTACGCGCGCCCCTTAAAGCGACTTGGGAAGAGTTTGTTAAAGAGGGCTGACGGATCGGCGGTTTTGCCCAATCCCTTGGCATTGAGCCGCGTTCGGATGAGCCGTAAAAAGGTCCCCAGCCCTCAGCTTCTGAGGGCGGCACGCGCAAGGGCAAGTTGCGCGCGCCGCGAAGAAGGCATCCGGCCTCAACTCCGGACAGCATCCAAATAGCCTTCATTCTCGGTACATGCAATTGCCCGATGCGCGGAAGACCAGCACCCGGTCTTCAATGCGTGTCGATAATTGCTGCTCGGTGGTCCCTGCAATTATCAGCTCATCAGAAGACCGGTCGCTGAAGTGGCGACAGGTCGAGTCCGGCCGTGTTCCTGTCGCCCGGCAGTCTGAAGTTAAGCCGTCGATGACGACCGCAGCGCGCCGAGCGCTCCATCTCGGAAACAAACAAATCCAGGCAACGCTGTGCCCTTGCGACCTGGTCCGTGGGAATGCTCGGCATACCCGAGGAGGTAAACAGGCGCGGAGCAATGACAAGCGCCGCGCTGGACGCAGCCGGAAAGTGCGTCGGAGACATGCACCGTGAGGTGTGTGCCGCCCCCTCACGGGGGCGGACACTGAGTATCCGGAGGCGCAAATGCCTCTGCTCCAGTCAGGGGCGTGGGTGTGTACGCGGCATTGGGCCTCCGGCTCCTGCGCACATCCCACGGAGAAAAGGGCGGACTCTGTCCAAAAACAACTAGCGCGGGGCTGTGACGACCAGCGCGTGACATGAGCCGCAGCCGACAGGCGAGCACATGTCACACGCGGATGAGGAGACGACGATGGTTACCCCGGCGAGTTCTACCAAGCATGAGCTGCTGATTTCGATGGCGATCAGGCGAGCGCAGACGCCGGGCCGCAAGGCGATGCTCGAAACGATCGGACGACAGCTTGAGACGTATGGTACGATGACGTCGGCCCAGCTCGGACTGGCCCATGCAACGCTGACGTCGACTCGCTGATGCCCGAACTACCCAACCGCAAACATGAAGCCTTCTGTCATACCCTGCTGGCCAACAACCTCAACGCTGGCCGCGCCTATCAGATCGTCTATGGACTCGAAGATCGTCCGGCCGCCGACGCCTGCGCGAGCCGGTTGTTAAGGAACGCAAAGGTGAATGAACGCATCACCGAGCTACAGCGGCCAGTGGCGCAGAAAAACAGGATCACGGTGCAGTCGCTGCTCGCCGAGCTGCAGGCGACGGTCGAGGCCGCGCGGGCCGCGAAGCAGTTCGGCGCGGTCAACGGCAGCCTCGCTCTGATCGGCAAGCTGACGGGCCTGCTGCGCGATCAGATCGAGATCGGCGGCCCGGGCGAGTGTGACGCCTGCCGGACGCCTGACGAGGTCCTGGACCGGCTTGAGGCCGACTTCGGCGGGCCTGCCGAGCTGGTCGAGGGCTTGGAGTTCATGGTCGACCTCGCGCGACGGCGAGCGGCCGACAAGGCCCGGTTGGTGGGATAGTTGGGGGCATCTGCCAAAATCTGGCAGAAAGCCAAACAATATCAATGGGACTTTGATCCTCACCCTGGAGCATGTTCTCTTTCCTTCAGAAAACGGAACAGGCCTCACCGCCTGTTCCAGACAGTGACGAGCGCACTTACGGCAACATCTCAACGAGATCGCCAGCCGCCGCGCCGCACCACGGCAGGCCGGGCGGCAGGGGCGGGCCGCCGGCCAGGGCGGGCGGGGGGACCCAACCGGGGGTAGGGGCCGCATTGAACGCACCGCCCCTGAGAAAATGGGACCCGATCCCCTGCCGCCACGTGCGCATCCTGGAGTCCTGTCTTTTCAGGAGGTGCGGTTTCCATGGGGACCGCTTTGGGGGAGGTCGGTCCATGGTCACCCGACGTGACCACGAGGATCGATACCTCGGCAAGGTGGTGCATATCTCAGTCTTCCCGTTTGAGGGACTCCTGAGCTGTCGGTAAGATCACTTACTACTTTAGGTAATCGGAGACGGTGCAATGAATTTAAAGTGCCCTTCTTGCGATAAGGCGATCTCGAATGTTGCACTCGAAGCTGGGCCGGTGGGTAACACCGTCACGGGTCCGCTTGTGGGTGGTTTCGTGGCCAAGTGTCCGACCTGTCGGGCTGTCCTTGGTGTTTTGCCTGACGTTGACGCCATCGCGAGCGCCGTGGCTCGCAAGCTCGGTACGAAGTAGTAGGCGCCGCCAGTGTGATCAACCGGCGGCTCCATTCCGTAGATGTGTCTCGTTCTTGCCGAGCCGCAGATGACGTAGGCGTCTTGAGACGATCCGATATATGCCGCCTCAACGTTGCGACGACGTCGAGCCGGGCTCGCCGTCATCATCGGGGTGGGGGTGTTTGGGATGAACAGAAAACTGGGTAGACGCAAAACACAGGCGTCACATGGCCAGACGCAAAAGGCCACGACGGCTGACGGGCAGCCCCTGGACCGGCCCCATAGCGAAATCCAACCTGCTTCTGCGGAGACAACAGGTTTGAGAGGGAGTAGCAAACACTGGATCGACTACGCGACAGCGCTCTTCGGGTTCATCGCAGCGATTGGTGGTTTTGCTGCGGCGATTTTCGCGGGTTGGCAAGCCTTGATCGCCCGCGAAGGCACGATTGTAGCGAACCGGGCTTTCGTGTTTTCGAACGCATTTCAGTATATCACGTATCAAGAGCCATCGGACCCTGGGCGTGTATGGCTGGCGTTTCCGCTGATCGAGAATGCCGGCAATACTCAGACCAGAAACATGACAACGTTTACACAGGGCACGGTTGGGCTCCCGACCGGTTTCCCTTGGGGCGATCCCTCAAAACAGCAGCCGCGCGCGCACAGAATGATTGCCCCAAAAGGAAGCTCTATAGCTCAGACGGTGGGAAACAATCCCGAAGGCTTCAAGCAGATGCAAAACGGCCCAAAATTCGGGGCTGCGGGTATAATTAGGTATCAGGACATCCTCGGCGGTTGGCATTTGACCGAGTATTGCTACATCGCGAGACCTCTGCCAACTTTCAACTTTGCTACCTATCCTGCAAACCAGCCCGTGCGGGCCGAGGGAGAGCTTTGCGATCGCCACAATTGCTCAGATGACGAATGCGGCCCAGATTGGAAGAAACGGGCCATGGAGTAGGTGGCTTGCTTGGAGGCCCAACCCGGCGCTGATCATCGACGTTGCCAATCCGGCCTGACATCACCTCCGCGCGGGCCTCCTCCTTCTCACCCCTGCGTCGCCGTGCCGCCTCTCCCAGCATTGCGCGTTGGCTGCTGCGGTTCATGGCGGGACGACGACTTCATCGCAGCGCGAAGGCGCCCAGCGGTGCTGCGCGGCCCAAGTTGCTTCGAGCGCAGCTCGCGCCTGCTGGCATTCGTCGAAACTTCGGAATGCGTGCTTGACGGTCTCGATGGTCGAGAGATCAACGGCAGGAGCGTTGCTCGTAAAGATCAGCAGAACCCAAACTTTGATCATGGTCGGAAACCTCGAAAAGCCCGCAATAGCCAAGCACGGGCCATGGACAGGGCGCCAGGGGCGATCAGCGCCAATGCGACGGCTTTTTGGATCGTGTCAGCTCGCCGGCCGCCCCTTGTTTCGCGGAGCGCGCCGCGCTTCTGACCATTGATCTGGCGAGAACCGGACCCATGCCCGCGTTTGTAATCTTGCAGACCCAAGACGCCGCGCAAGCCAGCGGCGCGCATCTCGGCGAAGGTGATCTTTTGCTGCGCATCTGGCATCGACTTTTTTGATCGTTCCGGATCAACGGGTTAGCCGGCGCGGTTTGTTGCGGCTCTGGATCGGGACTTAGCCACCGCCTGCCGCGCCGTTCGGTTACCGTTAGTTAATCGGTCCGGGTGCCACAATCGGCGTATGAGTACGACCACGATGCATATCAGCGCCGCTGATGTTCTTGTCGTCTCTATCAAGACTTGAATCTATGTTACGGCTTGCCCCGTAAACAATAGCCCCGGCTACACGGCAGGTGCGTGATTGCCGGCACGGGCGGCAGCCGGCCCCCGTCTGATCGGAAGCAGCTCGATGACATCTGCCTCGCTGCGGATGGCGGCCTGAAGAGCGAGACGAGCAAGAACAACGACGTCATTGCACCATCCGTCGCGCAAAGCGAGGGCCGCGCGCTGGATCATGTCGCCTGGAATGCCAATCGGGGCGGCTTTCGGCTTCCATACCTGGCGCGGTTTCTGGACGATGTTTCGCACCTTCGGCGACGGGCGTTGAAAGCTCCTCTGCCAGCCGTTGACGATGCCGTGCGGTGACGTGAAGCGGCGCCGCTTGGCTGCGGGCAGGGCGTCAAGCCACGTCGCGATCGCTTCCGCATTGTCGGCCATCTGCATCGACCAGAACTGATCCACGCGGCTGATGTCTCCGAGTCCTTGATCAGCTAGCCAGCCATTCATGCGGAGGCTGTACGCTGCCCCCTTCGGCGAGTTGACCTTGGCCAGGGCCATCGCCTCGCGGCGGCCGATGCGACAGGCGCGGCCGACAGCGCACCAGTCCTGAAATGACATCCGTTCGCCCTCTCGGATGCGAGCCATGGCCTCGCGCCCCTGCGTGATGATGTCGTTGTCGCCGACCATCATCCGAGTCCAACTTGGAGTGCCGTGACCGTTACAATGCCGCCCGTGCTGCTGTTGGTCAGACGCCATGCGGCGATGGGACATGTCGAAATGCTGGCGATCTGGTTTGCCGAGCTGGTCAACGGGCCGCCGATCGCGCTCGCCGAAAAGACAGTCGGGCCGGCTGACGACGGGAAGACGTTGGTCGGGTCGTCCATGGTGACGTCGATCTGATATTGCGACGACAACGACGCAACGCGGATTCCGAAGCCGAGCATCATAGGCGGCTTGCTGTGCCAGTTTGTCAACTGCCACGGGCTTGACCCCGAACTACTAACACTGACGTAGCGCGGCTGCACACTCGTCTCCTATGACACAAGACGGCGCGTTGCATGCCGCCAGCTCCGGGTATAAACTGCGCTTATGTGATGGCAAGTTCAAGAAAGAACAGGTTATGAGCGATCTGGAACGCTCTGCCGCTGCGATCGCCGCAGCAGAAGCAGACGTCCGCCGAGCAACCGAGGAATATCGGCGCGGCGGGTCACCCACGAAATTGAACAAGGCCAACGATCGGCTCGCGGACGCTTGGAGCGACTATCGCGATTGCTCCGGCGGGATTGTGCCCCGGCACTGACAGGGCAAAGGAACGTTGCAGTCGGCGCTGACGCCGATCGTGACATGTAGAGATCAGGTTGACGTCATGGCCAAGAAGCCGCGCTTTCCTATCAAGCTGGAATTCTGGACAACTCCGGAGCAATACGCCGCGCTCGAATTGCTCGCTGAGATGTCCCTGATTGATCGATCAGACCATCTTCGGCAGGCGGTCAACATCTACCTGATGCAGCAGGGCGCAATTGCTGCTGTTCGGCAGCAGCAATCAAATGGCGCCGAACCCGGCGCATCTTGCAAGGCAATCTGACAGGAGTGTTCCGATGTCATACAGCTATGAAGCAATCCTGACGGCGCAAGCGCAGCGCATCGAGGCCGAGCGGGCCGAGCATGTGGCCGAGCTGGAGGCGGGCCGCATGTCCGAGGACCCGGATCGGGTCAACTACGCGGCGAACCGCATTCTTGAGCTTGACGCGCAGCATGCCATGCTGGCTCAGCGCGCGAATGCGTATTTCGCTCAAGCCCCCGCGAAGCGCCAGAACCCGCATGGTCTGACCGACGAGGAGATGCAGGTCGCGTCGAACTTCAGTCAGAGCCCGAACCTATCACACGAGCAGAAACTTGAGATTTATTCACGCCAGAAGGCGCGATACGCGCAGATGCGGCGCGATGGGACCTACCGCGACGACCAGGGCACGGTCCGGAGGTGAGCCATGGTCTTGACGCTCAAGAGCAGCCGCGTTGCCGAGGTCTACATCGTTGAGCTTGAAGCCAATGGCGACAAGCGCATCGCCCGCGCGATGCAGATGAACAACAACCCGAAGCAATGGTCGGCACAGGTCGAGCATCCGGCAGGCATTCGGCCTTGCAGCAACATCTATGGCACGCATGGCGATGTCGCCGTGGCGCTCGCCGAGTACCTCAATCGCACCCGCACCTCATATCTGCAGGAGGCTGCGCGTGGTCACCGCCCCGAGCGTCAGACGCGCGATGCCAACGTGCCGATCAATGACATGGGGCAGCCGATGGAAGTTACGACTTTCCGGGAACGCGGCCAATAGGAGCCTGAAATGAGCAGCATCAAACGTCTACGAGAGTACAAGCGACAGGCTGGCCCGAGCGGTGCGAGCCGCAGTCCGGTGGACCTCGGCTATTGGGCCGAGCGCGCCAGCGAGAACTCGTATCATAGCGGCCAGAAAAAGCCGAAGGCGGGCGGACCGGGCCGGACCGACAAGAACCATGTCGGCGAGGACGATTACATGCCGAACGTCCGCCGCGTCAGCGCCTGACCTCAAGCCCTTTGGTGACCCGTTGGTGACCCGTCGGAAGTATCGGAAGCCGCTGGCGTTCAAGGATGGTGGCGTTGTGCCGGTCGTCGACCATATGCCGCCGCCAGGTGCACCGTCCGAACCATCGGCAGATGCTGCGACCCATGCCGGACCGGACGACCCAATCAAGCAAGCGCTAGAGGCGCAGCGCCGCGCCGAGGAGCTGGCGAAGCAGCCGCCGCCGCGCCCCCCAACGATCGAGGAACAGATTGACCGCATCCCCGGCATCTCCGAGTTCAAGCGCGAGACGTTGAAGCAATATCCGCGTCTCCTGGACCCCGGCATCGCGCCGCTGGCGTCGCGGCATTACGCGGCAGCCTTGGCGGACGGCGTCGAGGACGACACCGAGGCGATGAAGAGCCGTATCCTCGGAGGCGTCACAGCCGACCTTGAGCTGATCCAGCGGACCCGCACCGGGGCGCTGCGGACCGATCCGGCGTCCTCCGCGACACCCGCCGTCGTCTCGGTCCAACGACCTGGAGCGGAGCCAGCGCCGCAATCAGGGGCATCGCTGCCGCGACTTCTCTCTCAGGCACCGGCTCGACGTGTTCCGGTTTCGGCGCCGGTTTCGCGAGGCGTGCCGACGGCATCGGGCAGGCAGGACATCGGAACGATCACGTTGACCGCCGAGGAACGGGCCATTGCCCGCAACTCGTTTGGTGCGGTGAGCGGGCTGCACATGTCGGACCACGATAAAGAGCGGATGTATGCCGCCAATAAGCGGCGCTACTTGGCAATGCTGGCGTCCGGTCAATACGGAGGGCAGGGGTGACCTACAGCGACAATCCCCGCATCAACGAGGCCGTTGATCTCCTGATGCACGACCGGATGAGGCATCCTTGGTGTCCGGCCGGGGTGCCAAGCTGGCCACCCAAGACGCGCGCGGAGATCATCGGCGCCGTTCGAGATGAGTTCGGCGCGGCGGCAGCCGGCGCGGTCAAGATCACGGTTCACTGATGGCCATCCCGACCGCCAAGGATTACGAGTTGCGAGCCATCGACGAGATCATGGCGAACGTGGCGACACGGCTTGTCACGCTGCGTCACACGCCGGGACGTAAAGATGTCACCGGCCTGCGCAAGGTGTTGCAGGACCTCGTTGATAAGGTCATGGCCTATGCCCACGATTGCGAGTAGCCACATGAGGCATTTCCCCGGCAAGCAGTTCGAGCCGGCCAAGAGTGCCAACGAGCGGTTTGCGGCTCTCAATCGGTGGGTGACCGCGCGCGGCGGCTGGATTGTGTCGCTGCCGGGGGCCGATCCGGTTATCGTCGAGTGCGTGCCCGGATCGTCCCTGGTCAGCGAGCTGACGGAGGCGGGCTATGAGCTGAGGTCGGCGGGCGAAGGCGAGCGGATCATCCCTGGTAAGATCGTCCAGAGGTTCGCGACCACATCAAACGGCATGTTCGAGTCTGTCACGGCTGACTCGACCCGCCCGATCGCTCTGATGACGACGCACGCTGGCATCGCTCGGTCATTACGATACACGTTCTCATTCTAGCTGGGCGAACGCGCGCGCATCCGGCGGGACGGAGTGCCGACGGCGCGGACATTGCTTGGCGAATCGGTTTAGCGTTGCTTAACGAGCGCGTGTCAGGTCTTGTACCAGATGGAGGATCGTCATGGCCGAGACGAACATCGAATGGACGGACGCGACTTGGAACCCAGTAGCTGGCTGCACTGTGCTGTCGGCTGGCTGCACCAATTGTTATGCAATGCGGATGGCAGCTCGTCTCGAAGCTATGGGAGTTACGAAATATAGCCGGCTCACCAGGAAGAGCGGCGGGCGAGCGGTTTGGACCGGGAGAATTGCCGTTGACCGACAAGCGCTCGAGGTGCCGATCTCCTGGAAAAGGCCCCGGCACATCTTCGTCAACTCGATGTCCGATCTTTTCCATCCGGATGTACCCCAAGATTTTGTTGCAGACGTGTGGTCAACGATGAAGACCACGCCGCAGCACACGTATCAGGTCCTCACGAAACGACCTGATCGGATGGCAGCGATCACCTCATCATTGCCGGTGCTGTCGAACGTCTGGCTTGGCACAAGCGTTGAGAGCGCTGATCATCTTGATCGGGTCGAAGAACTTCGCCGAACGCGGTCTGTTGTTCGGTTCATTTCATTTGAGCCATTGCTGGGATCAGTCGCAGCGGCCGACCTCTCCGACATTCATTGGGCGATAGTCGGGGGCGAGAGTGGTCCGCGAGCACGGCCAATGGACCCGCGATGGGTCGACGAGGTCAAAGCCATGTGTCGCCGCGACGGAACCGCCTTCTTCTTCAAACAATGGGGCGGCAAGAACAAGAAAGCCGCCGGACGCCTATTGCGCGGACGAACGTATGATGAGATGCCGCTTCGGGTCTAGTAGGTGGTTCCCAATACGCTGTGCCAAGCCGATCGCACTGGGCGCCGGATTCGAGATGCAGAGAAATAGCGAGAACATCTGTGGCCCCCGATCAATTGGAAGGGCGAGAGGGGCCAGCACGGTGGAAAATATTTCGCCTAGCCGCTGCTGAACGTAACGCTCCAAGCCTCGCGGATCGAGTTCGCGCCTTCTTTCGGGTATGACGCCGAACATGTCGGGATCGCCATCAGGATAGAGCTCAGACTCCCACTTGTCAGACCCAAATATCCTAGTAAGCGCAGCTCGTTTGTGTTCGTCGATGTCGGTGAGCCGTCGCGTCGCCTGCCGATACAACCCAGCCAACGGGAAAAGAAACCAAACATCGATGGCCTCGGTCCTTGCGAGCACCTCCAACGTGTTCCATTCCACCTCCATCCCATAAGGGTCTAGGAAAACCACGGCGCGCTTGTCATTCCACGTGTTATTGGCGACCAACAGCCGCAGTGCTGTGTTTGCGTCACTCTCAACAACTTGGATGCGCCGCTGCAGGTGCTTTGCCGCGAGATCGTTGAGCGCGGCCACGTAGTTGCTGTTCTTTTCAATGAAGACGATAAAATCGAACGGGGGCGAGACATCGACTGCGATCTGCGCGGAGCCGCGCCTTTGGTCTAATACTTCGTCGACAGGCAATTCGACCAGAGTTGCGCCTCGGCGCTCTGTCCGTACCGTACGGCTGCCGGTGCCAGCAAATGCGTCGATATACCAAAGATGCTCGAAATGCCCGCGCAACGCACGGGTGTAAGCATTGAGATAACCTTCGACGATCGACAATTTCAGGTCAGTATGTTGCCCGCCAAATTCATGCTCGACTGACATCACCGCCCCCATCCGTCATTTCAGCTGCATATATTTCCCAAACGGCTCGGAAAACCACTGAATATCAAACTTCATCTTGCCATTCATTGACTGTAAATGCTTGACGATATCCGGCCCGAACAGGAAGCCGGCTTCGACGTAGAGGGTCTTCCAATCGTAGGCAGAGCTTGTGCCAGCTCTATCGGACCAGAAGTCCTCGTAGTACGAAACGGCCTTCATGTAGAAGGCGAAACGCCTATCAAACAGGTCTTGCTTGCGTTTACGCTCGTTAGTTCTCCATTGGAGCCCGGCGATGACAGCCCCAAAGATTGCGAGCGAGGGAACCAGCAGAGCACTCAGGTACTGAACCCAATCCATCGCCAGAATCTCTGTCACCTTAGAGGACCGACATTCGCCGGTTTCCGCCTCGCGCGACGGACGACGCATCCGCCGATCGATTTTATGTTGGCGCCATATCTTCCTTCTCAGTGCCCCGCATCACGATATGCAACACGTGATCCGGCAACGGCCGCTGCAGCGCCTTGGCTTCATCCCACGGCGCACGCAGCCAGACCTCGCGCTCCTCGGCCGTGGTTAGGATAACCGGCATGGCCTTGGGATGGATCGGCGCGACCACGGCGTTGGGCTCTGTGGTCAGGAACCCATAGACCAGATGCGGGCCCGGCACAGGCTTCGACTTGGTGCCACGGTCACCCTTGAACTCGGTCCAGATGCCGGCAAAGCAGGTCAGCGGCCGATCATCCGATAGCGCGAACCAAACGACGTCCTTTTTCTTCGTCTCCGGGTTCGGCTCCGGTGCGTATTCGGCGAAGCTGTTGAACGGGACCAGACAGCGGTTCTCCGGCTTTAGCCAGCCGCGCCAGTGGGGTGAGGACGTGTTGCGGATGTTCGTGACCGGCGGCCCGCCCGTGCGCGGAGGAGGCGGCATACCCCAGCGCATCAGCACCAGCCCGCGATCGTCGTCGTTGCCGCGAATGACCGGCGCCGGATAGTCCGGGAACACGCCGGGCATCGGCGGCAGGTTGCCTTCGTAACGCCGGACGATCCGGAACAGCTCGGCGATCGCGGCTTGGTTCGTAGTGATGGAGTACAGATTGCACATGCGCTTCGTTGATTAGTGCCGCTCTAACTGTCAAACAAAGCCGATTTTGCGAGGACGATCGAAGTCCGTCACCACCATTGGGCTCTTGTTCAAATCTGCCTTGAGTCGTTCGAAAAGATTCTCGGCGAGTGGGTCGAGGATCAGTGGATCGAACCCTACGTCAAACTCTTGCCTAGAACTCTGCTCTGTTACGAAGAATCGCGAACCGTCGAACCGACTTCGATATAGCAACCAGAATGCCTCCTTTGGGTAGGTCCTGGGAGCATGTTCCAGGAACACGCGAAGGCCAAAATAGAAATGCCCGTCCTCGTGAAACTCGACATCCGCATACATGTCATCATGAGCTTGCAGATTGAAAAAGCCGTTCTCGTTGTCCCATATCGCATGGGTCGGTGACACGTACCTGTGTCGTTGATCTCCCGAAGTTGGATTGGGATCGCCAAAGTATTCAGGACAGCCGAGAAAGTTCTGAATGTGCCTTGCTATACGATACGGGAGGGTTTGATGTGCACGGTATTGTTCAACCCAATTTCTGCGCCATGGGTTGAACAGTTTGGTGAGTTCTTCAAAACGGCTCATGTCGAGTTACCTCATCGGTGTGTTGGAATACGTTTGCTGCCTTAACTGATCAGCGCTCTCCCGGCCACCAGACCGAAGCCGGGTGCGCAGCTGAAATCTTGGTCTCACGCAACGCGACCAGCACGCTCCGCTTGTACGAATAGGCCCGCAGCGCCGAGCAGTCCTTGCAGCGCATGTAGCGCTCCAGCTCATGAATGGGCGTTGTCTTCGGTCGCCGCACGATGTCGAGCGCCACGGTCTGGTTGGTGTCGCAGCCGAGGCATCGAACCTCAAGATAACCGAAACCCGCGTTCAAGGCGTCGCCGAGCGTCGGCGACGGCTGCGCCGGTCCGCCGGCTTCAAGCATGAGCTTGTTCCAGGCGATGCAGGCAAGGCGATCTGCCTCCTTGCGTGCGCGAGCGGCCTGCTCCGCTGCAATGCGAATGGCGGACCCGTAAAGGCGTTCGCGCGACTTGGTGCTCATGCTCCATGATCTCGCCAATTGCCGCTTCAGGAAAGCCGCTAGGTCTTGGGGCTGTGCATACGCTCGGCGCAAGCTGCGGGACCGGGTGACCTTTAGCCGGCGGCGCGTTGCCCAATCCCAGAGATAATTCGGGAAAAAGATTCACGGCGCTACCTGGGGTGTTGCCAGACCCGAACGATTGCGGTTCATTGGTATTAGAGGGGGAGCCGATGCGATTGGTTGGGGTGACGGCCATCTGTGCCGTATTGGGCGCTTGTGCAGCATCTGCGCCGGAGGTCCGGGCGCGCCTCGGTCAGGAATATGTCGGCAAGAATGTCGATACCCTCGTGATGAAGTGGGGGCCGCCGACCAGCAGTTTCCGGATGAACAGCGGTCAATCGTCGTATGTCTGGCAGCTTGCGACCGAGACCACGTTAACGAGTGACAGAAGCGCAAAGACCTACGCATGTAAGGTCAACGTCGTCGTATCGCCGACCGGAATCATAGAACAGCTCAACACGGAGGACCCGAACGCGGGTGACGGCCTCCTCGGCGTGGTGGGGGCTTACGGCAGCATGTGCGGCGAGCGCCTTGGCATGAAGCCGCAGGGGTAACACCGGCGGCGCGAGCGACGCGCCATCCGTGCCGCCGATGGCGTGGACCCGTTCCTATCGACTCGCCTGTGTCGCTTGACGCCGATAGGTGTCAATCATTTCGGCTGTCACATCGCTCGGATAGCACAGGGGCGATGCCCCTCCTGGCTTTGAGTGTGCGCTGCGCGCTCCGCAGGCTCTGCCGTTCCGCATCAGATCGTCCGGACAGGCGCAGGGGTGGCCCGTGCGGTAGTACTGGTCTCGGCTGGCCTTGATCAGGATCGCCACGATTGCTGCTGCCGTGAGCGCGGTCTCAACCTTGCGCTTTGTATCGGGTGCGGCCGGCTTCTCCGGCGGCGCGAGCTTGGCCTGCGTTGGAGCGGGCTGGCGATTGCTTTCTGGCTTCGCTGACGGGGCGAGATTGGTCGGCGCCGCAATGACCCGACGTTCGGTCTCCGGTCTTGTGGCAGGCGGGCTCGCCGTTTCGGCCGGGACGGCCGTAAACGCCACCGGCTTGGTCAGGGTGACTTGCGCGGCAGGGACCGGGGTAGGTGCAGGCGTGGCCGTGCCGTTGCCGGGCGCGCCTTGCTGCCCGACCGAATACGACACCAGGGCAGTGAGCCCCAGCAGAATGATCACGCTCCCCGATCTCATCGGGCTATTCAACCGGAAGCGGTGGAGAAGCGCAATCTCACCGGAAACAGTCGGTCACGCGGCCAGCGATCCCATCAAGCTGGGGCGCTGGACTTGCGTGTTACCCAAACGATGCCGGCCCGCTTGCGGCAGACGAATGCGAGGATGTTCGCAGCCACCGGCGCGTGCGCGAGCCGTGACAGCCCTTCAAGTCCGTTGGACTGGAGGCGGAACCGCATAAAGTCAGCCTCGGCCGCGACCGGAGCAGAACCGAAAGCCGATCGCCACCAGGTTCGCAGGTCCTTGGGCGAGTAGTAGAAGACGTCAGTCTTGAGCTGGTTCAGCATGAAATCGGCCCAGTCCTTCGGGCTCTTGCCCTCTCGGTAGTAGCCGAAGCCGAGGCGATGGGCGGCGCGCATGTAGCGATGCGCCATGGCATCGGGCAGGTGCTGCACGAAGTAAAGCCCGACGTGGCCCTCGAACCATGACGTCCGGTCAGGAAACAAAGCCAGGAACGTCCCTCCAGGCTTCAGCACGCGGGCGATCTCGGACACCGCAAGCTCTGGGTCTCTGACGTGTTCGAATACTTGGTTCGAGATGACGACGTCGAAGAACCCGTCATCGAAGTCGAGTCGGCCATCCCGGAGCGCTCGGAAGTGCTCGGGACGTTCCGACGCCGGGGCGTCCAAATCTGCTCCAAAAAACTCGTAGCCAGCCTGACGCCCGTGAGTGACTACCTCGCCGCGCCCGCAGCCGTAATCCAGGACGCGGGGCCGCTCAACTCCCGATAGCGAAAGCGCTCGTTGAAATACAAACTCGTAATTCGGGCTCATGGGCTTACGCTTGGCAGAAGCGATGCAGATTGGCAACGCGGGTTAGGGTGTATGTACCTGATGATCAGGTGACAATGGCGGCTCTATGGACGTTGGTCTGGATCGTCGGAGCAGGCGGCGGGACGTCCGCCGGCACGGATGCACTCCCGATAACGCCACGGCTCAACGAAGCTGCCCGACCATATGCCACGGCCAGCTTTCTCCGCTCCGCGTTGCTTGTCCTCGTATCGACCCTGCGAGTACTTCGGCCAGTCGAGAGCATGGCCGTTGGCGACCAGCCATTGGCCAAGGTCCGGACCGGGGATTCCGAGCACGCAGACCGCAACTGTGCGGCCATATTGGTCTTGGCCTCGTGGAGAGCAGGTGACCGGGCGGGGGATCGCGTAGAACAGCGCGGCGAGCGACGCCGCTGCCTGTCGGCCGCATGGGTAAAGGTCGCTCTCGTCGTTGCGGCAGAGTTGGTCGCTCTCCGGCGCGTCGATGCCCCATAGCCTAATGCGTTGGCCGTGGATTTCGATGGTGTCGCCGTCGACAACGGTGGCGTGGCCCACGAGATCATCAGCGAACGCCGACGCAGTCGAGGGTAAGGATGCAAGGCATGCCACTGCCAACAATGCGAAGATTGATGGGGGCGGACACTGCATCAGGGGCTCTCGCTTATGCGGCCACGGCTCGCAAATCGGGTTTCGGAGGGGTCCGCAGCTCGTCGATCTTGTCGGCCCAAAACTGCATCATCTCGGTCCGCTCGCGCCAAGCGCCATCGGCCGAGCGCTTGTAAAGCGAGCGGGTCGAATCATCGTTGTGGTCGAGCTGCATCTCAACGAGGGTGCCTTGCTCCGGCCAAAGCCAATCCGGACGGCCGTTCCGCTCAATGCGGGCCTCATTGATGAGGGTCGAGGCGCTGGAGCGGAAGCCGTGGGCAACGTGCCGGTTGGTGTAGCCCATGGCCTTGAGCGCGACGTTGAGCGTGTTCTCGCTCATGGTCCGGGCCGACTGGCGGCCAGGGAACAGGTACGGCGTGTCCCCGGTCAAATCATGCAGCTCCTGCAGCAGGCCAATGGTCTGCCTCGCGAGCGGGACTTCGTGCGGCTTGCCCGCGCGGGGATCGTCCGACTCGGCCCTCTGCGTTCGTTGCTTCAGGATATTGAATGGCACCGACCATTTCCGGGCCTCGAAATCGATTTGGTCCCATCGGGCGCCGATCAATTCGCCCGGCCGGACGAAGGTCAGGGCGAGCAGCTTCAATGCAATGCCCGTGAGATTGCCTTCGCGGCCCTCGTATTGGTCGATCGCCCGGAGCAATTGGCCAAACTCGACCTCGGTCACCAGAGCAGGGCGCTTCTTCCGGCTCCGCTTGGTGCCTCGGAAGGCCTTGCCGTCATTGTTGATGCCAGCGAACGGGTTGGCCGGGATGTAATGGTGGCTCTGCGCATAAGCCATGATGTTCTTGGCGACGCCCTGGAGCCGGACGCGAGTCTCGTATTTACCCTCGTCCTGGACCTTGCGCAGCAGTTCGACCAGATCGGCCCCTTTGACCTCGGCGATCTGCTTCTTGCCAAAGGCCTTGTCGAGATAGCGGACCATGCGCTCGGCGCGGTCGGCCGTCTTGCTGGCGACGCCATCGCCCAAGGCCTGCTCTTTCAGCCAGAGCGCGGAGACCTCGCGAAAGGGCACCGCCTGCTTCTGCTCCTCTTTGCGATTGCGCTTTTCGGCGTTCGGATCGCCGCCGCGCTGGACGAGCGAGGCCGCTTTGCGGTGTTCTTCGCGGGCCTCCGCAAGGGTGACGGTGGGATAGGTTCCGATCGCGAACGTCTGTTCCTTGCCGCCGATTCGGAACTTGTAACGCCAATAGCGGGCTCCGGTCGGCATGATCTGCAGGTAAAGCCCGCCGCCGTCCGACACCTTGTACGGCGCGGCCTTGGGCTTGAACGACCTGATCTTGGCGTCGGTAAGCTTATGGATCGCCTTCATTTGGGAGTATCTCCGGGCTCCGTTTGGGGAACGAATGGATGATACCCCCAACTTTGCACCCCCAAAAGGCCGGTACCCCCAACCGATACCCCCATGTCCGGGCGATGTTTGGGAAGTCTCAGGACGGGGGCGGAAGGGATTTATGCCAAGAACAATAGCAAAAGCAGGATGTTGGGCCTGCGTTTTGGATCGATCTGGAATGTTTGGGAAGTGGCGGTAAGAGCCAAATGGCTCCCCGGGCTGGATTCGAACCAGCGACCATTCGATTAACAGTCGAATGCTCTACCGCTGAGCTACCGAGGAACAGGCGAAGCAATGTTCGCGAATGCGGCTGCGTATAACAAAGCCGTTTCGCCTTGCATAGAACGAAATCGCATCTTTGCGACGATTGCGGGCTCAGGAATAAAATACCGAAATTTCAGATGGTTAGATTGATTTTGAACACTTGCTGGGCAGCGGTCGCCCACAGTTCGATGACAGGAAATTCACTTGGAGGGGAGCAAACCGGCCCCGATAGTTTGCTGGAACCGGCCAGTGCCCGCGGTCATGGAGTGTCGTAGATGCCAAACACCGTCGTCCCATTCGCTGAAGCAGTCTCCGCGCCTTCGTTGATTCCCGACCAGGTCGAGCGTCTCAGCGATGACGAATGTCTCACGCGGTTGGCCGACATGATGACGCGCGGTGATTCCGAACATATTGACGAGATCGTGCAGTTGCTCGGGCGACTGGCCGTGGTGATCGAGTAGCCGGCGGTCGGCGCACTCACAGGCGGCGTCCCAGCGGCTCCGTTGAAACCCGCATGTTGCCTTTTCCAGGGCCTTGTACCAAAAGATTGCGCAGATCGTCCGCGGTCCATCCGCTTTGCTTGCAGGTCTGCTCATGTCTTCATTCGCGACGGCGCGCCAGAAAATGGTCGATGGTCAGGTCCGGACCAACGACGTCACCGATCACCGCGTGCTGGATGCGTTGTTGACCGTGCCGCGGGAAGCCTACGTTCCCACAGATCGGCAGGCGCTGGCCTATCTCGACTTGGATCTCGACGTCTCCGAATCCGCCTCGGCCAAGCGGTATCTGATCAAGCCGATGCTGACGGGAAAACTGCTGCAGGCTGCCGAGATCAAGCCGACCGACAGCGTGCTGGTGGTTGGATGTGCAACGGGCTATCTCGCCGCGCTGGCCGCCCGACTGGCGGGCAGCGTGACGGCGACGGAGGTCGATTCTGCCATCGAAGGGCGCGCCAAGCAGCTGCTTGCCGCCGTCGATGGCTGCCCGGTTACGATTCGGGTCGCGCCGGCCGCGGAGGGTGATCCGGCGGACGGCCGCTTCGACGTGATTCTCCTCAATGGAGCGACCGAGGTCGCCGTGGACGGTCTGTGCCGTCAATTGAAGGAGGGCGGCCGCCTGGTCGGCGTCTTCGCCACCGCGCGTCCCGCCCGCGCCATGATCTTTACGCGATCGCATGGTGATATCGGCAGCAGGGTTCTGTTCGATGCTGCGGCGCCGGTCATTTCCGGTCTCGAACGGGTCCCCGAGTTCGTTTTTTAAGTCGTCCGACGAGGTCCTTAGCGACTCTCCTGAACTGCCGGGCCGCCCGTCGCGCAGCACGGTTTGGTGCGTCGTCTTCGCGGCCGCGGGCGGGCAAAATTCTGTTTTAAATCAGAAGTGTGGCCTGGATGCTGCACGTTGACAGTTTTCGATACGGGTTCCAGGCTTGGGTGGTTCCGTTGCGCTTGCATGGGGAATAAGGTGCGAGGTGCGCGGGAGTCTCTTCAACAGGTTACGGCCCGGCTCTGGCGTTCGAGCCGGTAACAAATGAATGGAACAGGGATGTTTGGGGTGAAGCTCGTCACCGCAGCGGCGGCTGCGGTCCTCGTGATGGCTTGTGCAGGCCCGACGCCTGCGCTGGCCGACACGATCGAGGCTGCGCTGGTGCGTGCCTATCAGAACAACCCGCAACTGAACGCGTCGCGGGCCCAGGCTCGTGCGGTCGACGAAGGCGTTCCGCAGGCACTCTC
Organism: Bradyrhizobium sp. HKCCYLRH1034; assembly: GCF_051168375.1. NCBI lineage: Bacteria > Pseudomonadati > Pseudomonadota > Alphaproteobacteria > Hyphomicrobiales > Nitrobacteraceae > Bradyrhizobium > Bradyrhizobium sp. HKCCYLRH1034. The sequence continues at coordinate 85,544 of NZ_JBNPUW010000007.1, read as the reverse complement.
GGGGTATCGGCCGAAGGTCAGTCTGAATGCGACGGCGGGCATTCAGTATACGGATTTGCAAGCGGCACCCGCGACGCCGGCCGTGAACGGCGTGCAGAGGCCGCGAAGCGTCGGCCTGACGGTCAACCAGAATCTGTATAACGGTCAGCAGACGGCAAACGGCGTGCGCAAGGCCGAGGCGAACGTCTCGGCGCAACGCGAGGCTCTCCGCATTCTTGAGCAGCAGGTGCTGCTAGCGGCGGCCACGATCTATATGGACTATCTGCGCGATGCGGCGATCGTCGAGGTCCAGCGCAGCAACACGCGGGTGCTGGAGCAGACGCTCAAGCAGACCCGCGATCGGTTCAACGTCGGCGAGGTCACCCGCACCGACGTCGCGCAATCCGAGGCTCAGCTCGCCGCCGGCCGCACGCAGCAGCTCACAGCAGAGGCCCAACTAACGGCGACCCGCTCGAACTTCCGCCGAATCATCGGCAACGATCCCCAGAACTTGGCGCCGGGCTCTCCTGTCGACCGTTATTTGCCGGCGACCCTCCAGCAGTCGGTCGAAACGGCTCTGACGGAAAACCCGAACGTAACCTCGGCGATGTACGGCATCGACGTCCAGTATCTGCAGGTCAGGATCAACGAGGGTGCTCTGCTGCCGACCGTAAACGTCCAGGCTCAGGCGCAGCAGGGCTATGAGTCGAGCCTGCAATCCTATCGTGGGTTCAGCGCGTCGGCTGTCGCCTCGGTGAACGTCCCGATCTACAATGGAGGGGCGGAATACGCGCTGATCCGGCAGTCCAAGGAGTCGCTGGCGCAGCAGCGTCTGGTCCTGGAGCAGACCCGCGATCAGGCTCGCTCCGACGTGGTATCTGCCTGGGGCAAGCTGCTCGCGGGCAAGGCACAGGTGCAGTCGGCACAGGCCCAGGTGGCGGCCTCCGAGATCGCCTTGAACGGCGTGCGCGAGGAAGCCAAGGCGGGCCAGCGGACCACGCTGGATGTCCTCAACGCTCAGCAGGCGCTGGTCAACGCGCGGAATTCGCTGGTGAACGCCCAGCATGACCGCGTGGTGGCATCCTATACGGTGCTTCAGACCGTGGGGCGGCTGTCACCGCAGGTGCTGAACCTGCCGACGACCACCTACGATCCCAGCGTGCACTACCAGCAGGTCCGGGATAACTGGGCGGGTGTACGGACGCCGGATGGTCATTAGTACATTCTTAATACCGACCCTGATCCCTCGGTCCTTGGCCGGGGGATTTTTTTGTGGCACATGCTGTGGTTGTGACGAATGGGCGACGCTTGACAGGCGACCTCCGTGCTCCACCGGGTTCGCGGCGGGCGTTGCTTGCATTCATTTGTTGCCATGACATAGCCTCAAAATGGCCGCCGAACGATTCGGACTGCGTCGGAAGTTCTTCCAAGAATAGACTCCGACATGGGCAGTATCGTTCTGTTGTTTTGCATCGATCAGGCCTTGTCCGGAGACAAGTTGGCATGCCCGTTGAGAACTCCAAGCCACTTGGATCCGGCGCCCGGGACTTTTGCGCTGAGCCGGTTCGTGCGGCAGCGTTGCTGATTTGGAGTCGGAAATGACGCAGCCTGCGAAGGTCCAAGAACCCTCCATGGAGGAGATTCTGGCGTCGATCCGGCGTATCATTGCCGACGACGAGGGTAAGCCGCCGGCGGCAGACAAGGCCGCCGCGCCGGAGCCGGTCAAGGCCGAGAAGCCGGCGGCCCCGGCTGCGAAGCCGGTAATGAACGACATCCCACCTTCGAAGATCGCTGCTGCGGCTCCCGCCAAGCCCGCACCTCCGCCTCCCGCGCCGCCGGCGGCGTCCGCAAGCAACAACCAGGATGACATTGACGCATTGCTGGCGGGTTTGGATGAAACGACTCCGGTTGCAGAGGTCCGGCCGGCAGAACCCGAGCCCGAACCTGAAGTACTCGAGTTGACGGACGACATGGCAGTGGCCCCACCGACTCCCGCTCCAGCGCCAACCCCCGCGGCGGCATCCTTCCGAAAGGTGGATCCGCGGGACGATATCGAGTTCATCGAGGCCGGGCGGCTCAATCAGAAGGCTGCCAGCTTCGAGTCCGCGTTCGAGCAAGTCACGCCGAAGCAGCCGATCCTGGCCCCATCGACGGTGAACGCCGTCGAATCGGCGTTCAACGCGCTGGCCAATACGGTGCTGAGCAACAACGCCCGGACGCTCGAGGACCTCGTCAAGGAGATGCTGCGTCCGATGCTGAAATCGTGGCTGGATGACAATCTTCCGGCCCTGGTGGAGCGCATCGTCAAGGCCGAGATCGAGCGCGTCTCGCGCGGCCGCTGACGCCAGGACGGCACGATCTCGTGTTCCGTTCTGGAGTGAGCCGCGGCGGGCGGTAGACGCTATCCGTCAATGTTCGCCGCTGCTGTTGACTTGGCGCGCCGCGGCGGCTTTCTAGCCCTGTCAAGCTGATCCCTGCCGGACGGATCGAGAGGGCTCTTCCAGGAGCGCGGTCCGCGGTCGGACATCAGTCCGAAAACAGCCCAAGCACCAACAGCTTGCGCGAGCTTTTTCAGGTCATGTCACAAAAGGCCCGGACGAGTTCCGCGACATCCCGAATTGGACAGCCGGCCCCGCGCCGCTGGAAATGCCATGATCGATAAGAATTATCAGCCCACCGATCTCGAAGGTCGCATGTCCCTGGTCTGGGAGGATGCCCGCGCGTTCTCCGCCGGTCGCCCCGATCGGCGCAATGCGGATCCCTTCACCATCGTGATCCCGCCGCCGAACGTGACCGGCTCGCTGCACATGGGGCACGCGCTCAACAACACGCTGCAGGACATCCTGTGCCGGTTCGAGCGCATGCGGGGCCGCGACGTGCTGTGGCAGCCGGGCACCGACCATGCCGGCATCGCCACCCAGATGGTGGTCGAGCGTCAGCTGATGGAGCGCCAGCAGCCCGGCCGCCGCGAGATGGGCCGCGAAAAGTTCCTCGCGCGCGTCTGGCAGTGGAAGGACGAGAGCGGCGGCACCATCATCAACCAGCTCAAGCGGCTCGGCGCCTCCTGCGACTGGGGTCGCGAGCGCTTCACCATGGACGAGGGTCTGTCCAAGGCCGTCGTGAAGGTGTTCGTCGAGTTGCACCGTGCGGGCCTGATCTACAAGGACAAGCGGCTGGTCAACTGGGACCCGAAGCTGCTGACCGCGATCTCCGATCTCGAAGTCCAGCAGATCGAGGTCAAGGGCAACCTCTGGTACCTGCGCTATCCGATCGAGGGGACGACGTTCAGCCCCGAGGATCCCACGAGTTTCATCGTTGTCGCGACCACGCGTCCCGAGACCATGCTTGGCGACAGCGCGGTCGCGGTGCATCCGGACGACGAGCGCTATCAGCATCTCGTCGGCAAGCGCGTGATCCTGCCGCTGGTCGGGCGTGAGATCCCGATCGTTGCCGACACCTATTCCGATCCGGAGAAGGGCACCGGAGCCGTCAAGATCACGCCGGCGCACGACTTCAACGACTTCGAGGTCGGCCGCCGCCATGGCCTGCCGCAGATCAGCATTCTCGACCGCGAGGGCTGCATCGCGCTGGTCGACAACGAGGACTATCTGCGCGGCCTGCCTGAGGGCTCCGAGGAGTTTGCCAGGGAGTTCCACGGCATCGAGCGCTTTGCTGCGCGCAAGAAGATCCTGGAGCGGCTGGAGTCCTTCGGCTTCCTCGAGCGCGTCGAGCCGAACACGCACATGGTGCCGCATGGCGACCGCTCCGGTGTCGTCATCGAGCCGTATCTCACGGACCAGTGGTACGTCGACGCCAAGACCCTGGCGCAGCCGGCGATCGCGGCCGTCAGGTCGGGCGCGACGACGTTCGTGCCACGCAATTGGGAGAAGACCTATTTCGACTGGATGGAGAACATCCAGCCCTGGTGCATCTCCCGCCAGCTGTGGTGGGGTCACCAGATTCCCGCGTGGTACGGCCCTGACGGCAAGGTGTTCGTCGCCGAGACCGAGGAGGAGGCCGTCGGCCACGCGATCGGCTACTACGTCGAGCAGGAGGTCATCACGGCGGAGCAGGGCCGCGAGATGGCGCTCGACCGCAACAAGCGCGAAGGCTTCATCACGCGTGACGAGGACGTGCTCGACACCTGGTTCTCCTCGGCGCTGTGGCCGTTCTCGACGCTCGGCTGGCCGGACGCCACGCCCGAGGTGAAGCGCTACTATCCGACCAACGTGCTGGTCACCGGCTTCGACATCATCTTCTTCTGGGTCGCCCGCATGATGATGATGGGCCTGCACTTCATGAAGGAAGTGCCGTTCTCGACGGTCTACATCCATGCGCTCGTCCGCGACGAGAAGGGCGCCAAGATGTCGAAGTCGAAAGGCAACGTCATCGATCCCCTGGCGCTGATCGACGAGCACGGCGCCGATGCGCTGCGCTTCACCTTGGCCGCGATGGCGGCGCAGGGCCGCGACATCAAGCTGTCGACCCAGCGCGTCGACGGCTACCGCAAGTTCGCCAACAAGCTTTGGAACGCCAGCCGCTTCGCCGAGATGAACGGTTGCACCGTGCCGGACGGCTTCGATCCGGGCTCCGCCAAGGAGACGCTGAACCGCTGGATCGCCCATGAGGCGGCCGCTGCCACGCGCGAGGTCACCGAGGCGCTGGAGGCGTATCGCTTCAACGACGCGGCCAATGCGATCTACCGCTTCGTCTGGGACGTCTATTGCGACTGGTATGTCGAGCTCTCCAAGCCGACCCTGCTCGGCGAGGACGGCCCCGCCAAGGCCGAGACCCGCGCGATGGTGGCCTGGGCGCGCGACGAGATCCTCAAGCTCCTGCATCCCTTCATGCCTTTCATCACCGAGGCGCTGTGGGAGTCGACCGCCAAGCGCGACGGTCTGCTGACCCTGTCACCCTGGCCGCACCGCACCGACAGGCCGACGGTCGCCGAGATCGCCGCGCTGTCGGCCGCCAGCTTCGGCGACCCCCTGGTGCCGCCGCTGCTGGTCTCGTTCGACGCCGCCAGCTTCAAGGACGAGGCGGCCGAGGCCGAGATCGGCTGGGTGGTCGATCTCGTCACGTCCATCCGCTCGGTCCGCGCCGAGATGAACATCCCGCCGGCGACTCTGATGCCGCTCGCGCTCGTCGGTGCCTCCGCCGAGACGAGGGAGCGCGCACCGCGCTGGAGCGAGGTCATCAAGCGCCTTGCGCGTCTCTCCGACATCTCCTTCGCCGATACGGCGCCCGAAGGCTCCGCCCAGCTCGTCGTGCGCGGCGAGGTCGCCGCGCTGCCGCTCAAGGGCGTCGTCGATCTCGCCGCCGAGCGCACCCGCCTTGGAAAGGAAATCGCCAAGGCCGAGGCCGATATCGAGCGCGTCGACAAGAAGCTCGGCAACGAGAAGTTCGTCGCCAACGCGCCCGAGGAACTGGTCGAGGAGGAGAAGGAAAAGCGCGAGGCGGCATTGGCGCGCAAGGCCAAGTTCCAGGAGGCGTTGTCGCGGCTTCAGGGCGCGTGACGTAGTCCTCTCTCCTTCGTCATTCCGGGGCGATGCGAAGCATCGAACCTGGAATCTCGAGATTCCGGGTCTGGTCCTTCGGACCATCCCGGAACGACGGCCAGCGGCTTAGCGCGGAAACCGCTTGCTCACGAACCTAGAGCCCTTGAGCCCGAACCGCCACGGCAGCTCGACCGCCTTGGTGATGCCGATGCGGACGCCGGTGACGATCTCTACATCCTCAGGTCGGGCGAACAGCTCGATCGGTGCAGCATCCAGCGCCAGGCCATTATGGGCGATCGTGATCCCCATCGCCTCGGTCAGCTTGCCCGGCCCCGAGCATAGTGCCCTGACATCCTCCAGCCCGCGCCGCCGCCGCATCTCGTCGATCCCGAAGGTCGGCTCGATCGCCCGGATCAGGACCGCGCTCGCCGAGCCCTCCACCTCGCAGACGAAGTTCATGCACCAGTGGATGCCGTAGGAGCGGTAGACGTAGGCGAAACCGGGCGGACCGAACATCACCTGGTTGCGCGGCGTCGGGCCCCGGAACGAATGCGCCGCGCGGTCGGTGTGGTGATAGGCCTCGACCTCGACGATGGTCCCGCCGACGCCGTCGACCAGAAAGGTCGCCCCGATCAGCTCCGGCGCCACCGCGAGCACCTCGCGGGCGAAGAACGCCCGCGTCAGCCGCTTGGCCGCAGCATTGCGCCGGGGCCGTGAAACCCCGGGGGCTTTTGCCGGTTTTTGCGCCATTCTCAGGGAAATCCGCCGTGTTGAGCGCTGTTCCGCGCTGCCCATATCTGCCATGCCCTGGTATCCTCGGCCAGCCGGTTGCGGCGCGCCGCGGCACGGAATAGCTAGGGCGCAACAGAGGTTTGTGCGAATCCCATGGTCACCATCGTCGACATCAACGCGAACACGCCGCTGCGCCCCCGCCACCCCGAAAAGGCGAACCGGCCGGATTCCATCTCGCCGGCCAAGCCGGCCTGGATCCGGGTCAAGGCGCCGACCACCCGCGGCTATGCCGACACCCGCAACATCGTGCGCGAGAACGGCCTCGTCACTGTATGCGAGGAGGCCGGCTGCCCGAATATCGGCGAGTGCTGGGACAAGAAGCACGCCACCTTCATGATCATGGGCGACACCTGCACGCGGGCCTGCGCCTTCTGTAACGTCAAGACCGGCCTGCCCGAGGCGCTCGACGCCGGCGAGCCGGAGCACGTCGCGGAGGCGACCTTCAAGCTCGGCCTCGCCCATGTCGTCGTCACCTCGGTCGACCGCGACGATCTCGCCGACGGCGGAGCCGGCCATATCGCCGCGACCATCCGCGCCATCCGCGCGAAATGTCCGACCACCACGATCGAGGTGCTGACGCCCGACTTCCTGCGCAAGGACGGCGCGCTGGAGCAGGTCGTCGCCGCCAAGCCCGACGTCTTCAACCACAATCTCGAGACCGTGCCATCGCGCTACCTCTCGGTTCGGCCCGGCGCGCGCTACTTCCACTCGATCCGGCTGCTGCAGCGGGTCAAGGAGATCGACCCCACCATCTTCACCAAGTCCGGCATCATGGTCGGCCTCGGCGAGGAGCGCCACGAGGTGCTGCAGGTGATGGACGACCTCCGCTCGGCCGAGGTCGATTTCCTCACCATCGGGCAGTATCTGCAGCCGACCAAGAAGCATCACGCCGTGATGCGCTTCGTCACGCCGGAGGAGTTCTCCGGCTATGAGACCGTCGCCTACACCAAGGGTTTCCTGATGGTGTCGGCGAGCCCGCTCACGCGCTCCTCGCACCACGCCGGCGAGGATTTCGCCAAGCTGAAGGCCGCGCGCGAAGCCATGGCGCGCTGATCGAGACGAGATGCCGAGATTTTCCAACAAGCGGCGCGTGCCGCACACGGCCGAGCAGATGTTCGACCTCGTCGCCGATGTCGAGCGCTATCCGGAGTTCGTGCCGCTGTGCGAGAAGCTGGTGGTGCGCCAGCGCAGCCAGAAGCCTGACCGCACCGAGGTCGTCGTCGCCGACATGACGGTGTCGTTCAAGCTCGTGAAGGAGACCTTCACCAGCCGGGTTACGCTGGATCGGGCCAAGCGCAACATCCTGGTCGAGTATGTGAGCGGGCCGTTCTCCAGCCTGGAAAACCGCTGGAGCTTCGAGCCGCGCGAGCAGGGCGCCTGCGAGGTAACGTTCTTCATCGCCTATGAGTTCAAGAGCCGCATGCTGGCGATGCTGATGGGCTCGATGTTCGACACCATCTTCGCGCGCATGTCGGCGGCGTTCGAAAAGCGCGCCGATGCGATCTACGGCCGCAAGCCCGCGGTGTCGTCGACGTAAGTCTTTCTCCATGTCTTCCAGTGGTAGACGATAGAGGGCGCCTCACCCTCAGTCGTCATCCCCGCGAAAGCGGGGATCCATAACCACAGGACTGCTTGTGGCGGCAGGCAGGTAACTCCGAGCTCGTCCAACCACATCTGCTGCGGCGTATGGATCCCGGGTCGGCGCCTCCGCGGCGCGTTGCGCCGCTGCGGCTTGCCCGGGATGACAGCGGAGGGTGAGGCTGGCGGCCTGCCAACTCACAGCAAGTTGCACCCACGAAGCCGTGGCCAGCGCAACTTGGCTTCAAAATCCTATCCACGCTTCAAACAGCTGCTCCGCGACATCGCCGCGGAGCCGTTCTGATCGCGGACACGTCGAGCCGCGACCGAAACCTACGCCGCCTGCACGGCGGTCAAAAAGTCCTTCACCTTGCCGCGCAGCTCGTCGGCGTGCTTGGCGAGCTGGCCAGCTGCACCCAGCATCTGCCGCGCTGCGCCGCCGGCCGATTCCACCGTCTGGCTGACCGAGCCGATGTTGGTGGCGACCTCGCGGGTGCCGCTGGCGGCCTGGCTGACCGAGCGGGCGATCTCCTGCGTCGCGTGGCCCTGCTGATCGACCGCGGTCGCAATGGTCTTGGCGATCTCGCTGATCTGGCCGATGGTGCCGCCGATGCCCTGGATCGCAGCCACGGTGTCGCTGGTGGCGCGCTGCATCGCGCTGATGTGCGCGCTGATCTCGTCGGTCGCCTTGGCGGTCTGGCTCGACAGGCTCTTCACCTCCGAGGCCACGACGGCGAAGCCGCGGCCGGCATCGCCGGCGCGTGCCGCCTCGATCGTCGCGTTCAGCGCCAGCAGGTTGGTCTGGCTCGCGATCGCGTTGATCATGTCGGTGACCGCGCCGATCTTGGCCGCCGCGTCCGCCAGGCTGTTGACGAGGTCGTTGGTGCGCGAGGACGCCTCGACCGCCTCGGCGGCGATGGTCGAGGAGGTCGCGACCTGGCGATTGATCTCGCTGACTGAGGTCGACAGCTCCTCGGTGGCGCCGGCCACCGACTGCACGTTGGAGGAGGCGGAGTTCGACGCCGACGCCACCAGCGCCACGCGTTGCGCGGCCTGATCCGCGGTCGTCGTCAGCGAGGCCGCCGTGGTCTCGACCTCGCGCGAGGCGCCGGAGATCGCATTGGCGATGGCGCCGACCGAGGTCTCGAAATCCTTGGCGATCCGGTCGAGCGCGCGCTTCTTCTCCTCGCGTGCGGCGACGAGGTCGGAGAGATCGCGGCGGAAGCTCATGACGTAGGTCTGGCCCTCGACCTGGGTCGGCACCAGCGTGATCTGGACCAGCGCCGGGCTGCCGTCGGCGCGCTTGGTGGTCCACTCGAACGTCGCGTGGCCCTCGCGCCTCGCCTTGGCATCCATCTCGCGCACCACGTCGGCGGAGCGCTTGCCATCGGGCTGGAACTCCGGCGCCATGGTCGCCGGCGAACGCGACAGCAGGTCCTGCTTGCTGCGGAAGCCGCCGAAGCGGACCGCGGTCTCGTTGCAGGCGATGATCTTGCCGTCGGACATCACCAGGATGGCGTCGCGATGGCGTTCGAACAGCTCCGTCATCAGGAGGTTATGCGTGCGATCAGCCGACTTGCCGGAGAAGAAAGCCATGGGGTCCCGAATCCACTGTCAGAGAAGAATGCGCGAGACGTAGCAGGACAAAATTAACCAAAACCTTTCGGGCGGGACCGCCAACGATAATCATCGGGCGGCGCGATCCTGAAATACGGACAGGGGGGCTTGCTGGCGCGCAGCCGCATCTCCCGCGGCGCAACGACGCCCGGGCTGTGGATCTCGACGGGCCCTCTGAAACACGAGGGCGCAGGGAATGCCGGGCGCTGGCCGCAACCCATGGCCCGCCTGCAGCAAAAAAGCAGGCGGCAGTCACCACAGGTTCAGCCGAACTCCGGCATTCCCTGCGCGATGGTCTTCACGCTTATACGCAGTCTCCCCGGGGACCGGCTGTCTTGCCCCCGTGACCGGCGGGTCATCATCACCACCGGCGTGACACCAGCTTCGGGGTGTCAGGACGCTGCGACTTCACGTCCGCCAAGAGCCGTTCGTCCGCACGTCCATGACGCGCGACGACCCATCGGCGGCCATCGCCTCCCCACCTCGCGTGTCGTGACGATCGCGATACGCCCCTCGTGCCGAGGCGGGATGAGGGGAGGAAAGCATGGATTCTGTAAAAACGAAAGTGGAATATTTTTTCGGGAGGGACTGGACAGCGAGTCGGGCGTTGAAAGTGCGCGAGAATTTTGCGTTTTGGCGCGGGAAACCTCAGGCAGTTGCCGCCGGCCGAAATGAACTCAGACCGTTGCCTACACGAAACTGCACCGCGAGTGATCCGGCTAACGGGCGCGTCATCAGCGACACCAAACGAGCTAGCCGAAAACCGCTCAGAATCCCTTTCGTGCAATAGTTGTATAATGTATCAATAAGCAATTACGGGGACGCTCGAAATCCGCTCGGCGACAAGCTCATGAAAAATCCATTCTCTTTCTTAGAAGCATGGAAGTTCGACCCCATTTCGTCGATCTTCACCATGGTGGTCCTTCCAATTGGAATATACGTTATTGTCAAAATTCGACGTTTCATCAAAGAATCTGCAGGCTATCTTGTTGATGGAATCATTTACAGCCTGAACAAAGCGTTCGTACACAAGGTTGCTGCTGCATTCACGCTCAGACGCTATTGCCGATTGCAGCTCGCGGGCTCGACTAAGTTACTTAGAATACCTGCTTCAACCGAAGTCAGTATTGATATAGACGAGATATTTATACCACTAGTCCTCGAGAACTTTGGAGTGGGGGCTAGTTATAATAGCTCATCGATCTTAAGCGCAGGGAGTAGAATTAGGATCATTGGCGACCCTGGCTCTGGAAAAAGCTCCGCAGCAAAGCGGCTATTTCGGGATGAGTGCCAACGCGCTATTATTGCTCCATCGCGCGCGCGATTTCCGGTTTTTATAGAGCTCAGAACATTGGACATACCCAAAAATGTCGCAGCGAAGAAGCTCGGAGACTGGATGCTAACTTATGTTCGCGAAAACTGCGCGAAACATGACGTTTACAACTTGTTGAAGTGCCTCGATGTTTATACTTACAAGACTGGTTTACTAGTTATTTTTGACGGACTCGATGAAGTGTCGTCTGCAAACTACCAGCGAATTGCAGTGGCCCTAAACTTGTTCTCTGAGACGCTACAACAACTCGGTGATAATAACGTTATTGTTATAACGCTGCGCACTCAGTTCCACCAACAAGTCCGGCCTGACTTCCAAGACGCTTACCCTACAGTCTTGTCAGTAAAGCGCTTTAGTCCCTCCGATATCTACGAGTTCTTGACGAGATGGCCCTTTGCAACTGGTCGATTTGAGAACGTTGTAAGAATATATAATGAGCTAACTGACCGGCCAAGCTTGCGGGAGATGTGCACCAATCCCCTGGTCTTGTCGATGTATGTTGCTCAGGATCAGATTGGGGGCGGTCTGCTCGCGCCGGATTCGAGATCGGAATTCTATTCTAAGGTCGTGGAAGAGTTGCTGATCAAGCGTCGGGCCAAGCAGATTGGCGCCCTTTCGGCTCAGGCTGTCGTTCGGCAGCAGCGGCAGCAGATATTAGGCAGAATTGCATTCAATCACTTGCTTGATAAGGATCAATCTCCAAATCATCTAAAGTGGAGTGAGGCTGTCGATGTTGTGATTAATATAGCTCGCTGCAAAGACCGAGAGGATGCGACGCGATACTTGCGAGAACTTTCAAAAGAAACCGGGTTAATCGGCGAGGAACAAGAGGGCGAATCATTTCGGTTCATTCATCTAACGTTTTGCGAGTTTTTCTGTGCATACGAAGCTGTTCATGGGCAAAAGGATGGTTGGAATGTCCTGATGAACTCTTATCGCCTTTTTCAGGCGGATGCCTCCCTCAGAGCCCGGTTGGTTGAGTGCTTACCCTTCGCAGTGGCTCTCATGCCGCGCCATATGAGGAGTGATGCCTTACAGCAGGTTGGCGCCTGCAACAATTTGCATCTGCTAGCAATGACGTTCCTGGAGGCCAAGCTCTACGATCATGAACTGTGGCCGAAATTCGTGGACGAGAGCATCGCAAGATTGAGTGCAGGGGCGGGCAGAGATAAATGGGATGCAGATTGGCTCCGTGAATTGCATCTATTCCTTGTTGTTGCGTCAGATGCAGAACGATCGGCAGAGGTGATGGGAGGAGTTGCGCGCTCCGATGTCGTCGACGCCTTCTTCGAAGAGTTTGCCAGGGTCGAAGTTCAGTCTCTTGTGCGGTTGATCCAAAGCTATGCAGAACAAGACGCCAGTGCGGCGTTTCGAGTTGCGAACCTTTGTGGCATCGATCTGCTAAATGAAGCACCAGAAATCGTTGTGTCGGGATGTAGTCAGCCTCCGTTCTTGGCGTTGGCTCTAGAGCGCGCGCTCCGCGAGCAAGAACGGCTGGCAATCTGGATGAGTTTGTTTGCTGAGGGAGGGCTTCGGTCGCGGGCAGCGGCGGATCTTTTGGGAAGACGATCGGAGCGGCCTTGGCAGGGGGTCGTCGTGGCTAAGGTACCTCGCTCTCGCCGATGGTATTCGCCCCTTTTTGGAAGAGACTCATTCTATTTTGACTGCATTAGCTTGGCGTACGACGCTCGACTCCAGCATCCGAATACACCGCTGCTGAACATTTTATCGACACTCGCGGCTCCCGGCGCATTCTCAAGAATTGGCGTGCTCTGTGGCAGAAGGTTAGAACTATGGATTGGCGCTATGTACTTTTCGGGCGGAGTACTAGCATCATCATTCATGCAGCGCCGGGCAATTGACAACGCTGTGACCAATCTCGCAAGTTGGACTAATCTGATTGCTGCAGGTGTTGCGATTTTGGCGGCTTTGTCATTTTTATTTGGACTAAGTTATACTTACCGGAGGGGCTTGTACTGCGCTGCCCTAAACGTTACCCCTCCACTAACGCCAGCGGCGTTGTTCTCATCCGGTGTTCGGCGCCTCTTGATGCTGAAGTGGCGGGGCGGTGTCTTAGACGGAGCAGATAATCCTCGCAGTTGGTCATACCCACGAGAAGGAAATTGCTTGGTCCCTCGGAAGTCTAGAAAATTGATTAGGCTCATTATGTTGCAAAGAATGAAACTTCAGCGGTAGGCGCGCGCTCGCGGTCAAGACTGGATAGCGTCGCTGCGCTCGCGATGACGGTGTGGCGAGGGCAGGGCGCGCCACGAGTACCTACGTCCGCGGCCGCCGTGGCCGTTTCACCGGATGCAGCCGCGGCGCGCGGGCGACGCGCGGACGCAGTCGTGTCGCGGCAGCGCGCTTCGGCTTGGCCGCGACCTGCGGCCGTGCCAGCTCCATCAGCAGGCGCAGGGCTTCCAGCACCGAGCGGGTGCGCACGGTGCTGCGGCCGATGGCACCGAAGCGGTGTTCGCGGTGGGTGATGCGGCCGTCGCGGGCGGCGACGGCGAAATGGACCAGACCGACCGGCTTGCCGGGGGTGGCGCCGCCGGGGCCGGCGATGCCGGTGATGGCCACCGCGAGATCGACGTCGGCGCGCTCCAGGGCGCCGACGGCCATCTGGATCGCGGTCTCCTTGGAGACGGCGCCGAAGGTCTGCAGCGTCGAAGCCTCGACGCCGAGCATGGCGCGCTTGGCCTCGTTCGAATAGGTGACGAAGCCGCGGTCGATGACATCGGAGGAGCCGGGGATGTCGGTCAGGGCCGCGGCGACCAGGCCGCCGGTGCAGGACTCGGCGGTCGCGATCATCAGCTTGCGCGACCGGCAGAGGTCGAGCAGCGAGCGGGCCAGCGCGCTGGTAGAGCCGATTTGACGTTCGCTGGCCATGGCTGCGTTGTCCTCATCCGACCGTCAGATCGAAAGCTCCATGAGCGGTGACAGGGTGGTGCGCCTCTAGGCGCTCCACGGCAGACGGATCGTCGCGCTCGCCGTCGCTGCGATGCCTTCCTCGCGGCCGGTGAAGCCGAGCCGCTCGCTGGTGGTGGCCTTGACCGCGATGCGCGAGATGTCGACGCCGGTGATCTCGGCGATGCGGGCGCGCATCTGGTCGCGCAGCGGGCCGATCTTCGGGCGCTCGCAGATCATCGTGACCTCGAGATTGGCAACGCGGCCGCCGCGCGCGGTCACGCGCTCGATGGCGTATTTCAAGAACTGGTCGGATGCGGCGCCTTTCCACTTCATGTCGGAGGGTGGGAAGTGCGAGCCGATGTCGCCATCGGCCAGGGCGCCCAAAATTGCATCAACCAGAGCGTGCAGACCGACGTCGCCGTCGGAGTGGGCAAGGAACCCCTTGCTATGCGGCACGCGCAGGCCGCACAGCCAGACATGGTCGCCTTCGCCGAAGGCGTGGACGTCGTAGCCGGTGCCGGTCCGGATGTCGCCGAGCTGCGCGGCAAGGCGCGCTTCCTCGCGCACGAAATCTTCCGGTGTGGTGAGCTTCATGTTGGCAACATCGCCCTCAAAGGTCGCGACGGTCAATCCCGCCCATTCGGCGATCGCCGCATCATCTGTGAACTCGGTGAGGCCGTCGCGCGCGGCGCGGCGGTGTGCCTCCAGGATCGTGTCGAACTTGAAGGTCTGCGGCGTCTGGGCGATGCGCAGCTTCGCGCGCTCCGGTGTCGCGGTGATGTCGCCGCCCGTGCCGACTTCCTTGATGGTGTCGGTGACCGGCACCACGGGAATCGCCGCGCCGGTCTTGCCGGCCGCTCGAATCGCGCGCGAGATCACGGCGGGCGTGACGAACGGACGCGCGGCATCGTGGATCAGCACGATGTCGGGCTTGTGCGGCGCCAGCGCTTCCAGGCCCGCGAGCACCGAGGCCTGTCGCGTCGCACCGCCATGCGCTGGGGCCTCGTGGCGCAGGCCGAAGACGGCTGCGTTGAAGATGTCGATGTCGTCGGGGTTCACCACCGGCTGGACCACCGCCACCTCGGGGTGATCGGCGAAGGCGGCGAGCGCGCGATGGATGACCGTGCGGCCGCCGATCATGCGATATTGCTTCGGACCGCCGGCGCCGGCGCGCAGGCCACGTCCGGCCGCGACGAGAATGGCTGCAGTCCGCTGAGAAGTCGTCATGGGAACAGGGTATCGATGCTGATGAGGATGATGGGGTTCGCGGCTTCTTACATCTGCAGAAGATGTTAAGCGAGCAGGATCACACGTCGCATGAACGGCACCTGCGATCGCGACACAAGCGCCGGGATCCGCTGGCGCGTTGAGGGGGGCGGTCGCACCTGCCGCCTGCGAGCACCTTGCCGAGCCATGCAAAAATCCGGCGGCTCACGGGTTTACCATGACTGCCGAACAAGCATATTTTGCTGCACTGCACTTGAAATGCCGATCGTCTTGGCTAAAGTGTAGGCATGACGCTTGACTGCACAAGATTTGTGCTTGAGAGTGCAGCGCAGACGCGATGATGCGTCCAAAGAGCTTTAAGAGTCGTTCGTGACCGGTCCGGCCAATACACAAGCCAAAGCCTTGAAGATAGGCGACGTTTCGCTCGCCAACCGGGCCATTCTCGCGCCGATGTCGGGGATCACCGACGCGCCGTTCCGCCGACTCGCGGCCGAGCTCGGCGCCGGGCTGGTGGTGTCCGAGATGACTGCGAGCGACGATCTCGTGCGCGGGCGGTGGATATCCCGGTTGCGCTGCGAGGCGAGCGGCGTCGGGCCGCATGTGGTGCAGCTCGCCGGCTGCGAGGCGCATTGGATGGCCGAGGGCGCGAAGGTCGCCGAGGATGGCGGCGCCGAGATCATCGACATCAACATGGGCTGCCCGGCACGGCACGTGACCGGCGGCCAGTCCGGCTCGGCCCTGATGCGCGATCTCGATCATGCGCTGACCTTGATCGAGGCGACGGTCGAGGCCGTCGATGTGCCCGTGACCCTGAAGATGCGGCTCGGCTGGGACGAGCGCAGCCTGAATGCGCCGGAGCTGGCGCGCCGCGCGCAGGCCGCGGGCGTGCAGTTGATCACCGTGCACGGCCGTACGCGGCAGCAGTTCTACAAGGGCGAAGCCGACTGGAGCGCGGTGCGCGCCGTGAAGGACGCCGTCGATCTGCCGGTCGTCGTCAACGGCGACATCACCAGCTATGAGGACGCGCGCGAGGCGCTCGACGCCTCCGGCGCCGATGCCGTGATGATCGGGCGCGGCGCGCAAGGCCAGCCCTGGCTGCCCGGCCAGATCGGCCGCCGACTCGAGGGCGGTGCGGAAGAGGGCGCGCCGGAGCTGGCGCAGCAGCTCAGTCTTCTCACCGCGCTCTATGACGAGATCTGCCGTCACTATGGCGCGCGTGTCGGCCTGCGCCACGCCCGCAAGCATCTCAGTTGGGGGCTCGACGTCGCCGCCCAGCACGCGCAAGCGCCGGCCGAAAAACTGAAGGCCTGGCGCGACCGTATCCTGACGTCCGAGCAGCCGTCCTTGGTGCATCGGGCGCTGCGTGAGGCCTTCGACGATTTTGCCTGGAGTGCAGCCGCATGAGCTCAGCCGCAGAACAGCGCAAGCGACTTCCATCGGATGGCGACGCCATCCTCAACGCCCTGCCGAATCCGGTCCTCGTCATCGGCCCGGACGGTATGATCATGGACGCCAACATGGCGGCGGAATCGTTCTTCGATTCCTCCACCCAGTTTCTGCAGCGGCAGTCGCTGAAGAAGCTGGTGCCGTTCGGCTCTCCGCTGCTGGCGCTGATCGATCAGGTCCGCACCACCAGCGCGCCGGTCAACGAGTACAAGGTCGATCTTGGCACGCCGCGCACCGGCGCCGATCGGCTCGTCGACCTGCACGTCGCGCCGCTGCCGGAGCGGCCCGGCCATATCGTGGTGATGCTGCAGGAGCGCACCATCGCCGACAAGATGGACCGCCAGCTCACCCATCGCAGCGCGGCGCGCTCGGTGATCGCACTGGCCGCGATGCTCGCGCACGAGATCAAGAACCCGCTGTCGGGCATCCGCGGCGCCGCGCAGCTCCTCGAGCAGCAGGCCTCCTCCGAGGATCGCATGCTGACCCGGCTGATCTGCGACGAGGCCGACCGCATCGTCACTTTGGTCGACCGCATGGAGGTGTTCGGCGACGACCGCCCGGTGGCGCGCGGGCCCGTGAACATCCATTCCGTGCTCGATCACGTGAAGCGGCTGGCGCAGTCCGGCTTTGCCCGCAACATCCGCTTCGTCGAGGACTACGATCCGTCGTTGCCGCCGGTGCTCGCCAACCAGGATCAACTGATCCAGGTGTTCTTGAACCTGGTCAAGAATGCCGCGGAAGCGGTCGTCGATCTCGGCTCGGATGCGGAAATCCAGCTCACCACGGCGTTCCGCCCGGGTGTGCGCCTGTCGGTGCCCGGCAAGAAGTCGCGGGTGTCGCTGCCGCTGGAGTTCTGCGTCAGGGACAACGGCCCCGGCGTGCCGGAAGACCTGATGCCCAATCTGTTCGATCCGTTCGTGACCACCAAGCCGACCGGAAGCGGCCTCGGACTTGCATTGGTCGCGAAGATCGTCGGCGACCATGGCGGGATCATCGAGTGCGAGTCGCAGCCGCGCAAGACGACCTTCCGGGTGCTGATGCCGATGTACAGCGCAACCAAACAACCAGACCAAAGCCCAAATCACAGCCATGGCGATGACGTTTCGGGGACGCCGTTGCATGCCTCACAGGGATCAAATTGAGGACCACCTATGCCTGCAGGTAGCATTCTCGTTGCCGACGACGATACGGCCATCCGCACGGTCCTGAACCAGGCGCTGTCACGCGCCGGCTATGAGGTGCGGCTGACCGGCAATGCCGCGACGCTGTGGCGCTGGGTGAGCCAGGGCGAGGGCGATCTCGTCATCACCGACGTGGTGATGCCGGACGAGAACGCGTTCGACCTGCTGCCGCGGATCAAGAAGATGCGGCCGAACCTGCCGGTCATCGTGATGAGCGCGCAGAACACCTTCATGACCGCCATCAAGGCGTCGGAGCGCGGCGCCTATGAGTATCTGCCGAAGCCGTTCGACCTGAAGGAGCTGATCGCGATCGTCGGCCGTGCCTTGGCCGAGCCGAAGGAGCGTGCGGCGAGCCAGCCCGACGACGGCGAGTTCGAATCGATCCCGCTGGTCGGCCGCTCGCCGGCGATGCAGGACATCTACCGCGTGCTGGCGCGGCTGATGCAGACCGACCTCACGGTGATGATCTCGGGCGAGAGCGGCACCGGCAAGGAGCTGGTGGCGCGCGCGCTGCACGATTACGGCAAGCGCCGCAACGGGCCGTTCGTCGCGGTCAACATGGCGGCGATCCCGCGCGACCTGATCGAATCGGAACTGTTCGGGCACGAGCGCGGCGCCTTCACCGGCGCCAACACCCGCGCCTCCGGCCGCTTCGAGCAGGCTGAGGGCGGCACCTTGTTCCTGGACGAGATCGGCGACATGCCGATGGAGGCGCAGACGCGGCTTTTGCGCGTGCTGCAGCAGGGCGAGTACACCACCGTCGGCGGCCGCACCCCGATCAAGACCGACGTGCGCATCGTCGCCGCCTCCAACAAGGACCTGCGCATCCTGATCCAGCAGGGGCTTTTCCGGGAAGATCTGTTCTTCCGCCTCAACGTCGTGCCCCTGCGGCTGCCGCCGCTGCGCGAACGCATCGAGGACCTGCCGGATCTCGTCCGCCACTTCTTCGCGCTGGCCGAGAAGGACGGGCTGCCGCCGAAGAAGCTCGATGCCGCGGCGCTGGAGCGGCTCAAGCAGCACCGCTGGCCGGGCAATGTCCGCGAGCTGGAGAATCTCGCCCGGCGTTTGGCCGCGCTGTATCCGCAGGACGTCATCACGGCGTCAGTCATCGATGGCGAGCTGGCGCCGCCGGCGGTGACCACCGGCTCGAACACGCCGACCTCGATCGACAATCTGGGCGGAGCAGTGGAGGCCTATCTGTCCTCGCACTTCCAGGGATTTCCCAACGGCGTGCCGCCGCCGGGGCTGTACCACCGCATCCTCAAGGAGATCGAGATTCCGCTGCTGACGGCAGCGCTGGCGGCGACGCGCGGCAACCAGATCCGCGCCGCCGATCTGCTCGGCCTCAATCGCAACACGCTGCGCAAGAAGATCCGCGACCTCGACATTCAAGTGTACCGCAGCGGCGCTTGACGGTTATTTGATACCTCTACGGCGGGCTCGGACCCGCCTCAGGTGAGAATTAATGTAGACAAATCCGCGACGCGCTCCGGCGCCGCGGATTTGTCGCAATTTGGCAACAGCGTGGTAGGAATGCATCAGTCCGATTCCCGGACGTGCCGCGTTCAGCATCACCCACCTTGCCGGAATGACCAGCGCAGAGACATCGGCCACCCCCTTCGATTCGTCGTCCACCGAGGGCCGGCGCTGGACCTGGCGCACCTGGCTGGCGCCGGTGGCGGTGGCGCTGGCGCTGCTGTCGGCCTTCCTCACCTTCATCGTGCTGGTCGGGCTGACCCCGGTCGAGCCCACGACCGACGTGGTCAAGACCTTCTACCTGATCGACGCCGGAACGATCCTGGTCCTGGTCGGGATCATCATCCGCGAGGTCTGGCAGGTGGTGCAGGCCCGCCGGCGCGGCCGGGCGGCGGCGCGGCTGCACGTCCAGATCGTCAGCCTGTTCTCGGTGATCGCGGTCCTGCCGGCGGTGCTGGTCGCCGTGGCGGCCAACGTCACCATCGATCGCGGCCTCGACCGGCTGTTCTCCGGACCAGCGAAAGTCGCGATCCAGAACTCGCTGACCATTGCGCGCGCCTACATGCAGGAGCACGCGCAGTTCATCCGCGGCGACATCATCGGCATGGCGACCGACATCGCACGCGCGCGGCCGCTGTTCGACCAGGACCGCGCCAGCTTCCGCGAGCTGCTCACCACCAGCGCCGCCTCGCGCAATCTGCCCGGCGCGATGATCATCGACAAGAACACCAACCCGATCGTCTGGGCCGAGACCGGCGGGGTGCAACTGGCCTATTCGCCGCCGGCGCCCGAGTTCCTCAACAATGTCCGGGAGGAGGAGCCCGAGATCGCGGTCCTGCCGGAGTCGAACTACGTCGCCGCGGTGATCCGGCTGCGCGCGTTCAACGACACCTTCCTCTACGTCGCGCGTCCGCTCGATCCGCAGGTCGTCGAGCAGCTCAAGCAGACCGAGCTGTCGGTCGCCGAATACGCCCAGGTCGAGGCGCGGCGCTTCGGCATCCAGATCGCCTTCGCGCTGATGTTCGCGGTGATCGCGCTGACCATCCTGATGGCCTCGGTGCTGATCGGGCTGAACTTCGCCAACTGGCTGGTGGCGCCGATCCGGCAATTGATGAATGCCGCCAACACCGTGTCGACCGGCGATCTCAACGTCCAGGTCCCGGTGCATCGCTCGGAGGGCGATCTCGCCCAGCTCGGCCAGACCTTCAACAAGATGACCCAGGAGCTGCGCACCCAGCGCGACGAGCTGGTCAGCGCCAGCGAATTGATCGACAGCCGGCGCCGCTTCATCGAGGCGGTGCTGTCGTCGGCCTCCGCCGGCATCATCGGCGTCGATGCCTCTGGCAGCGTCGGCATCCTCAACCGCTCGGCCGAGAAGCTGATCGGACATGCCGAGCAGGAGGTGCTCGATCATCCGCTCTCCGACGTGCTGCCCGAGCTCGACGATATGATGAAGACCGCGCGCGAGGGCAAGCAGCGGCTGGTGCAGGGTCAGATCACGATCCAGCGCGACGGCCACGAGCGCAATCTGTCGGTGCGCGTCACCGCCGAGCAGACCAACCAGGCGCGCGACAGCTACATCATCACGCTCGACGATATCACCGAGCTGGTGTCGGCGCAGCGCACCTCGGCCTGGGGCGACGTCGCGCGGCGCATCGCGCATGAGATCAAGAATCCGCTGACGCCAATTCAACTGTCCGCAGAGCGAATTCGCCGCAAATTCGGCAAGGTCATCACCGAGGACAAGGCGATATTTGAGCAATGTACCGAGACGATCGTGCGGCAGGTCGACGACATCAGGCGAATGGTCGACGAGTTCTCGCGGTTCGCGCGGATGCCGAAGCCGGTGATGGAAGGCGAGGACGTCGCCGACACCGTGCGGCAGGCCGTGTTCCTGATGAAGGTCGCGCATCCCGAGATCGACATCGAGACCGAGATCAAGCAGGACCCCTTGCGCGCGCAGTTCGATCGCCGCCTGATCTCGCAGGCGCTGACCAACATCATCAAGAACGCCACCGAGGCGATCGAGGTGGTGCCAGAGGCGGAGCTCGGCAAGGGCCGTATCGACGTGGTCGCCTCGCGCGAGGGTGAGGACGTGCTGATCGACGTCATCGACAACGGCATCGGCCTGCCGAAGGTGGCACGGCAGCGGCTGCTCGAGCCCTATGTCACGACCCGCGCCAAGGGCACCGGCCTCGGGCTCGCGATCGTCGGCCGCGTGCTGGAAGACCATGGCGGCAAGCTCGAGCTGAAGGACGCGTCCGATTTCCGTCCCGGCCAGCGCGGCGCCTGGATGCGGCTGCGCTTTGCCGTCTCCGGCCAGGCCGCGAAGACGGGCGCGAAGGAGCAGGCGGCGGCGTCTGACAATGCGCAGAAGACCGAGGTTGGCGGCGAAACCGCTGACACGGTTCAAACGACCAATGATGAACCAAAAATCCAAGCCGCAACCGGCAGCTGACGAGACAGGCGTGACCCATGGCGAGTGATATTCTGATTGTCGACGATGAAGCCGATATCCGGGAGCTGGTCGCCGGCATCCTGGATGACGAAGGCTTCACGACGCGAACCGCGCGCGACAGCGATTCGGCGCTCGCGGAGATCACGAGCCGCCGTCCCAACCTGGTGTTCCTGGACATCTGGCTGCAGGGCTCCAAGCTCGACGGTCTGCAGCTCCTCGAGCAGATCAAGAAGGACCATCCCGACCTTCCGGTCGTGATGATCTCCGGCCACGGCAACATCGAAACGGCGGTCGCCGCGATCAAGCGCGGCGCCTATGACTTCATCGAGAAGCCGTTCAAGTCCGACCGGCTGATTCTGGTAGCGACGCGTGCGCTGGAGAATTCCCGGCTCAAGCGCGAGGTGCGAGAGCTCAAGCAGCTGGCGCCGACCGCGAGCAGCATGACCGGCCGCTCGCCATCGATGAACCAGTTGCGCCAGACCATCGAGCGCGCCGCCAAGGCCAACAGCCGCATCCTGATCGTCGGCCCTCCCGGCTCGGGCAAGGAGCTCGCCGCGCGTTCGCTGCACGCTCAGTCGCCGCGCTCCGAGGGCCCGTTCGTCGTCATCAACGCCGCCGCGATCACGCCGGAGCGGATGGAGGAGGAGCTGTTCGGCATCGAGCAGTCCAATGGCGAGCAGGCGCGCAAGACCGGCGCGCTCGAAGAGGCCCACGGCGGCACGCTGTTCGTCGACGAGATCGCCGACATGCCGCGCGAGACGCAGAACAAGATCCTGCGCGTGCTGGTCGACCAGACGTTCCAGCGCGCCGGCGGCACCACCAAGGTGCACGTCGACGTGCGCATCATCTCCTCGACCGCACGGAATCTCGAGGAGGAGATTGCCGCCGGGCGTTTCCGCGAGGACCTCTATCACCGTCTGTCGGTGGTTCCGATCCGGGTTCCGCCGCTGTCGGAGCGCCGCGAGGACATTCCGGAGCTGATCGACTATTTCATGGAGCAGATTTCGGCCACGACCGGCCTGCCGAAGCGGCAGATCGGCCAGGACGCCATGGCCGTGCTGCAGTCGCATGTGTGGCCCGGCAACGTCCGTCAGCTTCGCAACAACGTCGAGCGCGTCATGATTCTGGCCGCCGGCGGACCGGAGGTGATCATCACCGCCGACATGCTGCCGCCGGATGTGGGATCGATGGTGCCGGCGATGCCGACCAGCAACAATGGCGAGCACATCATGGGACTGCCGTTGCGCGAGGCACGCGAGGTGTTCGAGCGCGACTATCTCATCGCCCAGATCAGCCGCTTCTCCGGCAACATCTCGCGCACGGCCGAGTTCGTGGGCATGGAGCGGTCCGCCCTGCATCGCAAGCTGAAGGCGCTCGGCGTCGGCTGAGGCTCCAGCTCGGCCAAACTTGCCGACTGGACGAATTTACATTGGAAAATTCGTCCATTTCCGGAATTTTACGGATGAATCCGGTTCTTTTGGAACCGGCCTCCTTGCAAGCGGCTTGCCTAATATGCTCGCCTGTCTTCTAATCCGGCATCCCATGGTCCCTCGAGGGGGATCTCAATGGACCATGGGTCACCTCGATGAATCCGGGGCCTGCGATCGGGTCATCGAAGGTTCAATAAGAAAAAGCACAAGACTGCGAGATAACAACAATGGCGGCCGACCGCGCACAAAACCTACAAGACACCTTTCTCAACCATGTCCGCAAGACCAAGACGCCGCTCACGATCTTCCTGGTCAATGGCGTGAAACTGCAGGGTATTGTCACATGGTTCGACAATTTCTGCCTGCTGCTCCGGCGCGACGGTCACTCGCAGCTCGTCTACAAGCATGCGATCTCCACCATCATGCCGGGCGCGCCGATCCAGTTGTTCGAAGGCGGCGAGGACGCGTCTGCGTGAGTGTGACCTGACGTGAGAGTGACCTGATTGGAACCCCGCGATCGCGAAGGGACCATCGGCCTGTCGAGGCCGGATGACAATAAGGGGACCGGGCTCGTCATCGTGGTCGGCCCCTACTTGCGAGCGCGCCGCGGCGACGATGGCGCGCAAGCAGGCCAATCCGACATGCGTGATTTCGAGGCACGGATCGACGAGGCGGCGGGCCTCGCGCGGGCCATCGACCTGACGGTGGCCGAGGCCATTCTCGCGCCGATCGGGCAAATCCGCCCTGCGACCTATCTCGGCAAGGGCAAGGTCGAAGAGATTGCGGGTGTGATCGCCGGCCATGGCGTCGAGCTGGTGGTGATGGATTGCGCGCTGTCGCCGATCCAGCAGCGAAACCTTGAGAAGGCCTGGAACACCAAGGTGCTCGACCGCACCGGCTTGATCCTGGAGATCTTCGGCCGCCGCGCCAAGACGAAGGAGGGCGCGCTGCAGGTCGAGCTCGCGCATCTCAACTATCAGCGCAGCCGTCTGGTGCGGTCTTGGACCCATCTCGAACGCCAGCGCGGCGGCTTCGGCTTCATGGGCGGTCCCGGCGAGACCCAGATCGAGGCCGACCGCCGCCTGATCGGCGACCGCATCACGCGGCTCGAGAACGAGTTGAAGAAGGTCCAGGCGACGCGGCGGCTGCATCGCGCCGGACGCCAGCGCGTGCCGTATCGCGTCGTGGCGCTGGTCGGCTACACCAATGCCGGCAAGTCGACGCTGTTCAATCGCCTGACGCGCGCCGACGTCCAGGCCGCCGACATGCTGTTCGCGACGCTTGACCCGACCTTGCGCGCGATCACGCTGCCGCATGGCGGCAAGGCGATGCTGTCGGACACCGTGGGCTTCATCTCCAACCTGCCGACGCAGCTCGTCGCCGCCTTCCGCGCCACGCTCGAGGAGGTGCTGGAGGCCGACGTGATCCTGCACGTCCGCGACATGTCGCACGAGGATGCCGAGGCGCAGCAGCACGATGTCGAGCTGGTGCTCAGCCAGCTCGGCATCGATCCCGAGGCCACCGACACCATCATCGAGGTCTGGAACAAGATCGACCGTCTCGACCAGGCAGCGCGCGAGAACCTCGCCAACATCGCCGGGCGTCGGCCGCCGGAGCGGCCATGCCTGCTGGTCTCGGCCCAGACCGGGGACGGCGTCGACGCGCTCCTGCAGACGATCGAGGACCGTCTCGCGGCGGCGCGGACCACGCTCGATCTCACCATCGACGCTGCCGACGGCGCCGGCATCTCCTGGCTGCATCGCAACGCCGAGGTGCTGGCCAAGGAGCTGAACGAAGGCCGCTACGACATGACCGTGCGCGTCGACGCCACCAAGCGCGACATCGTGGTCGAGCGCTATCACGGCGTGCCGCGGGTGGCGTGAAACAGTAAAGGTACCCGACCACTATCGATTGCCCCGCGATCGAGCGGCAATCATCCAAATCAGCTGATTTGAGCGCTTATTCTCTATATTCTTTGAGCGTCTCCGGCGGTCGCCTAGTAAGCCACATCAGCATCATCGCGCAGCAGAATCAAACGGATGCAGCCGATTGAACGGCTCTCACAGCCATCTCCGCTCATAGACGCAGATGACTTTACACATAGAAAACTTACAACTAAAACGTGTTAATTCTCAATATTGCCTTGTATCAAGAGCTGCCAACAGCCACGCCGTTCAGAAGCGCCTTTCGTCTAAATCAGATTATTTTGTCGAGCGACATGCGGGTTGCGCGTATGGCCTCAAGAGAAAAAATCCGACAGAGTGTCCGAACCTCGATCTTTATGAGATCGATTGGCCGCTGTGAGTACGGGGCTTGTGGGGAAATCGCAGCAAGATGGTCCAATGGGCACATCGAGATGATCGGCGAGCTCTGTCACATCCTGCCGGTGAATGAGGGTAGTCGATCCGAATTCAAAGCGTCGTTTCCGCACGTCGATCTCGATTCTGAGAACAACTTGATGCTGCTTTGCCGAAAGCACCATCACCTGATCGATCAAGAGAAGCCGAGCGAATACCCGCCGGCGATTCTTTTCCAGATGGTCATTAACAAGGCTCGTCACGTCGCCAGATTCGTGGACGACTTGTTTCAGAGTAGTCCATTTAGGTTCGACCACCACGAGTTGGCGCAAGATGTCAGGGTCGGTCGAATATATGACCTGATGAATGAGGCGACCCTGAGTGGACCAAAAGAGGGGCGCAGTCTTCTCCGGCAGGCAGAGCGTGTCCTGGGCGACATTGCGCTCAATCCCTTGGTTGAAACTGCCGTGCAATGGGTGGAGCTGGCGCGACTTGAGCTCAAAACTACGTTGTTGGAGAACGACTATTCCTCGTCTCGATGGGAGAAGGGGCTGCAGGCGAGCATCGCTATACTGAAAACGATAGTAGACCCGCGAAAAGTGCCCGTCGCGGTTTCGCTTATGCTGCTTTTCTTAAGGGATGAATACGGTGTATTCGATGCACAGAGAAAGCTAACGCTGGCGAAGTCGCTGAACGACAAGCTCGATTCCGTTAGTGGTTCAGCTGACGATCGTGACGCATTGGCTTATAGTTTAATTGTAAAGTCATCCGTGGTCAGGTGGCGAGGTCGCTTGCAGCGACTTCAATCACATCAAGAACGCTCGTTCAGCGAAGCTGAACGCTGCGCGAAACGCAGCCTTTCTCTCGTTAGATCCTCGTCGGCGTTGCTGCAGTCTTTGCTCGTGGAATACTCGAAAGCAAGATTGCTCCCCCTGAGGTCGGTCGCGGAGTACGATGAACGAATAGCCGCTATAGGCCAAACCTTAGAAAGCCCCGAGCTTTTAGAGTACGGCGCGGCTGCGAAATATCGTCCAATCTTCTATCGACAAACATTTCAATATACCAAGTCGATAGACGCATTTTGGACGGGCATCGATTTCGGATTTCGTCCTGCGTTGAGCCGTGTGGCACACGTCATAGGCGAGGCTTCGACTGCTGCATATTCGCAAGATCGAAGCAGAGGATTGACCATTGTGAATGATGCACTCTCGTTTCTTTCGGAGGCATTGCGTCAGGGATTCGATCATGCCCACAATTTCAAGGCTTGGATTGCTTGCAGGTCCATTGTGGATGAAAAGTGGTTCGATATTAATCTGTTATCCAAGTTTGAGGCTGATCTCGAAGCTCCGAACCAACTCGCGAACATCTTGACGGATGCGCGGCGGCGCTTTTTTGGACAAGACGCGTTCGGCCACGACGTGCTCTTCGGTGTCGATGAAGCAGAGTTCTGGACGATGCTAGGCACTTTGACTGCTCGTTGTAGATCTGATCTGGATCTCGCAATGCGGTTTTTCGAACGCGCCAGTCGCTATGGAGGGCATAGGTTTCCGATACATGCTGCACGTGTGCGGGCCTGCTTGCACGTGAAGCGTCTGGAGGAAGCACGGGCGCACCTGCTTAGGGCCCGGAGCGTGGCAAGCGCGCGATATGGGAGCGCAATCGCTGATCTAGAAGCATCCCTAGCCAGATTGGAAGAGTCACCTGGTCTGTCTCGAAGCTCGGCATGATGCATTTTGTACCTCGTGTCCAAGTTGCTTTCTCCGTGTCGTTCCACAGCTGTCGACACCTTCAGGCAAGACAGCGTCCAGAGTGGCCTCGTCTGCAGTGACCTTGCCCCCAAGTTTTATCCAGATCTGAGTTCGTTCGGGCGGTTTGATGTGTTCATCTGGGCGGTCGTAGCGGCGGGAGCTGGCGCGGAGCTCTCGGCATAGCGCAGCGCCAGATCCCGACGCGGATTGCAGGTGGCGGCGAACTCGGATGGCGTCTTCCATCCGAGCTGGGAGTGCGGCCGAGCGTCGTTATAGTCGGTCCGCCAGCATCGGAGCGCGACGCGGGCCTGAGCAAGCGAGGTGAACAGCGTCTCGTTCAGCAGTTCATCCCGCAGGCGACCGTTGAAGCTCTCGATGAAGGCGTTCTGCATGGGTTTGCCCGGCGCGATGTAGTGCCAGGCGACACGGCTCTGATCGGTCCATGTCAGGATGGCATTGCTCGTGAGCTCGCTGCCGTTGTCGCTCACCACCATCTTGGGCTTGCCGCGCTCGGCGACCAGCCGGTCCAGCTCCCGGGCGACCCGGGCGCCCGAGAGTGAAGTGTCGGCCACCAGCGCCAGGCACTCGCGGGTGCAGTCGTCGACCACGGTCAGGATGCGGAAGCGCCGGCCATCGGTCATCTGATCCGACACAAAGTCGAGTGACCAGCGATCATTCGGGAGCAGCGGCACCGTCATCGGCGCTCGCGTCCCGATAGCGCGCTTGCGGCCACCTCTGCGGCGCACCGTGAGCCGTTCCTCCCGGTACAGCCGGAACAGCTTCTTGTGATTGACCAGGTAGCCCTCCCGCTTGAGCATGACGTGCAGGCGACGATAGCCGAAGCGGCGACGCTCATGGGCGATCGCCCTCATGCGCTCCCGCAGCCCGGCATCATCGGCCCAGCTCGTCCGATATCTGACCGTCATGCGGCAACAGCCGATGGCTTTACACGCCCGCCGTTCGCTCATCCCGTGAACGCGCACGAGATGTGCGACAGCTCTCCGCTTCGCCGCAGGCGTCACCACTTCTTTCCCAGGAGATCCTTCAGGGCGGCATTGTCCAGCATGGCGTCCGCCAGCAGCCGCTTGAGCCGCGTGTTCTCGTCCTCCAGCGTCTTCAGACGCTTGGCCTCCGAGACGTCCATTCCGCCGAACTTGGCCTTCCACTTGTAAATGCTGGCGTCGCTCACGCCATGCTTGCGGCAGAGATCGGCGACCGGAACGCCAGCCTCGTGCTCCTTCAAAATCCCGATGATCTGCTCTTCCGTAAAGCGGCTGCGCTTCATGCTCTGGTCCTCGTTGGGCCAGAACGAACTTCAAACTGGATTAAGCCCCAGGGGCAAGGTCAGCAGGGACGAGTTCGATGTAGGCAAGGAGGTGTTGTAGATCGTCGTTGGCACCGCTCGACTGTCAAGAAGCGTGGCCTCGATCCCGCTGGGCTTCTCGCCAATCGTCACAGGTACCGCGCAGAAGGAGCGGTACGCGCTGATAGCGTCAAACGTGATGTCGTGGCGGAGCGGATTGTTGTTTGCTGCTGTGGGTAGGCCGCACTGGTCGTCTACATCTCTGCACAACTGACCGTCGCGCCGAATCAGGCCGCGCCATTTGGTCGCGCTCGATCGAACTAAAGCGGCGTGATGTCGACGTGCAGCACCGTGGCGCGACCGCCATCGACGGCTGCGATGCAGCGTTCGATGGCTGCATCGAGCGCCTCGGGATCGTCGACCCGCTCGCCATGGGCGCCGAATGCGCAGGCGATGTCGGCAAGACGACGCTGCTCGTCCTGACGGCCGGTGCAGAGCCGGGAAAGAAATGAGTCGGTCTGCTGTGCCACGCCGTCCGGATAGACGCGCTGAACCGATGCCTTCACCGCCTGCCATCCGTTGTTGTCGAGGATCACGGTCAGGATTGGCAGCTGATACTGCTGCGCTACGGCGTAGACGGAATCCGGCGCAGCGAAATGGTAGGCGCCGTCGCCGACGACCTGCACGACGCGGCGTGACGGATTGGCTAGCTTGAGTCCGAGCGCCATGCCGCCGCTGAAGCCGAGGCCGCCGCCGGCCAGGCCCACATAGGTCATCGGCTTGGTGCGGCGAAGCTGCTGTTGCAGGATTGGCGCGTTGCGGACCGCCTCGTTGAGGACGATGTCGTCCTCCAACAGCAGCGCCTGCAACCGCGCAAACAAATAGGCCGGGTTGATCGCTCCGATCCGGCCCTTCTGTGCAGCTGCAGATATCCGTTTCGCCTGCGCGGCCTCGCGTGCCGGCTGCCAGCTCGCGATCCGGTCGCGCACTCTCGTGAGATAGGCGTCGTCGCCACGGGCAACGATGATCTCCAGGACCTGCCGAAGAATGACGGCCGAATCGCCCTGAATGCGGAGGTCGGTGGCAAATCCCCACATCGGGATGTCCGCCTTCAGGGCGTCGATGTCGATCTGAATCCAGCGCAGCCGATCGGCCGCCTTCAGCATCTGCGGAATGAAGGGGACGTCGATGTCGATGAGCAGTCCGAGATCGGCGCCAGCAATAAGCGCGGCAGGGTCGGCGCCAGCAAAGCAAGGGGAGTCCTGGCAGATGTTCATCGTGATGGGATTGAACTCGGCGACCCGGATTCCGCAGACCAGCGCCAGCCGCTCCAGCACAGAGACGGCCTCGGCGGTGCGTCCGAGATAAGCGGTCAGTGCGATCGGATTGTCCGCCTTCATCAGCGCGTCCGCGATCGCCTTCGCGCGTTCCGGCTCGATGCCTCCCGCTTTGACGCTGCCATAGCGCGCGGCCGGGTAGGCCGGCATCGCCTGTTCGTCCCAGGTCTCGGCAAGGGTTTCTCGCGGCAGCATCATGTAGACCGGGCCGGGCGGATCGCTGTGCATGAACGCGGCAGCGCGGGCCACCGCCTCCTTGACGACGACGCCCGACGGCAGCGTGTATTCCCATTTGACATAGGGCCGCACGACGCTGCCCTGATCGAAGCTCTCCTGCACGAAGTGGACGTAGGTGTCACGTCCTCCCGGCAGCTCGCCATGCAGCGCGAACGGAGCCCGCCCAGCGAACAGCAGCACCGGCAGCCGGTAGCGAAAGGCGTTCTGAATGCCCATGCACGCGTTCGCCGTGCCGGCATCGACGTGGACGAACACGGCCTGACCGCGGCCGGTCGCGCTCGCATGGCCCATCGCCATGTGCACCGCGACCACCTCGTGGGGGCACAGGATCACCTCGGGGTGCCGTCGACCTTCGCTGTCCCAGCGTGCAAGTTCCTCGATCAGCGAGACATGATCGGTGCCGAGATTGGCAAAGATGTAGTCGATGCCGCTCTCGACGAGCGCCTCGAGGAAGTAGTGCGCGGTGGTGTGGCGTGTCATGGCGCGCTGGCGAGGATCAGGCGACGACGGCATTGTCACGGCGCACGGCCTCAGCCTGGATTGTGAGGCCGCGCAGGCGGTCCAACAGATCGTCGGGCTCCTGAGGTGCGGCCGCGCCGCGCCAGGCGATGTGCGAATCCGGTCGCACCACGAGCAGGCTGTCAGCGAAGTCGTAGCCGGCCTTGGCCCGGTCGACGTCGACGAGCGTCAAGGGAACGCCCTGGCGGGCTGCGGCCGCGACCAGCGCCTCGGCATTGATGGTTGGATCGAACCGGACCAGCGTATAGGCCGGGCCGAGCGCGTCGAGCAGCGAGCGGCCATCGGCGAGCCACACATGCGGGGAGCGTGCGCCCGGCACGGTCGACGCGGTGAAATGGCCCATGCCGTAGGGCGGCGGCGTCTCGCCATCGTACGAAATGGCCGGTGACCGGTCGTAGTAGTAGCCGAAGTTCAGGCCGGAGCAGCAATATTGCTGCACGTTGAGGTCGTAGGCCGCCTGTCCCACCTTGCGGCGCGCCTCATCGCCCACGGGGCCGTCCATTTCGACTTCGGCAGGCACGCTGCGTCGCTGGCTCATCACGGCGAGCGCATGGTTCATCGCGAAGTGCGACACCTGCTCGGTGATCGGCTGCCGCTCCGCCTCATAGGCGTCCAGCAGGGCAGGGGCAGCCCAGCCGTGCAGCACGCCGGCGAGCATCCAGCACAGGTCGACCGCATCGGCGATCCCGGCATTCATGCCGTAGCCCGCATAGGGAATCCACAGATGCGCCGCATCGCCACAGATGAAGGCACGGCGATCGCGAAAGCGATCCGCCACCAGGCGGCGTCCGATCCAGTCCTCCTTGCTGATGACCTCGTACTCGAAACGGTCGTCGACACCGAGAATGGTGCGCAACGCCCAATCGCGATCGACACTGTCGAATTCGACTTCCTCGGCCGCGAGGTGGTTGTGGATCAGCCAGTTGTCGCGGCCGTCGATGGAGACGGTGGTGCCGCAGCGCCGCGGGTTGAGCGACATCGTCATCCAGGCCGGCTTCTGGGTGATCAGGTCCTTCAGCGCAGGGGCATGGATGTAGGTCGACTGCACCCGCTGCACGACATCGGTGCCGCTGAGCCGCGCGCCGATCAGCTTGCGCACCGCGGAGCGGCCACCGTCGCAGCCAATCAGATAATCGGCCGAAATGGTGATGTCTCGGCCGGCGTCGAGATCGCGTGCCCGCGCGATCACGCCGTTTTCATCCTGGTCGAACCGATCGACCTCGACGCGGTTCAGGATCGTGATGCCGCGTTGCGCCTCGGCGCAAGCGAACAGGATGGGCTCGAGATAGATCTGGTTGATGCGATGGGGCGGCTCGGGCGTCGGCCAATCGGTGTCGGGCCCACCGGTCGCCGTATAGCGGTCCTTGCGGGACGGAATCGGGATGCGCGTCAGCTCGCGGCCGACGACCGTGGTGCGATAGGCGCAGTCGTTGGGAAAGTCGGCCGGCAGGCCGCCTTCGCGCACTTGTTGGACGATGCCAAGGCGGCGGAACACCTCCATCGAGCGCGCGGAGACGTGGTTGCATTTTACGTTGGGCGGCTCTCCGGCGCGCCTGATCTCCGCGACCACGACCTCGATGCCGCGCGAGGCGAGATCCATGGCGGCGGTCAGTCCGACCGGACCGGCGCCCACGATGAGCACCTGGGTTTGAATCGTCTTCATGTCAGTTCTCTTCTGCTCTGAACCTAGGCACGCTCGGCTGTCGAAAGCGCATCCCGCTGCGTGCCGTCGGCGGTCGGAAGACTGCCGCGCATGCCGAGGACGGCAAGGGCCAGGATCACCAGTGCCGAGAACAGTTGCGGCACCGCGCTGGCCTGAAACAGCGAGGACACGTCCCATTTCGCCGCGAGCATCAACCCGCCGATCGTGACGCCGAGGATCGAGCCGAAGCGGCCGATGCCCAGTGCCCAGCCGATGCCGGTGCCGCGGATGTAGGTCGGATAGATGCGCGCCGCGTAGGCGTTGCAGCCGATCTGTCCGCCGATCACCGCGACGCCGGCAATGAAGACGGCCGGCACGAGAATCGGCAACGAGGCTCCCGCGATACCGATGGTGATGATCGAGAGGAAGCCGGCAACGTAGGTCGCGAACAGGACGCGATCGAAGCCGAACTTTTCGATCAGCAGGCCGAGCCCGACGGTGCCAAGCATGCCGCCGAGCTGGAAGGCGATGCCGACGGCGATCGCCGCCTGGACGTCAAGCCCGACACCATGTGTGAGCGTCGGCAGCCAGCTGTTGAGGAAATAGATGTCCATCATGTTCATGAAGAACATCACCCACAGCAGCAGGGTCGGGAGCAGGCGCCGCTTGGTGAACAACTGCGGCAGCAGGAAGCCCTTGCCGCTCTCCTCGATGATCGTAAAGCGCGCGTCGGCGGGGAGGCGGTCCGACGGATCGATCCGGCTCAGCAGCGCGCGCACGCGAACATTCTTGTTGTGGTCGAGAGCCAGCAGCGAGAGCGATTCCGGCAGCCAGATAATGAGAACCGGACAGAGGATGAGCGGCAGAATGCCGCCGATGAGAAAGATGATCTGCCAGCCATAGGCGGTGATGAGCTTCGCCGCGACCGCTCCGCCGATCGCCGATCCGAGCGACACCGTCATGAACATCAGCATGATCAACAGGGTCCTGCGACGCTGCGGCGAATATTCGCCGGTCAGAGCGATCGTGTTGGGCAGGACGCCGCCGAGCCCGAGGCCGGTGAGGAACCGAATGATGACGAGGTCGGATACGCTGGTGGCCTGGGTGGTCGCCAGCGATCCCAGCGCGAACACGAGAACCCCGGCGACGACGAGCCATTTGCGCCCGAGATAGTCGGCCAGCGCGCCGAACACCAGCGAGCCGATCATCACGCCGAACAGGGACGCACCGAACACGGGCCCCAACGCGCCCGGCGCCAGATGCAGGTCCTTGCTGAGGGCAGGGGCGACGAAGCCGAGCGCCTGGGCATCGAAGCCGTCGAGCCCGACGACCAGCGCGCACAGGCAGATCACCCTGATCTGGAAGCCCGACAGCGGCCGATCGTCGACGTAGCGCGTGAGATTGATCGCTTGCGTCAAATGTCCCTCCCCATGTGCTTGTTGTTGCCTGGCGCGCTTCGCAGCAGCCGCCGGCTGTTTGCAAATATGTTGCATGATCAAACTCTTTCGATTAGCCACAAAATTCTCATTCATTCATGAGGAAAGCTAATGCCCCCGACCTTGCGGCAATTGGAGGCCCTGGTCCTGGTGTATCGGCTCGGCAGCATCACCAGGGCCGCCGCCGAGCTGCGCGTCACGCAGTCGGCGATCAGCCTGCTGATCCGGCAGATCGAGGAGAACTTTCAGCTCAAGCTGTTCGATCGCACGACGCGGGCGCTGCACCCGACGGCGGCCTGCCGTGAGGCGATCACCGCCGCGGAACGCATCCTGGCGGGGACGCAGGGGCTGTCGCAGCGGATGCGCGACCTTGCCGAGATCAAGGCCGGCCGAATTTCCATCGCGGTCTCAGCGGGCGTCGCGTCGGCGCTGCTTCCACGCGTGTTTGCGACGTTTCGATCGCGCCATCCCGAGGTGAGGATCGATCTGCGTGATGTCGCGCCCGACGAACTCCTCGCGATCGTGATGGCCGGGCACGCGGAGTTCGGCCTCGGCAGCGTCGAGGACGACGGCGTGCCGGAGGTCAGGATCGATACACTGATGCAAAGTCCGCTCTCGGCGATCGGCATCAAGGACGGCCGGTTCGAGAAGCACCGCCGTCTGACCTGGGACGGCATCATGAGCTCCGATCTGATCACGATTCGTCACGGCACGCGCATCCGCCGTCAGATCGACGAAGCGCTGGCGCAGACGGGGCGGGCGCTGAAGCCGGCGTGGGAGGTGTCGCTGATCACGACCGCGCTGGCGCTCACGGCGGAGGGCGCCGGCATCAGCATCCTGCCCGCGCACATGCTGCCGAAGGCACAATTTCCGACGCTTGCCGCGATCCCGCTGTCGCAGCCGACGATCCATCGGCATGTCTCGCTGCTGAGCCGCGCCGACTTTGGATTGTCGCCGGCCGCGCAGCGCTTCGTCGAGATCGCAAAGGCCGTGCTGTCGCGGAAGGGCGGCTGATCACGGCTTCGGAGACGGGGACGCTACTTCTCCAGTCGCTTCGCCTCGTTCCACAATTCGTCCATCTCGTCGAGCGACGCTTGTTCGAGTGTACGGCCCTTGGCCGTCAGCGCCTGTTCGATGTGCGCAAAACGGCGCTCGAACTTGGCGTTGGTGCCCCGCAACGCGGTCTCCGGATCCACCTCGGCATGGCGGGCAAGATTGACCAGCGCGAACAGGAGATCGCCGGTCTCCTCGGTCAGCTCGGTCGCATCCTTGTTGTCGAGCGCGGCCTCGATCTCGTCGGCTTCCTCGCGGATCTTCTGCAACACCGCGCGCGGATCGTTCCAGTCGAAACCGACGGTCGCGGCCTTGCGCTGCAGCTCCATCGCGCGGACCAGCGCAGGCTGTCCGGCCTTGATGCCTGACAGCAGTGAGGACTTGCCCGTCTGCGCCTCGGGCGGCCGCCGCGCGGCGCGCTCGGCCTTCTCCTCGGCCTTGATGCGGTCCCATGTGCCTTTGGTGGGCTGAGTGACGTTGCCGTCCTTGTCCGGGAACACATGCGGATGGCGGCGGATCATCTTCTTCGTGATGCCCTCGACGACGTCGCCGAATGCAAACGCGCCTTGTTCTTCGGCGATGCGGGCGTGATAGACCACCTGCAGCAGGAGATCGCCGAGCTCCTCGCGCAGATCGTCGAGATCGTCGCGCGTGATCGCATCGGCCACCTCATAAGCTTCCTCGATGGTGTAGGGCGCGATGGTCCGGAACGTCTGCTCGATATCCCACGGGCAGCCGGTGACCGGCGTGCGCAGCGCCGCCATGATCTCGATCAGGCGTGAGATGTCGCGGGAGGGGATCATGGGCAGGTCCTGACAGCATCGTTCGATCGTGTCCTGTATGCCCCAAGCCGCGCGCGGCTCCCAGCAAAAAGGGCGATTACGCGGGATCGCTCCGCGGGTTGGCCCGATCCGTCGATGATGCTAAGCGGGGGGCCATGAGTGAGCAGGACACGACAGCCCTGGTGCTGTTCTCGGGCGGGCAGGATTCCACGACGTGCCTGGCCTGGGCGCTCGACCGCTTCGCGCGCGTCGAGACGATCGGATTCGCCTACGGCCAGCGCCATGCGATCGAGCTCGCCTGCCGCGACCGGCTGGTCGAGGGCATCGCGCGCCTGCGTCCCGACTGGGCGGCAAAGCTCGGCGACAGCCACACGCTGGACATTCCAACGCTGGCTGCGATCTCCGAGACGGCGCTGACGCGCGACGTCGCGATCGAGATGGGCGCTGACGGCCTGCCCAACACCTTCGTGCCGGGCCGCAATCTGGTGTTCCTGACCTTTGCGGCGGCGCTCGCCTATCGCCGCGGCATCCGCCACATCGTCGGCGGCATGTGCGAGACGGACTATTCGGGCTATCCTGACTGCCGCGACGAAACCATCAAGGCGCTGCAGAGCGCGCTGAGCCTGGGCATGGCGCGCGCGTTCGAGCTGCACACGCCGCTGATGTGGCTGTCGAAGGCCGCGACCTGGCAGTTGGCGCATGATCTCGGCGGCACCGGGCTCGTGGACCTGATCCGCGACCGGTCGCACACCTGTTATCTCGGCGAGCGCGGCGCACGGCACGATTGGGGGCATGGCTGCGGACAGTGTCCCGCCTGCGAGCTGCGCGCCAAAGGATGGCGCGAATACATCGCGGCGGGCGGGCCATCCTGAATCGGAAGCGGGGCCTTCGGGCCCCGCGGAGAGTTGCGCGACAGGCGAGCGCTCAGGCGGCTTCGTTGTCCGACGGCTCACGCTGGCTGACGATGACGAGATCCGCATCGGCGAGGTCGTGGCCGTCATCGGCCTCACTGGCTGCGGCGGAGGCCGCCTGCGCGACGAGGCGCGCGGTGATGTCGTGATTGGCGTCCTTGCCGCTCTTCTCCCAGGCAGGCGCGTTCAGCACCACGATGTCGTCGTCGTGGGCGGCACCGTCGTGATCGGCGGGCACGATCGACGGCGACTTCACCGGCTTGTCGACGATACGCAGGGTCGGGGCCTCGGCTTCGACCGGCTCCGCTGCGGCCGGTTCGTCCTCGGCCATTTCTGCCTGCTCCGGCGCCGGGTCGACGGCCTCTTCGG
Source organism: Bradyrhizobium sp. HKCCYLRH1034 (assembly GCF_051168375.1). NCBI lineage: Bacteria > Pseudomonadati > Pseudomonadota > Alphaproteobacteria > Hyphomicrobiales > Nitrobacteraceae > Bradyrhizobium > Bradyrhizobium sp. HKCCYLRH1034. Next base: position 48,985 of record NZ_JBNPUW010000007.1, on the reverse strand, counting down.
CGGGAGCATCCGTGTCGGCGCTCGCAGCGCTGGCCACCGCCTCGGCGGCTTCGGCAGGCTGTTCGGCGGCCGCGGCAAGGCTCTCTGTGGCCGGCGCATCATCATGCGGCGCGAGGCCGAGATGCTGCGAGATCTCCTTGATCACGCGGTCGATCGCCACCAGCACGCGATATTCCGGGATCGAGGCCATGTGCTGCTCGAACCGGTTGCGCGCATATTGCAGCGAGTCGATCACGTCGGTGGCGATGGAGGAGCCCGACGCTTCGGTGCCGTGCAGGGCTCCGGCGGCCTTCTCGGTCGAGCTCTCGATCAGCAGGAAGGCCTCGTATTGCGGAATCGATTTGAGCTTCTCATGATAGTCCTGACGCACGCCGGCGAGCGTGTCGACGATGGTGGCGAACTCTGGCGCGGGCATTTTCAACGTCCCCTCAACTTCGGCAAAGAAGATGCGGGACGCTACGGACGCACTGATGAATGTTCAATTTCGAACGAATACGGCTGTTCGTGGCATGAATAGCCGGCCGTTAAGACCGCACCATCAAAAGCAGGATCGCCCGCTCACCGGGCATTAAGCATCCTCGGGACGCCTGCGAAACGCTCAGCCGGCAAAATCCTCGGGCCGGAGCTCGATGGGCTTGCCATGTGGGGTGCGATCGGCCGCGTGATCCCAGGCGTCGCGGTAGCGCGCGAGCGCATCGGCGGAGGTGACGCCCTTCTCGGCGACCAGACGTTCGAGCGTCGCCAGCCAGTGTCGATAATACGTATCGCCGCAATCGGCGTCGCCGGCCGCTTGCGCGCGTGAAATCTCCTGGGCGAGCGCGGCGGCCCATTCGGGCCAGGTGAACAGCCCGCGGGCGTGCAGCGTGACGGCCATCGCGAAGGCGTGCGCTTCCCACGGCTCGCGAAATACGGGCCCGCTGTCATCGACGGGAATGCCGGGCAGGGCGCGCGTCGCCGCGACCGCCGCCTCACGGTCGGGTGTCATCGGGCTGGCTCCAGATAGGGCTCGAAAGCGTCGACCGTAACCTCCAGCAGCGGATCGGGCGCATCGGCCCACAGCTCGGCACCGCTGAACGCCACCGTGTAGAGCCATTGCGGATCTTCGCCGCCGCCATGGGCGTTGCTGTCCGGAAACACGTGCATGCCTCTGACCGCCGCGACGCGGCCGAGATGGCCCCGCACGTAGCGCGGCAGCCGCGTGTGCGTCGACGGATGGATGTCCTTGGCCCGTACACTGTCGCCGACGGCGAACAGCGCCGGCTGCGTCGCCACGCGTTCGGTCGGGCCACCGCGACGCAGTGTCGGCGCGACGGCATCTGCAGTGAGGATCTTGGCGACGGGCTTGGCCGGATGCAGCACCTTGCCGGCGGCGATCTCATCGGCGTCGACCAGATGCCGCTCCTGCATCAGCCGTTCCAGGCCCGCGAGCCAGATCTGGTAGTAGCTCATGCCGAGGTAGTCGTCCGGCGGACGGTTCTCGCGCGCGAACCGCGACATGTCGATGTTCCAGCCGCCGGGGGGCGCCATCGCCAGCGTCATGGCGAACGCGCGGCGCTCCCATTCGGCGTGAAACACCGGCTCGTTCGGCTCGGGGCGGACCGGACCGAAGCCGGCGACGCCGCCCATGTCATGCGCACCATCCATCAGCGGCCTACCTCGTTCGGTTGCTTCGGCAGGCCGGTGCCGATCATACTGTCGCGCGTGACGAGCTCGGCGAGCCGCTCCGCGCTCCAGCCGTCGGTCCCCGCGGGACGCATCGGCAGCACGAAATAGCGGACCTCGGCCGTCGAATCCCACACCCGGATCTTCGTCGTCGGCGGCAAGTCGAAGCCGAAATCCTTTAGGACGCCGCGCGGATCCTTCACCGCCTTGGCGCGATAGGGCGCCGCCTTGTACCAGACCGGCGGCAGGCCGAGCACGGGCCACGGATAACAGGAGCACAGCGTGCACACGACCATGTTGTGCAGATCCGGCGTGTTCTCGACCGCCACGATGTGCTCGCCCTGGCGGCCGGCATAGCCGAGCTCGCCGATCGCCGGCGTGGCGTCGGCAAGAAGGCGTGCCCGATAGGCCGGGTCGGTCCAGGCACGCGCCACGACCTGGGCGCCGTTGCGGGGACCGACCTTGCTCTCATAGGTCTCGATGAGCACGTCGAGCGCAGCGGGATCGATATATCCCTTCTCGGTCAAGATGCTTTCGAGCGCGCGGACCCGCAGATCGGTCTCGGACAGGTCCGAGTGATCGTGCGGATGGTCGTGATGGTGGTCGTGATCCGTCATGGCACAACCATAGGCGTAATCCGGCACCGCTGTCGAGCCGAGGACGTTACAAACCGACGGTGCGAGCAGTCGCGTTTCAACGCCGCCGCAGCCGTGCGGCGGTCACAATGCCGAGCGCGGCGCCGTCGGTCTTTGACGCGCCGATTCCGGACGCAGATGTGATCGAGGCCGCTCCCTTGCCGCCACCTCGGGCTGTTCAAATCGGAGCGCAGATATGGTTCGTAATGCTTTCGCCGTCCCGATCGGGCACGATAGCAACAGAGGTTTGAGGTTCATCAATGCCGAACGACGTCTCCCGCCGTGATCTTGCAAAGCTGGCCGGGCTGGCCGCCCTCGGGGCGGCCAATGGCCCGGCGCAAGCGGAGGAGGGCGCGGTGAAGGAGGATGCCGGGCGGCGGTTTCCCGCCGATTTCGTGTGGGGGACGGCGACGTCGTCGTACCAGATCGAGGGCGGGGCCACGGCCGATGGCCGTGGGCCGTCGATCTGGGACGTGTTCACGCATTTGCAGGGCAACATCGAGGACGGCAGCACCGGCGACGTCGCCTGCGATCACTACAACCGCTACAAGGACGACGTGCGGCTGATCAAGGAGCTCGGCTGCCGGGCCTATCGGTTCTCGATCGCCTGGCCCCGGCTGTTTCCCGACGGGGGGCTGACTCCCAATCCGAAGGGCCTCGACTTCTACAACCGCCTCGTCGACGAGCTCCTGGCCAACGGCATCACGCCGTACGCAACGCTGTATCATTGGGATCTGCCGCAGGCGCTGCAGGACCGGGTCGGCGGCTGGCTCTCGGTCGACACGGCCAGGGCCTTTGCGCACTATGCGGGCTACGTCGCCGAGCATCTCGGCGACCGTGTGAAGACCATCTTCACCATCAACGAATGCGGCCGCTTCGTTCCGTTCGGCTATGGCCTCGGCGTCGACGCGCCCGGGCTGAAGCTGCCGCAGCAGCAGGTCAACCAGGCGCGCCATCACGTGGCGCTGGCGCACGGTCTCGCCGTCCAGGCCATCCGCTCCGGCGGGCGCGCCGGCATGCGCGTCGGCATGGCCGAGAACATCACGGCCTGCCTGCCGGCGATCGACACGCCGGAGAACATCCGCGCCGCCGAGATCGCGACGCGCGAATTGAATGCCGGCTTCCTCAACGTCATCCTCGAGGGGCGCTACACGGAGGGTTTCCTGGCGTGGTCCGGCAAGGATGCGCCGAAATTCACCGCCGACGAACTGAAGATCATTTCGGCGCCGGTCGATTTCGTCGGCCTCAACATCTACGCGCCGCAAGCCTATGTCGTCGCGTCGGACCGCGCGGCCGGATTCGACGTGCTGCCGATGCCGTCCTCGTTCCCGCACATGAGCTCACCCTGGCTGCTGGTCGGTCCGGAGACGGCCTATTGGGTGCCGAAGCTCGCCGCCAAGATCTGGAATCTCCAGACCATCTACATCACCGAGAACGGCACCTCCTCGGACGACAAGCTGACCGCCGATGGCAAGGTCCACGACCTCGACCGCGTGATGTATCTGCGCAACTATCTCGCCCAGCTGCAGCGCGCAACGTCCGAGGGCGTGCCCGTGAAGGGCTACTTCCTGTGGAGCCTGCTGGACAATTTCGAGTGGGTGTTCGGCTACAAGCAGCGCTTCGGCATCTATCACGTCGACTTCGACACCCAGGTGCGCACGCCCAAGCTCAGCGCGTCGTACTACCATCACGTGATCAGCCGCAACGCCGTGAGCGCGTGAAGCGCCGCGACGCCACCCGGGGTCCCGTCGGGCGCAGTCCGCGCCATTCAGGCGGCCGATGTGCCGTCGGCATCCGACGCATTGAGTGTCGGCGCGCCGGCCTTCACGTCGCGATTGCAAATCCATGATGCGGAAAGCACACCTCGTGCGACTCTTTTGCGCGCATGCCGTTTTCGTGGCGAAAGCTGGCTGCCGATGACGTAAACCGGCAATCTGCCGGCCCCTCAAGCGAGTTTTCCAGCATGCAAGTTTCCGTTGTTTGTCCGCCAGCCGTCCGCGCGGGCGTTCTGTTCTGCGTCCTCGGAGTGATCGCTGGCTCCAGCGCCTGGGCCCAGGGAGCCGCGAACGATGCGGCCAAGCCCGCCACGGAGCAGTCTGCCGCGCCGACGGCCGAAAAGCCCGTAGAGTCCGAGCCGAAACCCGCGGTTGCTCAAACTAGGCCCGCCGAGCAGCCCTCGGATGCCGCCGGCAAGCTTGCGGCCGAGCCTAAGAAGACGGCCGAGAAGCCCGGCGAGCCAGCCGCTGCGGACACCAAGCCCGTTCAGGCCACAGACAGCGCGAGCCAGCAGCCGGCGGACAAAGTATCAACCGAAAAAACCGCGACGGATGCTGCGGCCGAGAGCAAGCCGGCCGAGGCCAAATCCGAGACCAAGGTCGAACCGAACTCCGGCACCGACGTCGGCCAGAAGCCGGCCGTGACCGAGTCGAAACCGGCAGAGCCCGCTCCGGCCGTTCAGCCCGCCGCCGTCGCCAAGGACGCGCCCGCACCGGAGAAAGCCGAAGAGAAGGCTGCGGAGAGCAAGCCCGCAGCCGCGGCGCCCGCCGAAAAGCCGGCTGCCGCCGCCGAGGTGAAGCCCGCGGTTGCGCCGGCCGAGCCCAAGACATCCGCGCCGCCGGCCGCAGTTTCTTCCGCGGCCACGCCGGGGAAGGCGGCTGCGAAGCAGGACACCGCGTCCCCGTCGGCCAAGCCCGGACGGCACGGCCACGCGCATGCCCAACATGCCGAGGACGACGCCAAGCCCGCCAAGCGCGAGCACCGGGCCCGCAAGCCGAAGAGCGAAATCAAGCGGGAGGCGAAGAGGCGGGGTGTGAACTGCAAGAGCTTCCGCACCTATGACGCGGAGAAGGGCATCTACCGCGGCTACGACGGGCGCGTTCACACCTGCTCGTAACGGGCCGATAAGGGGCCGATCGGCAAGCGCGCGGATCGGCGGCGGCCAAGACCGCCACCGGTGAGCACGGCCGATCACACCATCAACGCGGCATCGGCGGCTGAATGCCCGAGGTGTTGCGGGTAAAGAGTGTCCCGAACGTCGAGCCCTGCGGCTGCGCCGGCTGCGGCCGGGCCATTCCCGTGGTGGTCCGCTGCTGCGGCGTCACGATGATCTGCTGGGGCGGGCCTGGGGGGACCGTGCCGCGTGCCTGCACCGACTGGTTGGACATTCGTGACACCAGACGCATCAGCTGATCCTGGCCGGCCTGCAGCTGCTCGATGGCGCGGGTGTGATCGCGGCTGGCCTGATCCTGCGTCGACTTGATCTGTTCGATGCCCTGCTGCAGATCGGCGATGTCGCGCGCCATCCTCTGCATCAACGTCGCGGGCTCGCGGGGGCCGGTGGTGTCTTCCGCTCCCCTCAGCGAGGCATTCGACATCATGGCATCCTCGCTGCCCTGCTGGGCTGACGCCTCGTCCTGCGGCGCTTCGCTGGCGCCCGGCATCCAGCGGTCCATCAGCGAGGTGCCGGCGTCGCGCTGCGACCAGGCGACCGAGCCACCGACCAGCACGACCAGCAGAGCGAGACCCACGGCGTTGCGCCCGCGCAGCCTGCCGAGCGGTGCCTTCATCCGCGCCCAGCGGCTGGCCCCGGCGTCTGCCGCCCCGCTCGTGCTCGCTGCCGCCGCGGCATCCGCCGCCACGCCGGGCCTCTCGATCGCCGCGAGCCGCGTATCGATCCGGGTCAGCACCTCACGCAGGACCCGCCGGTACAGTTGATCATAGCTTGTCTTCTCGGGCTTCCCAGGGGCGAGGCCGATCTCGCTCTGATCAATCTGTTGCACGTTCTGTGTGGACTGCATTGCTGATCCCCAAACCCTTGGCCCGCCGCCGACGCCGATGTTCTCTTTGAATTTTCAAACGTGACTCGACCCGCCGCTTTGGCCGAAAGCAAGACAGCGTCGTGACGAGGAGGGGGCCTTTTCGGACCATCTCTCCCTCGCTGCAGCGCCAGTCGATCGCTTCGAGAGGCCTGAATCGCCCTCTTGTTGCGCGCTGCCGAGCCTTCGAGGTACTATCCGACCGATGTTCTTGGGGGGATTGGGGCCGGTGCAAAGCTTGATTGTCATTGCGCGCGCAATGTTGTGCGCAGCGTTCGTCGTCCTGTCCGCTCACGCGCAGGCCGTGCCTTTGGATGAGGCCACGCGCAAGGCTGAACTGATGGCGGCCTGGCAGGCGGCGAGCCAAGCGGGCACCGACGGACCAAGCGACATCGTGCTGATCGACCAGGGCACGCTGAAGCTGCCGGCCGACTACTTCTACGTCCCGAAGAACGAAGGCCTGCGGGTCCTTCGCGCGCTCGGCAACGTCGTCAACGACGCGACCTTCGTCGGGCTGGTCGTCGGCAGACGCCAGAACGACGACTGGATGGTGGTCATCAAGCACATCAAGGAAGGCTACATCAAAGACGACGACGCCAAGAGCTGGAACGCGGACGATCTGCTGAGCAACCTTCGCGCCGGCGCCGACGAGGCGAACAAGGACCGTGCGGCGCGCGGATTTCCGGAAATGGCCGTGGTCGGCTGGGTCGAGCCGCCGGCCTACGACGCCACGACGCATCGTCTCGTCTGGTCGCTGCTCGCCAAGGAGAAGGGCCAGCCCGACGATGCGCCGAAGAACGTCAACTACAACACCTACGCACTCGGGCGTGACGGCTATTTCAGCCTGAACCTCCTGTCCGGCTCGGAGCGGATCGCGGGCGACAAGGCGGTGGCGCACGAGCTGCTGTCCGATCTCTCCTACAATGCTGGCAAGCGTTATGAGGATTTCAGTGCCAGCACGGATCGGATCGCCGAATATGGATTGCTGGCGCTGGTCGGCGGCGTTGCCGCGAAGAAGCTCGGGCTGCTGGCGCTGGCCGGTGCGTTCGTCCTGAAGTTCGCCAAGATCATCATCTTCGCCGTCGTCGGCGCCGGGGCCGCTGTCATGAACTTCCTGCGCCGCAAGCCGCGCGGCGACAACGCGGGCGGGCCGACGTGAAGGGTCTCCTGCTGATCCTGTTCTCCGGCCTGAAATGGGGGAAGCTCGCCATGAGCGGCGGCACGATGCTGCTGTCGCTGGTCGTCTATGCCGGCATCTGGGGCTGGCGCTATGCGGCCGGCTTCATTGCGCTCCTGTTTGCCCATGAGATGGGACACTACGTCGCCGCACGTCAGCGCGGCCTCGACGTCGGCGCTCCCGCCTTCATCCCGTTCGTCGGCGCCTGGATCGCGCTCAAGGAGCAGCCGGTCGACGTCGAGACGGAGGCCTATGTGGCACTCGCCGGTCCGCTGGTCGGGACCGCGGCCGCGCTCGCGGTCTATCTGTGGGCGCGATCGGACGACAGCAATCTGCTGCTTGCGATCGCCTATTCCGGCCTGTTCCTCAACCTGTTCAACCTGCTGCCGATCTCGCCGCTGGACGGCGGCCGCGTCACCAGCGTGCTGAGTCCGCGCATCTGGCTGCTTGGCGTTCCCATGCTGCTGGCCTTGATGCTCTATCGGCCGAGCCCGATGCTGATCATCATCGCCATCCTCGCAGCCCCGCAACTGATGAAGGCCTGGCGCTACGATCCCGGCGCGCCCGAGAACGTCGCCTATTATGGCACGACGCTGCAGACGAAGCTCGAATATGCCGGGACTTATCTCGCGCTCGCGGCGCTTCTCGCCGTCATGACCTACGACGTGCACGAGATGCTTGGGCACGTGCGTCAGTTTGGTTGAGTTGAGGTTGCCGCTTCAGTCGAGAAGCTTCATGTAGGTCAAAGGGCACCGTCTCGTCGTAAGGAAGCGCCCCGTCGTAAGGACATGGCCTTCTTCAACTCGGAATTTCCGCTGCTGCAATGCAGCGGATATATTTGGGCGGCGCGCAGGAACCATGCAGTCCTGCGAGATATTCAATGAGCCATGAGCGCGGCGCGCTATCACAATGCGCTGAGCGCAGAGCACGTCTCGGGATGTTCCCTTGCTCACTGGCATGTGGGAGACCAAAGTCGAGCCTGCCCGTCAGAGGCATAAGGATTCGGGAGGTTTCATGATTTCGCTCAAGTCCATCTTGCTTGCGAGCTGCGCAACTGCGCTCGTCTCCTCGGCCGCCTGGGCCGCAGACCCGATCAGGATCGGTGTCATCTCCGAGGCACAGGCCGTCGCCGGCTCGTCGATCGCACCCGCAGCGCAATTGGCCGCCGAGGAGATCAACGCCAAGGGCGGCATCGACGGGCGCAAGATCGAGATCGTCGTCTACGACAATCACTCCTCCTCGGCGGAATCGGTGCGGGCCTTCCAGCGCGCCGTCAGCGAGGACAAGGTCAACGCGGTCATCGCGAGCTACATCTCCGAGGTCGTGCTGGCGCTGGAGCCGTGGGCAGGGCGCCTCAAGACGCTGATGATCACGCCCGGTGCAGCGTCCGACGTCATCACGCAGAACATCGCCAAGAACTACGACCAGCTCAAATACACCTTCCACGGCTATCTGACCTCGACCTCGTTGGCCGGCCTCGTCTGCGACGCGGCCAAGGACCTGCTGGTCGAGCCCTACAAGATGAAGACCGCGGTGATCATGAGCGAGGACGCGGCATGGACGACGCCGCTCGACGCCGGCTACGAGAAATGCCTGCCGGAGATCGGGCTCAAGGTCGTCGACCACATCCGCATGTCGCCTGACACCACCGACTTCACGCCGATCTTCAACAAGATCGAGGGCCTGAAGCCGGACGTCATGATCACCGGCATCTCGCATGTCGGCACCCAGCCGACCGTGCAGTGGAAGAGCCAGCAGGTGCCGATCCCGATGTTCGGCATTTCCTCGCAGGCGACCAACTCGACCTTCTGGAAAGACACCAACGGCGCCGTCGAGGGCGTCATGTACAATGCCGTGTCGGGACCGGGCGTCGCGGTAACGCCAAAGACGCTGCCGTTCGTGGAGGCCTATCAGAAGAAGTTCGGAAACTTCCCGTCCTATGCCGGCTACACCTCCTATGACGACGTCTACATGATCGCGGATGCGATCCATCGGGCCGGCGGCACCGATCCCGACAAGATGGTCGAGGCGATGGAAGCGACCGACTATGTCGGGACGATCGGCCGCATCGCCTTCAAGCCGAAGGGCGACCCGAACCCGCACGCGCTGCGGACCGGAAAGGGCTACATCACCGGGCTGATGCTGCAATGGCAGAACGGCAAGCAGGTCAACGTCTGGCCCAAGGAGCTCGCCGCCGGCACCGCCACCTGGCCGTCCTTCATCAAGCTCAAGGCGGCCAGCAACTGACGCATCGCGGGCCGCTCCTTCAAGGAGCGGCCCATTTTCTTGGTGCCTCAGTCTGACGTTGCAGGTCGATTTTCAATGCTTTTCTGGCAGATCTTGATCGATGGCTTTGCCATCAGCGCGCTGTATGCCCTCGGCGCGACCGGCTTCACACTGATCTTTGGTGTCTCGGGCGTGCTCAACCTTTCCCACGGCGCCATCATGGTCGGCGCCGCGGTTGCAGCCTGGGCTGCCGCCAGCGAATTCGGTGTCGGGCCGTACACCGGCGCGCTGATCGGAGTCCTCGCCGGCTTCATTTTGGCCTTCGCCACCTACTTCATCGCCGTCAGGCCGATCCAGCGCTCCAAGGTGATTGCTGAATCGGAGAAGGAGATCTTCATCCTGACCGCGACGCTGCTGTGGGGCATCATCATCCAGGAGGCGATCGCATATTTCTTCACCAACAATGCCAAGACCGTGCTGCCGATCGTCGAGGGCGTCACCACGGTGTTCGGCGTGCGCACGCCACGCAACGAATACTTCACCGCCGTGATCTGCTGGGTCGCCATCGGGCTGTTGTGGTTCCTGGTCAACCGCACCAGGCGCGGCAAGGCTGTCATGGCGGCGTCGATGAATCCGCGCGGCGTCACCTTGCTGGGCATCGAACTATCGTCGATCTACCTCACCGTCTGGGCCATCTACGGCCTGCTGGCGGGGGTGGCCGGCATCCTGCTCGGTATGTTCTTGGGGGTCAGCTCCTACAGCGTCGGGCCGCTGACGGCGAGCGCGTTCTCGATCGTCGTGCTCGGCGGCCTCGGCAGCGTGTCGGGCTCGCTGATCGCGGCCTATGTGGTGGGCTATCTCGAGACCGGAACGGCCTATCTGATCTCGCCGGCCTACCGGACGATCCCGGCGCTGCTGCTGCTCGTCGTCGTCATGTATCTGCGCCCGCAAGGGCTGTTCGGACGGAGGTGAGCATGCCTGCATTCGTTACGTCGCGGCTGTTCTGGATCGCACTCCTGACCGTGATCGTGGCTCTGGTCCTGCCGGCCTACGTCTCAGGCTACGTCCTCGGGCTGCTGACGGTCGCGTACTACACGGCCGTGTTCGCGATGTCCTGGGACCTGCTGTTCGGCTTCGCCGGCGAGGTCAATTTCGGACCGACCTTCCTGATCGGCGTCGGCGCCTATACGGCCGGCATTCTCGATGCGCACTTCTCGCCGGGCCTGTCGATCTGGCTGTGCATCGCCGCCGGCGCCCTGGCGGCGGTCGTCGGCGGCGTCGTGCTGGCGCTGCCGGCGCTGCGCGTCAGCGGGCCGTATTTCGGCCTGACGACGCTGGTCGCCGTGCTGATGCTGCAGAACTTCATCGTCGTCGCCGCGGGGCTGACCGGCGGCGAGATCGGCCTCGCCGTGCCGGACGTGATCTCGATCGACGCCAAGACCAACTACTGGATCGCGCTCGGCTTCATGCTGGTGAGCGGTGCGATCCTGTTCGGCTTGTCGCGCAGCGCCATCGGGCTGATCCTGCAGGCGAGCGGGCAGGACAAGATCCAGGCCGGCGCGCTCGGCTTCAACGTCACCAAGCACAAGCTCGCCGCCTTCGTCGTCAGCGCGTTCTTCTCCGGGCTCGCCGGCGCACTGATGGTGTTCTACATGGGCACGGCCTCGGTCTCGACCTTTGTCGATGTCGGCGTCGGCGTGCAGATCATCATCGCCGCGGTGCTCGGCGGCCGTCGCACCGTCATCGGCGCCGCGATCGGCGCGATCTTCCTGATCGGCATGGGCGAGCTGCTGCGACCGCTCGGCGAGCTCGCGACCCTCATCGTCTCCGTGATTGCGCTCGTGGTCATCCTGTTCTTCCCCGACGGCTTCCTCGGCATGATCAGGGGAGGGGCCAAGGCATGACGCAAGGCATGAGCGGCGCTCCGATGCTGGAGGTCAACGGCCTCACCAAACGGTTCGGCGGCCTCGTCGCCGTCAAGAATTTGAGCTTCTCGATCCGGCCCGGCGAGATCCTCGGCCTGATCGGGCCGAACGGCTCGGGCAAGTCGACCGCGATGAAGAGCGTCATGGGCGTCGAGCGGCCGACCGCGGGCTCGGTCAGGCTCGACGGCGTCGAGCTCGCCGGCCTGCCGTCGCACCGCATCGCGCGCATGGGCGTGGGGCTGGTGTTCCAGCATTCGCGGCCGCTGGCGCGCCAGACCGTGCTGGAGAACATCAAGGTCGCACTGCTGCCGGACAAGCTGACGCGGCTGTTCGCCGACAAGGACGTCGATGCGCGCGCACGCGCGATCGCCGAGCGCGTCGGCCTCGGCGGCGTCATCGACCGGCGGCCGCCGACGCTGGCATTTGCCGATCTGCGCCGGCTCGAGCTTGCGAAGGCGGTGGCGCGCAGCCCGAAGCTGGTGCTCGTGGACGAACCTTTCGCCGGCCTCACGGCGTCCGAGGTCGCCGACTTCTCCGAGCTCATCCGCGAATTCCGCGACGACGGCCACGCGGTGCTGCTGGTCGACCACAACGTCAAGAGCGTGTCGGCACTGGTCGACCGCGTGCTGGCGATGTATCTCGGCGAGAAGATCGCCGAGGGCAGGGCGACCGAGGTGATGCAGGACGAGACCGTCCGCCGGGTCTATCTCGGCGGCGCGCTGGTCTCGACCGCGCGGCCGGAGGCCAGCTTCAAGGACGTCACGCCGGCGCTGCAGGTCGACAAGGTCGGCGTGCTCTACGGCAAGGCGCAGGCGCTGCAGGACGTTTCGCTGCACGTCCATGAGGGCGAGTTCGTCTCGGTCGTCGGCCTCAACGGCGCCGGCAAGACGACGCTGTTCAACGCGATCTCGGGCCTGGTGCCGTATTCGGGCGACGTGAAGTGGGCAGGGCGCAGCCTTGCCGGCGGCACGGCGGCGCAGATCGCCCGCTCAGGCATCGTGCAGTGTCCGGAAACGCGCGAATTGTTCGGCGACATGAGCGTGCGCGAAAATCTCGAGCTCGGCGGCAATGCGCTGTCCGACGCCGAGCGTGCCGAGCGGCTCGAATGGCTGTTCGGCCTGTTTCCGATCCTCAAGTCGCGGCAGCCGCAGCTGGCGCGCACGCTGTCCGGCGGCGAGCAGCAGATGCTGGCGATCGCGCGCGCACTGATGATGAAGCCGAAGCTCCTGATCCTCGACGAGCCGACGCTCGGACTTGCGCCGGTGATCCTGGAGACGTTGTCGAAGGCGCTCGATCGACTGCGCGAGACCACCAAGATCACGGTGCTGCTCGGCGAACAGAACGTCACCTTCGCGCTCCCGCACGCCGACCGCGTCTACGTGCTGGATCATGCCAAGATCGTCTGGGAAGGCCCGCCGGATCGGTTCGAGGCCGAAGCCGCGGCGAACTATCTGTGAGGGACGGGGGCAGGGAGCAGGGGCGTCCCTGCTCCCTGCCCGGATCTCATGAGTTCGGAGCTACGGGAAACGAGGCGGGCGCGCCTGTGGCGGCCGGGGCGCAAGGCGCGCCGCGGCGCCGACGGTCGTCGGCTCGGTCTTCGCTGCGCGGAACGCGCGTGCGAGCTGGTCCTGGCTGGCCTGCAGCTGTTCGATCGCCCTGGCGTGATCGCGGTTGGCCTGCTCCTGGCTGGACTTGAACTCCTGAAACCCGCTCTGCAGTTCGGCCACGTCATGCGCGATCTTGTCGATCAGCGGCGCGACGTCCCGGTCGGGAGCAGACGGCACGTCATGCTCCGGCGTAGCCTCCGCCATCGCGGAGGATGGATCGCTGGCGCGCGTTGACGTCGATGCCGATGACGTCTCCGGTGTTGGTGAAACGGATGGTGATGGTGAGGCAGGGGCCGTCTCGGCCGCACTCGATCCGTTCGCCGCCGTCTCCAGTGCCACCACCGGCGGATTCGCCGCCTGAGCATTCTCACGCCGGATGGATTGAACCGCCGCTTCGATCCGGTCGGTGACGGAGGTGATGGTCTCGGTATGGTCCCGCGCCAGGGTGATGGCAGCGCCGATGAGCCCGGCCGACGCCATCAGCGTGATCATGGCCCGCAATACGGGCCGGCGCCGGGCCGGAGGAGGCGTTTCCACGTGTTCGCTGCCTGCAGCGGGTTCGATAGCCTCGACCGCATCAGCGGCGGCCTGGGCCTCGATGTCGGCGATCCGCTGATCGATACGTGCGCGCACCTCGGCCAGCACCCGCTGATAGATCTCCTCGCAGACAGCGTCGTCAGGCGGCAGCGCGACATCACCCGGATCAACTTCCTTCGACGTCGACTGAACTGGCATGTCTTCGGATCCCATTCACGATACGCCCGTGCCCAATCCTGAAGGATGCGGTTTTGACCTCTGGGCTTTGACCAAACGAAGACTGCGGGGTGACGAGGCGGGGGCGATTTCGCACAGGCGCCGACGTGCGCTGGGCGGGCCGATGTGCGGCTTCCACCGTCAGGCAGTCGCCCATAGCCTATTCGCATAAGGTATATTATGGAATATTTATATGCGTAGCGAGTTCAACGACTTGGCGCCAAATCCTCGAATTTGCGGCAGCCGCGGGCCCTTCAGAACCCCCGTCCAGCCCGAGCTGACGGGCCGTTCGCCATGGCCGAGACTCGCGCTGCGCATGACCTGCTGCGAACGCCGATATTGCTGCTGCGGCCCATCGCTGCAATAAGCGCAGACGACGTCGCTGATGTCGCTGGATTCGTCCGGCGATGCTTGCGGCGGCGCGATGCAACAAGAAGAAGCTTCTCCAGGGAGAAACGAGCATGAGCCTGTCACGACGCGCGCTGTTGAAGGCCTCCGCGGCGACAGCCGTACTGGGTGGAATTGGCACCGTCGCAGTGCCGCATGTGGCGCGCGCGCAGAGCGCCGAGTTCACCTACAAATACGCCAACAACCTGCCCGACTCCCATCCGCTCAACGTCCGCGCCAAGGAGATGGCGGCGGCGATCAAGGCCGAGACCGCCGGCAAGTTCGACCTGCAGATCTTCCCGAACAACCAGCTCGGTTCCGACACGGACATGCTGAGCCAGATCCGCTCCGGCGGCGTCGAGTTCTTCACGCTGTCCGGCCTGATCCTGGCGACCCTGGTGCCGGCCGCGTCGATCAACGGCATCGGCTTCGCGTTCCCGGACTACGACACGGTCTGGAAGGCCATGGACGGCGATCTCGGCGCCTACGTGCGCGGCCAGATCAACAAGGCCGGCCTCGTGGTCATGGACAAGATCTGGGACAACGGCTTCCGTCAGACGACGTCGTCGACCAAGCCGATCAATGGGCCCGACGACCTCAAGGGCTTCAAGATCCGCGTGCCGGTGTCGCCGCTGTGGACCTCGATGTTCAAGGCGTTCGAGGCCGCGCCCGCCTCGATCAATTTCAGCGAGGTCTATTCGGCGCTGCAGACCAAGGTGGTCGAGGGCCAGGAAAACCCGCTGGCGATCATCTCGACCGCCAAGCTCTACGAGGTACAGAAATACTGCTCGCTGACCAACCACATGTGGGACGGCTTCTGGTTCCTGGCGAACCGCCGCGCCTGGGAGGCCGTGCCGGCCGACATGCGCGCGATCGTCGCCAAGCACATCAACGCGGCCGCCGTGAAGGAGCGTGAGGACGTCGCCAAGCTCAATGCCGGCCTGCAAGCAGAGCTCGCGTCGAAGGGCCTGACCTTCAATCAGCCCAACGTCGCGCCGTTCCGCGACAAGCTGCGTACCGCCGGCTTCTATGCCGAGTGGAAGGGCAAGTATGGCGACGAGGCCTGGGCGCTGCTGGAAAAGGCCGTCGGCAAGCTGTCGTAACCTCGAGCGTGATCCGGAAACGTGGGACCGGCTTTCCGAAACGATCATGCTCAAAACAAGAATGACGTAGACGCGTTCGGGTGACGTCATGGCGCATGCCGAGTTCACGGAAATTGCGATCAGCGAGGTGGTCATCGAGATCCCTCGCCGCCGGTCCTGGCTCGATGGCTTGGATGCCTTGCTGGGTCTCCTGGTCGAGATCCCAGCCGCGCTGCTGGTCGTGGCCGAGATCGTCATCCTGTTCGCGGGCGTCGTGGCGCGCTACGTCCTGCACCGGCCGCTGATCTGGTCGGACGAGCTGGCCTCGATCCTGTTCCTGTGGCTCGCGATGCTCGGCGCTGCGGTTGCGTTCCGCCGCGGCGAGCACATGCGGATGACGGCAATGGTGGCGCGCGCCAGCCCCGGCTTGCGCGCCTATCTCGATCTGGTCGCCACTGCCGCGGCGCTGGCGTTCCTTGTCATGATCGCCTGGCCGTCCTGGGAGTACGCTTACGAGGAAAGCTTCATCACGACGCCGGCGCTGCAGATCGAAAACATCTGGCGCGCCGCCGCGCTGCCGGTCGGCATCGGACTGATGGCGCTGTTCGCCCTCATCCGTCTCGCCCGCACGGCCAGCGTCAGGACGATGCTGCTGGCCGTCGTCTCCGTCGCAGCCGTCATCGCGCTGTTCTGGGTGGCACAGCCGCTGCTGAAGCCGCTCGGCAACATCAACCTCGTGATCTTCTTCGTCGGCGTGGTCGGCTTGTGCGTCTTCGCGGGCGTGCCGATCGCGTTCGCCTTCGGGCTCGCGATCTTCGGTTATCTGGCGCTGACGACGCGCACGCCGCTGATGGTGCTGGTCGGGCGCATGGACGAGGGCATGAGCCATCTCATCCTGCTGTCGGTGCCGCTGTTCGTCTTTCTCGGCCTGCTGATCGAAATGACCGGCATGGCCCGCGCCATGGTCGCGTTCCTGGCGAGCCTCTTGGGTCACGTCCGCGGCGGGCTACATTACGTGCTGGTCGGCGCGATGTATCTCGTCTCGGGCATTTCCGGCGCCAAGGCGGCCGACATGGCGGCGGTCGCGCCGGTGCTGTTTCCGGAGATGAAGGCGCGCGGCGCCAAGCCCGGCGATCTCGTCGCCCTGCTCGCCGCCACCGGCGCACAGACCGAGACCATTCCGCCGAGCCTGGTTCTGATCACGATCGGCTCCGTCACTGGCGTGTCGATTGCGGCGCTGTTCACCGGCGGCCTGCTGCCGGGCGTGGTGCTGGCGATCACGCTGTGCGCGCTGGTGTGGTGGCGTTACCGCAACGAGGACATGAGCGGTGTCCGCCGCGCGACCGGAGCCGAGATCGGCAAGGCCTTCATCGTCTCGCTCCCTGCCCTGGCCCTGCCCTTCGTGATCCGCGCTGCCGTCGTCGAGGGCGTCGCGACGGCGACGGAGGTCTCGACCATCGGCATCGTCTATGGCGTGCTGGCGGGCCTGCTGGTCTATCGCCGTTTCGACTGGCGCCGCCTGATGCCGATGCTGATCGAGACGGCGGCGCTGTCCGGCGCCATCCTGCTGATCATCGGGACGGCGACCGGCATGGCCTGGGGCCTGACGCAGTCCGGCTTCTCGCGGGCGCTGGCGGCGGCCATGACCGGGCTGCCGGGCGGCCCGGCGACGTTCATCGCGGTCTCGATCGTCGCCTTCACGATCCTGGGCAGCGTGCTCGAGGGCATTCCGGCGATCGTGCTGTTCGGCCCGCTGCTGTTTCCGATCGCGCGTGCCGTCGGCGTGCACGAGGTGCATTATGCCATGGTGATCATCCTGGCGATGGGAATTGGTCTGTTCGCACCGCCGTTCGGGGTCGGATATTACGCCGCCTGCGCGATTGGCCGGGTCGATCCCGCGAAGGGCATCCGCCCGATCTGGGGCTACCTGCTGGCGCTTCTCATCGGCCTCGTCATCGTTGCGATTTTTCCGTGGATTTCGATCGGGTTCCTGTAGACTCTTCAGATGACGAGGGAGGGTGGTGATGAGCACGAACCAGTATCAGCTCGGTCTGGACAAGACGCCGGCCAACTACGTGCCGCTGACCCCGCTCAGCTTCCTGGCGCGCAGCGCGGCCGTCTATCCCGACCACGTCAGCACGGTCTATGAAGGCCGCAGCTTCACCTGGCGCCAGACCTATGACCGCTGCCGGCGCTTCGCGTCGTACCTCGCGGGCCGCGGCATCGGGGTCGGCGACACCGTGGCGGCGATGCTGCCGAACATCCCCGCGATGAATGAGGCGCATTTTGCCGTGCCGATGGCCGGCGCCGTGCTCAACACGCTCAACATCCGGCTCGATGCGTCCTCGATCGCGTTTCAGCTCGACCACGGCCAGGCCAAGATCATCCTGGTCGATCCGGAATTCTCCGGCGTGATCAGCGAGGCGCTCAAGCTGATGAGCGGCGCAAAGCCGTTCGTGATCGACGTCGACGACGCCTCCTATGCCGGCGGTAGCCGCATCGGCGAGATCGAGTACGAAGCAGCCGTCGCCTCGGGCGATCCCAGCTTCGAGCCGCGCCGTCCCACCGACGAATGGGACGCGATCGCGATGAGCTATACGTCTGGCACGACGGGCAATCCCAAGGGCGTCGTCACCCATCACCGCGGCGCGTACCTCAACGCCGTCAGCAACATCCTCGCCGGCGGGCTCGGCCAGCATCCGGTCTATCTCTGGACCCTGCCGATGTTCCACTGCAACGGCTGGTGCTTCCCCTGGACCATGGCCGCTGCGGCCGGCGTCAATGTCTGCCTGCGCAAGGTCGAGCCGACCAGGATCTTCGAGCTGATCAAGACCCACGGCGTGACGCATATGTGCGGCGCGCCGATCGTCTACAACGTCCTGATCAACGCGCCCGACGCGCCCAAGGGCAAGCGCGACAAGCCGGTGGTGGGGCTGATCGCGGGCGCCGCGCCGCCGGTCGCCGTGCTCGAAGGTGCCGAGAGCATCGGCATCAAGCTGACCCATGTCTACGGCCTGACCGAGGTCTACGGCCCCGCCTCGGTCTGCGCCGAGCAGCCCGGCTGGGACGACCTGCCGGCGCCTGAGCGCGCGCGGCTGAAGCGGCGCCAGGGCGTGCCCTATCCGCTGCAGGAAGCCGTCACCGTGCTCAATCCGGAGACGATGCAGGAGGTGCCGCGCGACGGCGAGACCATCGGCGAGGTGATGTTCCGCGGCAACATCGTCATGAAGGGCTATCTCAAGAACGAGAAGGCGACGCAGGAAGCCTTTGCCGGTGGTTGGTTCCACACCGGCGACCTCGGCGTGCTCGACGAGCACGGCTACGTCATCATCAAGGACCGCTCCAAGGACATCATCATCTCCGGCGGCGAGAACATCTCCTCGGTCGAGGTCGAGGACATCCTCTACAAGCACCCTGCCGTGCTGTTCGCCGCCGTCGTCGCCAAGCCCGATCCGAAATGGGGCGAGGTGCCTTGCGCCTTCATCGAGCTGAAGGACGGCGCGCAGGCGACGGAAGCGGAGATCATCGCCTATTGCCGCAGCCACATGTCCGGATTCAAGACGCCGAAGGTGGTGGTGTTCGGCCCGATCCCGAAGACGTCGACGGGCAAGATCCAGAAATTCCTGCTGCGCAACGAGGTGAACTCGGCCAAGGCGATCTCGGCGTAGGTGCCCATGAGTAGGGCGGGTTAGCGCCTCGGCGCGTAACCCGCCGTCCTTGACGCCAGAATGGCGGATTGCGCTCCGCTAATCCGCGCTACGCACTGCGCTCGCAATGACGAAAATGATCAAGAGCCCCTGCTCTTCTCCGGATAGTATTGCGGCGCCTCGCGGCGGTCGTACATGCCGTAGTCGCGGGTGACTTCGACGACGCGGATGTTGTCGGCGCCGGGTTCGGCGAGCAGCTGCGTGCTCAGTGCGACGCCGGTCGGCTCGTTCGGCAATTCGACGAGATGCGCGAAGCGTCCTTCCCGGTAGACGCTGGAGAAGCTCGCGACCGGCAGGTCCTTCACGCCGCTCAATTGCGGGGCCGCCGTCTCGACGGCCAGCACATAGGTCGGCGCACGCCGCTTCGGATCATTGTAGGTGCCTCGCCGCTCCGGCTGCCAGGCCGCCTGCCCTGGCTTTACCTCGTGGGCCAACTCGGCGATACGCAGGCGGTAGTCCGAGAACACCTTGTCGCGGCCGAGGGTCTGGATGTCGTGATGATGGGCATGGACGCGCCAGGCGGTCATGGCGCCCTCGTCCTGCCAGATCTGGTAGGACAGGATCAGATTGTCGCGCGACAGGCTCCGGAAGCGGTCGAGGAACAGGCAGCCGCCGAGCGCATCGAGCTCGGGCCGCAGCGCCGCGGCGAGTTGCAGATACTGGTCGAGGCGGCCCGGCTTGACCTCGACCTCGAAGAACAGCGACAGCATGGCAGCGTCTCCGTGTTTTTGGACGTCGGCTGAACTTCAAACGCGGTGGCCATCGCAGCCGGCCGCGCATGAAGGTCATTGCGAGCGAAGCGAGGCAATCCAGAAGCATTCCGACGACTCTGGATTGCTTCGTCGCCTTCGGCTTTTCTCAATGACGGCCTTGGCCGACGGACGATCGCCCTACCCGACCTCCAGCCGCATCCCGTCATAGGCCGGCACCACGCCCGCCGGCAGGCTCTGGCGCAGCACCTCGTAGTCAAGATCGGCGGTCATGTTGGTGATGACGGCGCGCTTCGGCTTGAAGCGCTCGATCCAGGCGAGAGCGTCGTTGACCGAGAAATGGCTCGGATGCGAGGCAGGGCGCAGGCCGTCGACGATCCAGAGGTCGAGATCCTCCAGCGCGCCCCAGCTCTCCTCGGGGATGTCGTTGAGGTCCGGCGTGTAGGCGGCATCGCCGATGCGATAGCCGAGCGCGGGGATATTGCCGTGCTGGACCAGGAACGCCGTCAGCTTCAGCTCGCCGCCCTTGCCTTCCACCGCCTGGGTCTCGCCCGCCTCGATCGCGTGCTGGGTCAGGATCGGCGGATAGTCGCTTCCCGGTGGCGAGATGAAGCAATAGGAGAACCGGTGCATGATGTCTTTCGCGGTCGACTGGTTCAGGTAGACCGGAATGCGCCGGCGCTGATGCATCACCACCGAGCGCAGATCGTCGATGCCATGGGTCTGGTCAGCATGCTCGTGCGTCAGGAATACCGCGTCGATGTGATCGACGTTGGTGTCGATCAACTGCTCGCGCAGATCCGGCGACGTGTCGATCACGACCCGCGTGACGCCATGGGCTCCGCGGCGCTCAGCCAGAAGCGAGCAGCGCCTGCGGCGGTTCTTCGGGTTGTTGGGATCGCAGGCGCCCCACCCCAGCGCCGGGCGCGGCACGCCGGCCGAGGAGCCGCAGCCGAGGATGGTGAGCGTCAGCGTCATGCAGCCTCCTTTGGCCGCGGCACCTTGGAGAACAGCTTGAAGAAGGTCTCGGTGGTCTGGCGCGAGAATTCCTCGAACGAGACGCCGCAGGTTTCCGCCAGCACCTTCGCCGTCTCGACGACGTAGGCCGGCTCGTTGCGCTTGCCGCGGAACTTGCCGGGCGCGAGATACGGCGCGTCGGTCTCGACCATGATGCGGTCGGCCGGCACCTCGGCGGCCAGCGCGCGAAGTGCGTCCGACTTCTTGAACGTCACGATGCCCGTGAACGAGATGTGCAGTCCGAGGTCGATCGCCTTCATCGCCAGCTCACGCCCGCCGGTGTAGCAATGCAGCACGGCCTGGAAAGGTCCGCGCGCCATCTCCTCCTCGAGGATGCGGCTGCACTGCTCGTCCGCTTCGCGGGTGTGGATCACCAGCGGCAGGCCGGTCGCGCGCGCTGCTGCGATGTGGGCGCGGAAGCCGCGTTCCTGGGCGTCCTTGGAGCCGTGGTCGTAGAAATTGTCGAGCCCGGCCTCGCCGAGCGCGACCACCTTCGGGTGCCTGGTCAGCGCGATCAGTTCCTCGGCCGCGATGCCGTCCTCCTCATCCGCATTGTGCGGATGGGTGCCGACCGAGCAGAACACGTTGTCGAACCGCTCGGCGATCGCCAGCAGCTCGGGCAAGCGCCGCACCCGCGTCGAGATCGTTACCATGCGGCCGACGCCGGCGGCGGCGGCACGCGTGACGATGCCATCCAGATCCTCGGCGAAATCCGGAAAATCCAGATGGCAATGGCTGTCGACCAGCATCACGCCGCCGTCGGCTCGATGTAGCGCGGGAACACCGCCTGCGGTGCCGGCAGCTGCGTGCCAGCCGCAATCCGGACGTCGCCGCCGAGTCGCGCAAAATTCCGTTCGTCCTCGGGAATGCCGAGGCTGTCGAGCAGCTTTGCCGACGCGGCCGGCATCACCGGCTGGGTCAGGATCGCGACCTGACGGATCACCTCGGCGGTGACATAGAGCACCGTATGCTGGCGCTGCGGATCGGTCTTCGCCAGCGCCCACGGCGCCTCGCCCGCGAAATAGCGGTTGGCCTCGGCCACGACCGACCAGACCGCATTGAGCCATTGGTGGATCTGCTGCGTCGCCATGGCCTTGCGCGCCGCGCCGATCATCGCATCGGCCTCCGCCAGGATCGCCTTGTCATTGGCCGAGAACTCGCCGGGCTCCGGCAGCACGCCGCCGAGCTGCTTTGCGATCATCGACAGCGAGCGCTGTGCGAGGTTGCCGAGGTCGTTGGCGAGATCGGCGTTGATGCGCGCGACGATCGCCTCGTGATTGTAGTTGCCGTCCTGGCCGAACGGCACTTCGCGCAGGAAAAAATAGCGCAGCTGGTCGACGCCATACTGGTCGGCAAGATTGAATGGATCGACGACGTTGCCGACCGATTTCGACATCTTCTCGCCCCTGTTGAACAGGAAGCCGTGGGCATAGACCCGCTTCGGCACGGGCACGCCGGCCGACATCAGGAACGCCGGCCAGTACACCGCATGGAAGCGGATGATGTCCTTGCCGATGACGTGCACGTCGGCAGGCCAGTATTTCCAGTTTGCATCGCTCTCGTCGGGAAAGCCGACGCCGGTGATGTAGTTGGTCAGCGCGTCGACCCAGACATACATCACGTGCTCCTCGTCGTGAGGCACACGGACGCCCCAGTCGAAGGTGGTGCGCGAGATCGACAGGTCCTTCAACCCGCCCCTGACGAAGCTGATGATCTCGTTGCGGCGCGCATCCGGCCCAATGAAATCGGGCTGGCTCTCATAGAGCGCGAGCAGCTTCTCCTGATAGGCCGACAGGCGGAAGAAATAGCTCTTCTCCTCGACCCACTCCACCGGCGTGCCCTGCGGTCCGCGGCGGACGTTGTCCTCGCCGACGACGGTCTCATCCTCGGCGTAATAGGCCTCGTCGCGTACCGAGTACCAGCCCGCATAGCTGTCGGCATAGATGTCGCCATTCTCGCGCATGCGGTTCCAGATCGCCTGGACGGAGCGATGATGCGCGGGCTCGGTGGTGCGGATGAAGCGGTCGAACGAGACGTTCAGCCGCTCGTCCATCTCGCGGAACCGGCCGGCATTGCGGGTCGCGAGTTCGGACGGCGTCATGCCCTCGTTCTGCGCGGTCTGCACCATCTTCAGACCGTGCTCGTCGGTGCCGGTCAGGAAGTACACGTCCTTGCCGTCGAGCCGCGCAAAGCGCGCGATGGCGTCGGTCGCGATCGCCTCATAGGCGTGGCCGATATGCGGGTTGCCGTTGGGATAGGCGATCGCTGTCGTGACGTAGAAGGTGTTCTTGTCGACGGGAGCTGCCGCGACCTGCGCTACGATCTCGTCGATCTCGACGACCACGGCCTCGACCTTCGGCTTGCGCGGTGCCTTCGGCTTCGCGGCGCGTGGCGGCTTCGGCGCTTCAACGATGGCCGGCGCGACCTTCTTCGGTGCAGCCGGCTGTTTCGGAGCGGCGGGCTTTCTCGCGGCCGAAGGCTTGTTCGTTGCTGCCGCGGGCTTGGCGGCCGTCTTCTTGACCGGCGCTGTGGCGGGCTTTGCCACGGCCTTCTTGGCCGGAGCCTTCACAGCTTTCTTGACCGCTTTCTTGGCGGCGCTCTTCGACGCTTTCTTGGCCGCGCTCGCCGCCGGGGCTTTGCTCTTGGCTTTCGCGGGCGCCGTCTTGGATTTGGCGGTCTTTTTCTTGGCGTCCTTGTCCTTCGCCGCCTTCGCCTTGGCGGCGCTGGCCTTGCCCTTCGCAGGCCCCTTGGCGGCAGCCTTCTTCGCGCCGCTCTTGCTCGCGGGCTTGCCCTTCTTCACGCTTGTCTTGCTGGCCTTCGCCACGGCAGATTCCTCTTTGACGACGTCGGTCGACGGATTGATCCTGATGATCCCGGGATGATGGTCGGCGCGGTTACCGCGTGGCTTCGGCGAGCATCCCGAACACCGAGAAAACCAGCGGTTTTCGCTCCAGATTATAGGATTCGGTGTCGCGCGCGGCGCGGACGATCTTTTCCCATACCTCCGCCAGCCGTGCAAGGCGCGGCAGTTCCGCGTTGGGATCTGCGGCCCGCAGCCGCTCCGCCACCCAGCGCTCGATACTGTCGAGGAAGCTCGCCAGCGCGACGCGGTCGCTGGTGCCGAGCGCATCGCCCAGGGCATGCAGCTCGCCCGGGTCGATCCGAGGCAGGCTCGCGAGCAGCGCCGCGGTCCGGGTCTGCAGCTGCAGCCCGTCGCCGCCCAACAGCATGAGGGTCCGGGCGACGCTGCCCTCGGAGGCCCTGGCGGCCTCGCGCAGCGCCGGATCGGCTCCGTCCATTCCGGTGGCCTCGGCCGCGGCGCTGACGACGTCGTCGGTGGACAACGCCCGCAGCGCCAGCCGGCGGCAGCGCGACTTGATGGTGGCGAGCACCCGCGCGGGCGCGTGGCTGACCAGCAGGAACAGCGACCGCTGCGGCGGCTCCTCGAGGATCTTGAGCAGCGCGTTGGCGGCGTTCGGATTGAGCTCGTCGACGGTGTCGACGATGCACACCCGCCAACCCTCGACCGCCGCCGTCGAGCCGAAGAACGAGATCGTCTCGCGGGTCTCGTCCACGGTGATGACCGTGCGCAGCACGCCCTTGTCGTTGGCCGAGCGCTCCAAGGTGAGCAGCCCGCCATGAGCCTCGGAGGCGATCAGGCGCGCGACGTGGTCCTCCGCGTCGACGTACAACGAATCGGCGGCGCGCACCTCGGCGGTGGTGGGATCGCGGTGGGCCAGCACGAAGCGCGCCATGCGGTAGGCCAAGGTGGCCTTGCCGATGCCTTGTGGGCCGCCGATCAGCCAGGCATGCGCCATCCGTCCGCTGCGGTAGGCGGAAAGCAGCGCCGCCTCGGCGTCGCGATGCCCGAACAAGGCGGTGGTTTCGCGTGGATGGCGGACCGCGATCTCCGGTTCGACCTTGCGTGCGCTCATGACGCCGCCGCCACTTCCGTGAACAGGCGTTCGCGCACGGCGTCCCAAACGAGCTGCGAGACCGTTTCCGCGCTCGCCGTAGCGTCGATCAGCACGCAGCGCCGGGGATCCTCGGCGGCGATCTTGTGAAAGGCGTCGCGCAGTCCCTTGTGGAACTTGATGTCTTCGCCTTCGAACCGGTCCGGGGTTCCGGCGCCGCGCCGCGCCCCGGCACGCTGCAGACCGATCTCGACGGGAACATCGAGGATGAGGGTCAGATCCGGCTTGAGGTCGCCGATCGTGACCCGCTGCATCGCATTGAGCACGTCCGGCGCGACCTTCCCCTGGCTGCCCTGGTAGGCCCGGGTCGAATCGAAGAAGCGATCGCACAGCACCCAGCTGCCCTGGTTCAGCGCCGGCAGAATCACGTTGCGGACATGGTCGTCCCGCGCGGCCGCGAACAGCAGCGTCTCGGCCTCCGGGCCCAGCAGCTTGCCCATGCCCGACAGCACGAGGTGGCGCATGATCTCCGCGCCCGGCGATCCCCCGGGCTCGCGGGTCAGCACCAGGCGCACACCCTCTTTCTGCAGATGGTCCGCCAGCATCTTGATCTGCGTCGATTTTCCGGCGCCCTCGCCACCCTCGAAGGTGACGAATCGGCCGCGGCCAGGACCACGTTTCAAAGCTGCTTCCGCCATGTCTCTAGAGCTTCTCGGCCCCGGCGCGGAACATCCCGATCACGAGCTCGCTGACCCCATCGATCGCACGCCGCATCGTGGATCCCCTGCTCACCGCCTCCGCAGCATAGACAGGGGCCTCCATGGCGATATTGGGGCCGCGCCAGACCCTGACAACCCCGACCTTCTGCCCGGGCTCGATGGGAGCCCTGACCGGGCCGCTGTAGACGATGCGGGCGATCAGCTTGTCGCCGCCGTTCTTCTGAACCATGACCTTGACCGGCACCGGGCTCGACAGCTTGACCGAGCGGCTCTCGCCGCCGAACACCTTGGCATAGCCGATCGGCTGCTCCGCGGCGAACAGGGTGCGGGTCTCGAAATTGCGGAAACCCCATTCCAGCATCTTCTTGGCCTCGGTGGCGCGGTCCTCGGAATCCTCCAGGCCATTGACGACCACGATCAGCCGCGTGCCGTTCTGCACGGCCGAGCCGACCATGCCGTAGCCGCCTTCCTTGGTGAAACCCGTCTTGAGGCCGTCGGCGCCTTCCATCGCGTTCAAGAGCGGGTTGCGGTTCTGCTGACGGATCTTGTTCCAGGTGAACTCCTTATCGCCGAAGATCTTATAGAACTCCGGGAAATCCAGGATGATGTGCCGGGCGAGCATGGCGAGCTCGCGCACCGTCATCTTGTTGCCGGGATCGGGCAGCCCGTTGGAATTGGCGAAGGTCGATCTGGTGAGGCCGAGCTCGCGCGCCCGCTTGGTCATGTAGTCGGCGGCGAAGATCTTCTCGTTGCCGGCCATGCCTTCGGCAAGCGCGATGCAGGCGTCGTTGCCGCTCTGGATGATCGCGCCATGCAGGAGGTCGCTCACCGAGACCTTGCTGTTGAGCGCGGCGAACATCGTCGAGGTGCCGGAGGGCGCCCCGCCCCGGCGCCAGGCATTCTCGCTGATGCGGTATTCGTCGTTGAGCTTGATCGTGCCCTCCTTGACGGCGTTGAACACCACCTCGGCGGTCATCAGCTTCATCATGCTGGAGGGCGCCCGCAGCTCGTCCGCGTTCTTCTCGAACAGCACGCTGCCGCTGTTGGCCTCGATCAGGATCGCGGTCGGCGCATCGCCGTCGAAGCCGCCATCCTCCTTGCGCGCGCCCTGGACGCTCTGGTTGGCGGCGTACAGCGCGCCGCACCAGCCGACGGCAACCGCCACCGTCAAGGCGATGAGCGCACGCGTCGCCCGTCCGGACGTGAAACCGGAGCGGCGCAGCGGTAAGGTCATGAAATTCATCGGCTAAGCTCTGGAGCGCACTGGGATTCTAGCAGTTGCAGGGGACGCAAACAACTCGGCAATCCCGCGGATGCGTCCGCTGTCCCGTGGATTTGCACGGCCCGTCGCGCGGTGCGATAGGTCGAGCGCCGGCAATCAACACGGCCAACTCGAAAATCGAGCGATCGAGGGTGGAAACAGTGTCATCGACGCGGATCATCAAGGCCAACGGAATCGAGCTGTTCGTGCGCGAACAGGGCGAAGGCCCCCTCGTGGTGCTGTGCCACGGCTGGCCCGAACTGTCGTATTCGTGGCGGCACCAGATCCCGGCCCTCGCCGCCGCCGGCTATCGCGTCGTGGCGCCCGACATGCGCGGCTTCGGCCGCTCGCAGGCGCCTGAGGATATCGGCGCCTATACCATCTTCGACACGGTCGGCGACATGGTCGGACTGGTCGGGGCGCTCGGCGAGCGTCGGGCCGTCATCATCGGCCACGACTGGGGCGCGCCGGTGGCCTGGCATGCGGCGCTGTTCCGTCCGGACGTGTTCACGGCCGTCGCGGGCTTGAGCGTCCCTCCCCCGTTTCGCGGTCGCGCCCGGCCGCTCGACACGCTCAGTGCCGGCGGCATCGAGAACTTCTACTGGCAGTATTTTCAAACGCCCGGCGTGGCGGAGGCCGAGCTCGAGCGTGACGTGGCGCTGACGATGCGCACGATGCTGGCGCGCGGATTCTCCGATCCGCAGTCGCTGTTCGTCGCACCGGACAAAGGCTTTCTCGGCGACGTCGCCCCCGATCTGCCTTTGCCTGCGTGGCTGAGCGAGGACGATCTCGCCGAGTTCGTCGCGGCTTACGGCGCCTCCGGCTTCCGCGGTGGCCTGAACTGGTACCGCAACATCGATCGCAACTGGGAGCTCACCGCGCCGTGGCAGGACGCGCAGATCCGCCAGCCGTCGCTGTTCATCGCCGGCAGCGCGGACGCCGTCGTGACCGGGCTGATCGGCGCCAAGCGCGTCCAGGACATGGCGCGAGTTCTGCCGGATCTGCGGCGCAAGCTGATCATCGAGGGGGCCGGGCACTGGATCCAGCAGGAACGCTCTGCCGAGGTGAATGCGGCGCTGATCGCGTTCCTGCGCGAGGTGGCTCCTGCTCGCTAGCGCGCGAGCGGCAGCTCCATCATGCGATGCGACGCCATCGCCTCGTCCGCCACATCGCGGAACCCCAGCCGCACGTAGAACCGGATCGCGTCCTCATTCGTCGTCGCGACCGCGAGCGAGAGCACGTCGGCGCCCTGCTCCCGTGCCGCCGTTGCGACCGCCTGCATGATCTCGCGTCCGACACCGGCGTTGCGCGCGCCCGGCAGCAGCGCGAGATCGACCACGTGCCATCGCGACGCCGCGCGGTCGAGCAGCAGCCGCCCGACCGGCGCGGCATCGCGGAGAATGATCAGCGACTGCGCTGCCGGACATTGCGCCGCGTGGCCCGCGACCTGGGCGCGATATTGCTGCGCCAGCACGAGATCGAGCATCGCCGGCGGCAGACCGGCCGCGGCGAGCTGCGCACCTCTGACGGAGCCAAAGAGGTCGCGCAGGAACGGCTCGTCGGCGGTCTCGGCGGGCCGCAGCCGCAAGCGAACATCCCGCGAGACGATCTCGCTCCCGGTCGTCACTCCGAGCCTGCTCGGCTCAGGAGTTGTTGAACGACGGGAAGATGCCCGCATAGCAGATGCACCAGATCAGTGCCTGGGTCGGCTGCATGTTGTCGTGCGGGATGCTCTGCCCGGACGTCGTGACCGCGTTGGGAGCGAGGTTGACATTCGCCGGCGGCGCCACGAAGCCGTTGAACGAGGGATCGATCGCCACCATCGTCCCGGGCGTCCCCGGCCCAGGGGCCGCGTTCGGCGCGGACCTGCTGCCGAGCTGCAGGTTATGCGTGTGCGCGGGCATTTCGGTCGAAACCAGCCCGACAGTGCTGCTGCCCATCATCTCGCCGATCACGCGGGGCTGCAGGCCGGGTCCGTCGCCTTGGCCGTTGGTGATCGCGCCGCTCAGATTGGGGAGCTGGAAGTTGGTCGTGCCGTTGCCGCCGAAATAGGTGCCGATCAAGGCGAACAACGGCGTGTATTGCTGAATTGGAAGCAGCTGGCCGAAGCACGGCAACCACGCTCTATTGAAGCCGCCGGTTGCAAAAGTGAAGGGAAAAGCCTGGATTTCGCCAACAAAGGGATCAGACACGTCGTCTCTCCTCGAGAATGTGCGATGAAGCCGGTCGAACCGCGACGCCTCAGCCTGGCGAGGGATAGACGCCGTTGATGCAGATGCAGTAGTTGCCCACGACGGTCGGCATGATGTTGTTGTGCGGGACGCTCTGTCCCGCGGCGGCCACGCAGGGCGCCATGACCGAGTAGGTGCCGGCATCGGCGATGGGGGCATCGAGATTCCCGGTGGACGCGGTCGCCAGATGGACCGTGGGTCCGGGGATCGCCGTGTCGGCCGTGACCGTCGACGACAGCAGGGCATGGCTATGCGCGGGCAACTCGGTCGTGATCAGCAGGTGCTCGTCCTCGCCCGCGACCTCGCCAAGCACATACGTCGCGCCACCGGGCGGCGTGCCCTGCCCGAGCGGCACGCGGCCGCGCAGATCGGGCAGGTTGAACGTCTGGATGCCGTCGCCGCCATAGGTCGTTCCGAGGATCGTATAGAGCGCATCGTAGTTTGAAATGGACAGCGAGCTGCCGTCGCAGGCCAGCCAGCCGTCCGGTATGCGCGGAAAGGCGAACAGCCTGATCTCACCGAGAAACGGGTCTGACATCCCGACATCCTTTCATTGAGCCGTGGGCGCCGCGAGAGCAGGCGCGGCGCGGAACTGGGGGGATTCGATCGATCCGAAGACGCTCAGTTGCGCGAGGGGAAGACGCCCTGCATCGCGATCAGGTAGTTGATCACGAGGTAGGGCTGCATGTTGTTGTGCGCCTGCCCGCCGCCGATCTCGGGAATGTTCGTGCCCACGGCCAGCGGGACCTCGCCCGATCCTGCGGTCGCGAAGATCTTCTTGGGATCGTCCGCCGGCAGCGTATTGGTCCCGAACAGATTGTTCGTGGGACCCGCGCTTCGGCCGGCACCATTGGTCGTCGAGGCCTGCACCAGGTGATTGTGAGCCGGCATCTGAGCGAGGGTCAGCGTCACGGTCGTTTCGCCGCTGACCATCCCTGCGGGAAACTGACCGGAGCTGCCCGTCGATCCGAGGATGGCCCGGCCACGCAGATCCGGCAGCGCGAATGTCGTCACGCCGTTGCCGCCGTAATAGGTGCCGAGCAGTGAGAACAGCGCCTGGTTGGTCTGGATGGCGAGTAGCGCGCCGTTGCAGAACGCCCACCCTCTCGGCGGCTGAGATCCCGCAAAAGGCATGATCTGCCCCAACACAGGCGTCAACGGCATGCGCGTCTCTCCCCAATGTCATTTTGAAACGAATGGCGGCGGCTTGATCAAACAGCCTCCGCATTGAAATTTTTGAGAGCGTGAGAAACAACCTGTAGGAGAAGTCTAGGTTGCGTCGCTCGGATCCGTCAAGACAATAAAGTTCCGTAGATTGCGCTGTTGCCGCTATGCAACGCCAAGCAGAAGTCGTGCCCGGTCTGGTTGAATCGACTTGCCCGGAAGGCGCTGCTTCTCCAAGGTTACGATTGCGTTACCAAAATTTCTTCGAACCAATTTTTTTCAGCGGCACTCTCAGCCAATGAGGGGCCGTAAGGGGCACGACCAAATTGTCAACCGGGACTTGGCGCCGGAATTTTCATGCGGCATGCACGCCTCTGCGGCGTGCGCTGGGTTTTGTTTCGGTGGTTCTTGCCTTGATGCTCGCCCCGATGGTGGGCGCGCAGGCGGCCTGTAACTTCACGACCGGCTCGACCACCAGCACCAGCATCACCATCAACGGAACGGGCGCCGGCAACGCCGTCGGTCTGTGCGTCACCAACGACGTGGTGCTCTGGGGTCTCTATGGACACTCGAATGGCACCAACAGCCCGCCGATTGATGCGTTCAACAATCTCCCGATGACGGCGGGCGGCCTGAGCTACACCAATCTCAGCTACACCGGCGCCAAGGCGACCTACACCCTGATTCCCGTGCCGATCGGCGGCGACTTCACGCAGGTGCCGGAATACACCATCCGGATCGATTCGCTGTCCGGATCGGGAACCGAGAACATCACGCTCTTTTATGCCAGCGACTGCTCGCACACCGCCGGCAATTGTAGCGGCGCCGGCACCACCAACACCTCGTTCACGATCACCGTCACGTTGCCCGGCCCGACCGCGACGCAGGCCATCGCGTCGAAGTCGCTGACCGTCAATACCGCCGCGACATCCTTCACGCCGGTCACCGGCTCCGGCGGCACCGCACCGCTCAGCTATGGCATCGCCCCGACGCTGCCGACCGGTCTGTCCTTCAACACGTCCACGGGCGCCATCACCGGTACGCCCACGGTCACCAGTGCCGCGACCACCTACACGGTCACGATCACCGATGCCAACTCCGCGACCGCCAGCAATACCTTCAGCCTCACGGTCAACGGCGCGGTGACGGCCACGCAGTCCGTTGCCTCCAAGACGCTGACGCAGAATCAACCATCGACCAACTTCACGCCGGTCACCGGCGGCGGCGGCACCCCGGCCTACACCTACAGCGTGTCACCGTCCCTGCCCACCGGTCTCACGCTCAACACATCGACCGGCGCGATCACCGGCACGCCGACGGCCGCGAGCGGCGCCACGACCTACACCGTGACCGTGACCGACGCGAACAGCGCGACCGCCTCGAACACGTTCAGTCTGACAGTCAACTCGGCCGTGACCGCGACCCAATCGGTCGCTTCGAAGACGCTGACGCAGAATGTGGCCGCGACATCGTTCACGCCGGTCACCGGCGGCGGCGGCACCCCGTCGCTCAGTTACAGCATCGCGCCCGCGCTGCCCGCCGGCCTCTCGCTCAACACCTCCAGCGGCGCGATCACGGGCACGCCGACCGCAAGCAGCGGCGCGACCACGTACACGGTGACCGTCACCGATTCCAACAGTGCCACAGCCAGCAATACGTTCAGCCTGACGGTGAACACCGCCGTCACCGCGACGCAGTCGGTGAGCTCGGCCACGGTGACCGTGAACACGGCCATCACGACGTTCACCCCTGTCACCGGCGGTGGCGGCACAACGCCGCGGTCCTATGCCATCGCGCCGACCTTGCCGACCGGACTCAGCTTCAACACCAGCACCGGCCAGGTCAGCGGCACGCCGACGGTGACCAGCAGCACGACCACCTACACGGTGACGGTGACGGATTCCAACGGCGGCACCGCCAGCAACACCTTCCAGCTCACCGTCAATGGGCCGGTGAGCGCGACGCAGGCGATCGCCTCGAAGACGCTGACGCAGAATGCCGCAGCGACGTCGTTCACGCCGGTGACCGGATCGGGCGGCACGCCGCCGCTCTCCTACGGCGTTGCCCCCGCGCTGCCGACGGGCCTGACGCTCAACACCTCGACCGGCGCGATCACCGGCACACCGACCGTGACCAGCGGCGCTACGACCTACACGGTCACGGTCACCGACGCCAACACTGCCACGGCCAGCAATACGTTCAGCCTGACGGTGAACAGCGCGGTCACCGCGACGCAGGCGATCGCCTCGCGGACCTTCACCGCCAACCAGGCCATCACCGCCTTCACCCCGGTCACCGGTGGCGGCGGCACGGGGACACTGACATATTCGATCTCTCCGTCCCTTCCGGCCGGCCTCAGCATCAGCGCCTCCACGGGCGCGATCTCCGGCACGCCTTCGACGAGCGCGGCGACCGCGACGTACACCGTGACCGTCACCGACACCAACAACGGGACCGCCTCGAACACCTTCAGCCTGACAGTCAACGGCGCTGTCAGCGCCACCCAGTCGATCCCGGCCAAGTCCCTGACCGTCAATGTCGCCGCGACATCCTTCACCCCGGTGACCGGGGGCGGCGGCACGTCGCCGCTCACCTATGGCATCGCACCGACACTGCCCGCCGGGCTCAGCTTCAACACCTCGACGGGTGCCATCACGGGCACGCCAACCGCGATCAGCACGGCCGCGACCTATACGGTCACCGTGAGCGACGCCAACAGTGCCAGCGCCAGCAACACGTTCAGCCTGGCCGTCAACGGTGCCGTGACGGCGACCCAGGCGATCGCGTCCAAAGGATTGACCGTCAACACGGCGGTGACCTCCTTTACACCGATCACCGGCGCCGGCGGTACCTCGCCGCTGAGCTACGGCATCGCGCCGGCGCTGCCCGCAGGGCTCGCCTTCAATACGACCTCGGGTGCGATCACGGGCACGCCGACGGCCACCAGCGGCGCCACGACCTATACGGTCACGGTGACCGACGCCAACACTGCAACGGCGACCAATACGTTCAGCCTGGCGGTGAACGGCGCGGTCAGCGCGACCCAGGCGATCGCGTCGACCACCCTCACTGCGAACCACGCCGTGACGCCGTTCACGCCGGTCACGGGCGGCGGCGGCACCGCGCCGCTCACCTATTCCGTCTCGCCGACGCTCCCCGCGGGACTGTCCCTCAATGCGGCCAACGGCAGCATCTCCGGAACGCCCACGGTGACCAGCGCGGCGACGACATTCACCGTGACCGTGACCGACGCCGCCAACGCGACCGCGAGCAACACATTCAGCCTGACCATCAATGGTGCGGTGACGGCCACGACGGCCGTGCCGTCCAGCTCGCTGCCGATCAACCAAGCGGTGACGCCATTCACGCCGGTCACGGGCTCGGGCGGTACCGGCACGCTGGTGTTTGCCGTTTCACCGGCTCTGCCGGCCGGCTTGAGCTTCAACACGAGCAATGGCCAGATCACCGGCACGCCGACGGTTCCGGCGGCAATGACCACGTATACGGTGACCGTGACCGACACCAACAGTGCCTCGGCCAATGCCACCTTCAATCTGTCGGTGGGCCAATTGGTCACGACGGTCGCGCTGACCTCGTCGCAGAACCCGAGCCAGTTCGGGCAGCCCGTGACCTTCACGGCCACGGTGTCAGCGTCGGGCGGCACCCCGACCGGAACGGTCACCTTCAACGACAATGGCACGCCGATCGGCACGGCGACGCTGGCGGGCGGCGTTGCGACGTTCGCCACCTCGACGCTCGCGGTCGGCAGCCACACGATCACGGCGAGCTATGCCGGCACCACGCTGTTTACGGCGAGCACCTCGCCCGGCCTTGCCCAGACCGTCAACGTGCCGGTCGACAGCGTTCGGCTGCGCTCGCTGCAGCAGACCGTCAGCAAGCTGGTGGCGCAGAATTCCGGGCAGGCGATCTCCGGCGCGATCGATGACGCCATCGCCGACGGCTTCAACGATGGCGGTTCGTTCCTGACGCCCGGCAATGCCCGCATGCGCTTCAACTTCTCGGCCGATCCGCGCGATCAGGACGAGCGGTCCCCGGCCGGCGACCGCGCTGGCAGCGGCGACAGCAACGCCTATTCCTCGCTGCTGCCGGGCGCGTCCCAGCCACGTGGACGTGGTCGCGGCCGGATCGACGATGCGTTCGCGGCCATCGATCGTGGCGACAGGAAGCAGGCCGCGCCGAAATGGCACGAGCAGAAGGAGTGGCTGCTGTGGGCCGATGTGCGCGGTTCTGGCGTCGACCGCTGGGGCAGCACCAGCATCGGCGGCGTCACCCAGGCCAGCCAAGCCTCGATCTATGGCCAGCAGCTCAACGCCACGATGGGATTGACCTACCGCGCCGCGCCGAACTTCCTCGTCGGCGTGCTCGGCGGCTACGAGACCTTCAGCTACACCCAGCAGGACATCAACGGGAAGCTGAAGGGCGACGGCTGGACCACCGGCGCCTATCTCGGCTGGAAGATCATTCCCACGCTGCGCTTCGATGCAGCCGTAGCCTATTCCGGCATCGGCTATGACGGCAGCGCCGGAACCGCCCAGGGCAATTTCAGCGGCCAGCGCTGGATGGTTTCCACCGGTCTGACCGGCACGTATAAATGGGCCGGCCTGGTGCTGGAGCCGTCCACCAAGGTCTATGCATTGTGGGAACACCAGAACGCCTATACGGACTCGCTGGGCACGCGGCAGGGCACCAACGATTTCGCCAGCGGCCGCGCGTCGGGGGGCCTGCGCGCCGCCTACCCTGTCGCTTGGCTCGATAGCGGGCTTCTTCTGACGCCGTTCGTCGGCCTGTACGGCGACTACTACTTCACCAGGGAGGATGCCAACACGCTCGCCGCCGGCGCGCTGGCCTCGACTCCGCTGCTGCAAGGCTGGTCGGCCCGCGCCACCGGGGGTCTCGGCATCCAGACAGCCGGCGGCATCGGTGTCGGCCTCGGTGCCGAGCTCGGCGGCATCGGCAGCAACACCCGCGTCTGGACGTTTTCGGCCAAGGCGCGGGTGCCGTTCAGCGCCCAATAGGCATTCCCAATAGCCCTTGGCGGCGCACTCGAATCGAAACCGCCCCGGCTGGGGCGGCTGGTTCGACGTGCGAGATCGTATGGAAGATCAGTACAGTCCGCGGCCGCCAAGGATCTCGCGGGCCTCGTCAGCGCCGTCCGCCGCGCCGCTCGATGACGGCACGTATCGGCCGCCCTGATCGTAGGACACCGCGCGCGGGTTATCGAGGCTCCGTCCGCGGGTCCGGCTGGAGGCCGACATCTCCGACGTCGCGGCAACCGATGCCAGGTCGGCGGAGGTGTTGCCGAGCGTGTAGGGACGCCCCTCGGGCAGCGGGACCTCGCCGCGAATCGGGCGGCCTGAGCCGATCTCGGGAACGAACGGCCGGGCGGAGGCGACGCGGACGAGAGAAGGCGCCGGCGCCGGGATGCCGGTGCGCAGGGTTGCCATCAGTTGGGTATCGTCGGACCCTTCGAGAGGGGCGCGGCCGACATATTCGACGCGGACGCGGGCGACGCCGTTGCCCTTGAACTCGAGCAGATCGGCCGCCTTGTTGGAGACGTCGATCAGCCGGTTGCCGTGGTACGGGCCGCGATCATTGATGCGGACGATGAGCGATTTGCCGTTGGCGAGATTGGTGACGCGGGCGTAGCTCGGCAGCGGCAGGGTCGGATGGGCGGCCGTCAGCGACGTCATGTCGAAGACCTCGCCATTGGCGGTCAGCCGGCCGTGAAAATCATCGCCATACCAAGAGGCCATGCCCTCGGCGCGATAGTTGGTGTCCTCCTCGGGAACATAGGTCTTGCCGGCGACGGTATAGGGCTTGCCGATGCGGTAGACGCCACCGCCCTTCGGCACCGGCTCGCCGAATCCGACGACGCGCGGGCTCGACGACACGCCGTATTTCGGATCGACCTTGCTGGCGAACTTGTTGGAAGAGGCGCAGTTCGCGACCATCAGGCAGGCGAGGACGGCGACGGCACTGCGCACCGCTCTCTCGACCGGATCTGTTTGACCAATCCCCATCGACCCCAATTACCAATGTGCCGGTCGCAGCCGAGCCATCCCGTCAGGCCCGCGCGTCCCGGCTTGTCCCCGAGTCGCATCCCCGCAACTCAATGCACAAGGATAACGCAACCCGAAGACGGCGGAAATGGGGTGGGCCCCGCCGTGGTTAACCGGAGCTTTCCTGCGGTTGTGACGTGGACGGTGGCCGCCCAGGCGTGCACTCCGCTGTGCCTCCGTGTTGCGAGTGCACCTTTTTGGACACATATGTTGCGTGAAATCCTCACCTACGAGTGTTCTCATTTCCCGGGACCTGAATCATTTTGACTGTGCAGGGCTGCACGTCGTTTGCTTCACGTGGGGCGCAACAGGGTGTGTTCGCTATGATCGAAGCAATGACGGCAGTGATGGGCTTGGTTGGCGCCGGGATCTTCCTTGCTCATGCGTTTGAAGGCGTCCGCTCGCGGGCCTGAGTCCGGACAGATCGGACAGCCGACGCCATGGTCGGCTCTCGTCCGCGTCGATGTTTGCGTCCGCTTCAATAACGACACTTCAGGAGCATCCCTGAAGCTGGCAGTTTCGACCAGCAGATCATCCAGACCGCTCATCGCCCGGCCCTCGGTTTTCTCCGGCCGGTGCGAGATCGGACCGGTAGCGCAGCCGCAGCAGGTGGCCCATGCGACACCAAGATTTACGACATCAAGCGTTGCGACACCAAGACCTGCTCTCGGGGAGCTTTCTCGCCCTGGCAGCGCTGAGCACGGCAATCTTGTGCTCCGGCCTGATGGCTTTTGCGCTCAGGTGAGCGCGGGCTTTGAGCTGAGGCCGTCCGGGCAGGCGTGAATGCGCCGTTGACGAGCCGCAAGCCCGCACCCTAAACAAGGATCGCGTCGATACCGCGCCGCCGTGGCGTGGACGTCGCCGACGTCCCGGACACGACGCCGGATGGAAGGGTGGCCGAGTGGTTTAAGGCACCGGTCTTGAAAACCGGCGTGCCCGCAAGGGTACCGTGGGTTCGAATCCCACCCCTTCCGCCAAGACATCAATAAAATCAATAATTTGCAGAGCGCTTAGGCTTCCAGCGCGCAATCCAAGGCACAATGCGCTCAGGATTGCTTTCGGCCTTGTCCTGCTGACTGCCCTGCTCTGGCTGTCCTTGTGCTTGGCGGTCCTGTCGAGGGCAAAGGCTCGCGCTCGGCCATTCCTTGAAGCTGTCCGGATGCCAAGCGCGATGCTTTGACCGGGTGCGTTGTTGCCGATTGCATAAGGGGATGCACTCGCCCCCGCGGCCCAACCATGGGCTTCGAGAGGAGGTGAGTTGGCATGACACAATGCGAAGCTTGCGCGGGCAAAGGCTATCACGTGGAAATGCGGCCGGTTCGATGGGGCAAGAAAAACGAGCCCTATCGTGAGTGTCCAAAGTGCGAAGGGACTGGAAAAACCAAACCAGAGGCGTTCGACTAGGGCGTAGTCCGGGCCAAACACTAAACCCGCCGGTGCGGAGCCGGCGGGTCGTTCTCAGATCAGCTTTGCGACGATCTCGTCCTCTTCCACGTCCCCGAACTTGTTGCTGATCGCAGTGCGTGCGATGGACCGGCTGGCTGCGCAACGCTGGCGAGGCGCCCGCCGCCTCCCCGTGCTCAGAGCCGGGCGCCTGGCCAACGACCAGGGTGCGCTCCAGGGCTTGCCTGCGGCGCGCGGTGGCCGTTCACAGCGCCGGCGGTCTCGGGCGGCACGCCGACCCGCTCCATCAGTTCGCGAACGTCGCGGATGCGGCTGTCGAGAAGGCCGTGCATCTCAGTCAGCGTCCAGCGCAGCTCATCCACCGCGCCCGGCGCCGCGTCGGGAAAATGCGAGAGATGATAGATCATCTCGTTGAGCACCTGCCGCAGCCCGTACAGGTCGTCATGGGCGAGCTTCTGGACGTCGAGCTGGCCGAGCAGCCGCTGCACGAAGCTGCGCCGATCGGGCGGCACATGGCGCAGATCGACGAACCGGTTGACGTGGAAGGCGCGCGGCGCCTCGGCACTGCCGGCCGCTTGGGCCAGCGCGAGGCGCACGCTGTCCGCGTTGAGGTCCTCGGTATCGACGGAGAGCGTGTTCGGGAACATGCTCTTGTAGCGTTCGATCAAGGCGTGGGTCTTGTCGTAGTACCAGCCGAACTTGTCGGCCAGCGACAGATCCATCCATTGCTGCTTCGACATCTCTCCGAAGTGGAAAGCGGTCGGACGCTTGCGCTGCGCGGCCGGCGAGTCGGCGTAGTAGAGGTGGTTCTGCGGCGACAGCTCGGCATTCTCCACCAGGCTTGCGATGCATGCCGCGCGGTCACGCCGGCGCAGATGCACCAGCGTGACCTGATCGCCGAGGAGCTCGGCGATGATCGGCAGCACGGCCGCATAACCATTGCCGACGACGCACGCATGGGGGCAATCGAGGATCGTCTGACGAATCTGATCCGTGAAGCCGGGATCGTTGGTTTCCTTGAGCTGGCAGAACAGCTCATTGAGCTCGCTCGACGCCCATTCGTGCACGGCCCTGTCGCCGTTGCCCTGGTTGTCGAACACCTCCTGCATCATCCGCGTCAGCGACGTCGTGCCGTCCCGGCCGGTGCCGACGCACAGCACCCGCAGCGCGGAAGGCGGAGAATTCCTCAGGGCCGCGTCGCGGCCATTGCCGGAGGGGCGCGTCGCTCCATTGTCCGAGACCACGGCCAGGCGCTTACGCGCCAGCCGGCGAAGCTCCGCGGACGCCGCCTCCCACTCCAGCCTATAGCCGTCGCGCTCGTCGCGCAGGCGGCCCATGATCACGCCCCTTTCTTCCGTGATGCGCCTGTACCGCTCGGACTCGTCCTTCGCGGCGATCAACTCCGCTTGCAGCGCATCGACGAAGCGTTTCACATCCGCATCGAGGCGGCTTTCGGTGCTGGCGGTGTCAATCCCCAGCCGGTTCTGGATCCACCGGCGCAGTCGCACTCTCGACAACAATAATCCTCCAAGAAATCGAGCCGAACGGCCTGCTGATCGTCTGCCGCCCGATCGCTGCGATTCAGCACGCCTGCGAAGACCGCCCTGCCGGCTCCGGCTCTCCATGTAATACAATTGCAATGTACATCAAACTGCATCGCAATTCGGTTGCAGAGGCAGCGATGATGGCCGGCACGTTGCGCGAGCCGCGCCCGCTCGTGCCCGAAAAATGTGCATGCCGCGCGACTAATGGCCATTTGAGGGTATTAATACACCGCGATGCGGCGCGAGTGCGGTGGTCATGCGTCACGGCACGCCGCCGGCGCCGCTGTTGCCAACGGGCACGGCCGCGACGACGCCAACTCCGTTGAGCTAGTCCAGTCCGCGCTCGCGACTCAGGCGCACCATCTCGTCGATGAAGATCTGCTTCTGCTTGTCGTCGAGGCTGGTGAACAGCGGTTCCGATGTGTCGGCCACCGCGCGCTGGTCGGCGGCGCGATCGACCAGGAACTGAGCCTCGTTGCGCATCTGCTCGACGATGTCGTCCGGCGGATCGCGCTTCGACCGCGCGATGCGCAGCTCGAGTCGATCCGCGCCGTTGCGGCCGAGCGCGTGCATCGCGTTGGCGAACGGACCCCAGTTCTTCGCCTGCTCTTCCGTCAGGTTCAGCCCGGTCTTCAGGCGCTCGATATTGCTATCGCTGTTGGCGACGATCTGGTCGGCCGTGAGTTGCGGGGCGCCCGGCTGCGTCAGCATCGGCGTCGCCTTGGCGACCTTGCTCGTCTTCGTCGCCTTGGAAGGCTTCGCCTTCCTGCCCTCGGCCGGCGGCGCCTCGGGCTGCGCACTCTGCTGGCCGCTGTTGCCGGTGAACGCCGCGGTCACGCCGGTGACCACGCCGACGACACCGCCGATCGCGCCGCCGAGCACACCGCCGACCGGGCCCGCCGCCCTGTTGCCTTCGCGCGCACCCTGCTCGACGCCCTTGAACAGGCCCTGCGCGGCAGGCTGACGCGGCAGGCCCACAAGGCCAATGAGGCCTATTGACACTCCTATTGCGATGCACCGGAGAGACCGGCGCCAGATGCCGGGGCTCATCATCATCAGTTCAGGCTCCGTGCGCAGTCGCTGGTCGTGACGACCATGATTCCAACGAATTCTACCGTTGCCGCAACGCGCAAGTCCATCTACCGCATGCAGTGCGATGCATCCGACGCGCCCAGCTACACTGGTTCCTCTCGGCTTCCTGCTCGGCCGAGACGCGCTTTGCACTGCAGCGCTCAGCACTGCGATGCAATCAGTTGCGGAACCTGCGACGAATTGTGCACGCCATTAGTTCTAGGATTCGCCTCACCGGCTTTCTCGACAGCCGCTCGCAATTCTGCTCTGATTGCATCCAAGCGAAATCCATGCGCGCATGACGCGACGCAACAACTAACAAATCGGATTCGCATCGACAGAATGCTTGGCTCACCAGGGAGGGAACGCCATGTCACGGAGGAAGCTGAACCGCCGACAATTCGTTGCTGCGACCGCTGCCACCTCGGCGGTCATGATTGCCGCGCCCTATGTGCGCGGCGCCTACGCCGCCGGCAAGCTCTCGATCGGCTTCTGGGACCATTGGGTTCCGGGCGCCAACCAGGCCTCGACCGATCTCGTCAACGAGTGGGCCGCCAAGGAGAAGGTCGAGGTCCAGATCGACTACATCACCAGCCAGGGCAAGAAGATCGAGCTGACGATCGCCGCCGAGGGCGCCGCGAAGTCCGGCCACGATCTGATCGCCATGCCGACCTGGTGGCCGCATGCGCATGCGGAACTGCTGGAGCCGGTCAACGACATCATGGAGCCGATCATCCAGGAGAACGGCGAGGTCAACGGCACCGTCAAATATCTCGGACAGTCCGGCGGCAAATGGCTCGCCGTGCCGGCCTGCGTCGGCAGTCAGATCAAGGGTCCCTGCTCCCGCATCGATCTGATGAAGAAGCATGCGGGCATCGATGTGCAGGAGATGTATCCGGCCGGATCTCCACCGAAGGCCGACAATTGGACCACGGAGACCTTCCTGAAAGCGGCGGAGGCCTGCCATAAGGCTGGCGTGCCGTTCGGCATCGGGCTTGGCGAAACCACCGACAGCGTGGACTCCGCCGGCGCGTTCTTCCAGGCGTTCGGCGCGGATCTCGTCAACGCCAAGGGCGCTGTCACGGTGAAGACGGATGCCGTGCGCCAGGCGCTCGAGTTCTACAAGCGGCTGATCGCGGCGCTGCCGCCGGATGTCGCCTCGTGGGACGACGCATCGAACAACAAATGGCTGGTCTCGGGCAGGGGCGCGATGATCATGAATCCGCCGAGCGCCTGGGCGGTGGCCAAGCGCGACGCGCCGCAGATCGCCGAGCAGTGCTGGACCCACGGCTTCCCGGCCGGCCCCAAGGGCCGCTTCGCGCCGTTCCTGCCCTACTTCTGGAGCATCTGGTCGTTCTCCAAGAATAAGGAGGCGGCCAAGAGCCTGATCGTGCACCTGTCGAAGCCGTCATCGATCGAGAAGATGGTGGTGGCGAGCGGCGGCTACGATCTGCCGGCCTATCAGAAGCTGACGACGCTCAA
Organism: Bradyrhizobium sp. HKCCYLRH1034; assembly: GCF_051168375.1. Classification (NCBI taxonomy): domain Bacteria; kingdom Pseudomonadati; phylum Pseudomonadota; class Alphaproteobacteria; order Hyphomicrobiales; family Nitrobacteraceae; genus Bradyrhizobium; species Bradyrhizobium sp. HKCCYLRH1034. The sequence goes on along the minus strand of NZ_JBNPUW010000007.1, from coordinate 7,412 downwards.
GGTGTGGCAGGAGGAGGGACCGCCGAAGGGGACCCTCTATCACTATCCCAACCCCTATAATCACCAGACGCTGTCGATCGCAGCCTCCCCTGCTCCGCCCAAGATCGCGCAGCAGATCTATGCGCAGGCGACGATGACCAAGATGTGCCTGCGCTACGCTCAGGGCGAGAAGATGGAATCGACCCTCGCCTGGGCTGAAGGCGAGTGCGAGGGCTTCATGCGCAGCTGAGGCATGCTCGAAGCAACGCCGGCGGTCCGCTTCAGCAGGCGGGCCGCCCCCTTTCACCTTGTCAGTGTTTCCCATCCAGTGAGGACCCCGCTGTCGCAGGGGACATCACGAGGAGCCTTTTCTCATGGTTGATGCCGCCATCGGTGAAAACGCCGTCGCCCGCCCTCGCGCGGCCCGCCGCAATGGTCTGCACAGGGCGTTGAAGCGGAAATCGACCGCCGCTTTCCTGATGACGCTGCCGCTGATCCTGCTGATCGTGCTCCTGGTCGTCTATCCCGCCCTGTATTCGGTGCATCTGGCGACCCTGAACAAGTCGATGCAGCGCTTCGTCGGCTTCGGCAATTTCGAGTTTCTGTTCAAGCGCGACACGTTCTGGCTGGTCGTCAAGCAATCCTGCATCTTCGCCATCACGGCCGTCGTGTTCAAGGCGCTGATCGGCTTCATCGTCGCTCATTTCGTCCACAACATCCCCGCCAAGGGGCAGCGCAAATGGCGCGGCATGCTGCTGGTACCCTGGGTGATCCCGCCGGCGATGAGCACGCTGGCCTGGCTGTGGCTGTTCGACCCGTCCTACAGCGCTTTCAACTACACGCTCGCCTTCTTCGGCATCGGCCCGATCCCGTGGACCGGGGATGCCGCCTGGGCGCGGTTCTCGGTGATCCTGGTCAACATCTGGTACGGCGCGCCGTTCTTCATGATCATGTACCTGGCCTCGCTGAAATCTGTCCCGGATCAGCTCTATGAGGCCGCGGCGATCGACGGCGCCAATTGGTGGCAGCGGATCTGGTACGTGACCCTGCCGATGATGCGCAACATCATCGCGATCACGACGCTGTTCTCTCTGATCGTGACGTTCGCCAATTTCGACATCGTGCGCATCCTCACCGCCGGCGGCCCGCTCGACAAGACGCACATCTTCGCGACCTGGGCGTTCCGCGTCGGCATCGAGGGCAGCGACATTCCGCTCGGCGCCAGCGTCTCGCTGTTCATGGTGCCGATCCTGGCGGTCGCCGCCATCTTCATCCTGCGCGACGTCAACAAGCGGGGGAACGAGTCCTGATGAGCACCGTCACGATCGACAAGGCCGGCCCGACCCGTACCGTCAAATATGGCTCGATGAGCCGCGACCGCGCCTGGGCGCTGCGCTGGTCGTATTTCTTCCTGACGCTGTTCGCGATCTTCTCGCTGGTGCCGCCGCTCTACATGCTGATCACCTCGCTGAAGGGCAGCGCGGAGATCTCCGCGGCGACCAATCCGTGGTGGGTGTTCCATCCGACGCTGGAGAACTATGTCGAGCTGCTCACCTCGAACCAGTTTCAGCGTTTCTTCTTCAACTCGGCCATGGTCTCGATCGTCGTGGTGATCATCACCATGCTGATCAGCATCCCCGCCGCATTCGCGCTGTCGCGGATGAAGTTCTGGGGCTCGGCGACGCTGGCGACCGGCGTATTCCTGACCTATCTGATCCCGGACAGCCTGCTGTTCATTCCGCTGTTCAAGATGTTCGCGCTGATCGGCGACGTCACCGGCATCCAGTTGATCAATCGCTGGTACGTGCTGCTGTTCATCTATCCGACCCTGACGGTGCCGTTCTGCACCTGGATCATGATCGGCTATTTCGCCTCGATCCCGAAGGAGCTCGACGAGGCCGCGATCATCGACGGCGCCTCCTGGCTGCAGACGCTGACGCGGATCTTCATTCCCGTCGCCCTGCCCGGTCTGATCGCCGCGACGATCTTCGCCTTCACCGTCTCCTGGGCGCAGTTCCTGTATCCGCTGGTGTTCACGACCTCGACCGACCAACTGGTGCTGCCGGTCGGCATCGTCACGAGCCTGATCAAGGGCGACGTCTTCAACTGGGGACAGATCATGACCGGCGCGCTGCTGGGCGCGGCGCCGCCGCTGATCATCTACGCGTTCCTGATGGACTATTACATTGCCGGGCTCACCGCCGGCGCGACCAAAGGCTGATGACGGGGGTTGATCACAGATGGCTGAAGTGAGCTTGCGCAAGGTCGTGAAGCGTTACGACGACGTCGAGGCGGTCAGGGGCATCGATCTCGATATCGCCGACCACGAGTTCGTCGTGCTGGTCGGCCCGTCCGGCTGCGGCAAGTCGACGACATTGCGGATGATCGCTGGGCTCGAGGACATCTCCGACGGCGACATCACGATCGGCGGCGACGTCGTCAACGACGTGCCGCCGAAGGATCGCGACATCGCCATGGTGTTCCAGAACTACGCCCTCTACCCGCACATGACGGTGGCCGAGAACATGTCGTTCGGGCTGCGGCTGAAGCACTACCCGAAGGCCGAGATCAAGAGCCGCGTGGCGGAGGCCGCGCGCATGCTGGACATCGCCGACCTCGTCGACCGCAAGCCCAAGCAGCTCTCCGGCGGCCAGCGCCAGCGCGTCGCGATGGGCCGTGCGATCGTGCGCAATCCCAAGGTGTTCCTGTTCGACGAGCCGCTGTCCAACCTCGACGCCAAGTTGCGCGTGCAGATGCGCATCGAGATCAAGAAGGTGCACCAGAAGGTCCGCACCACGACGGTCTACGTCACCCACGACCAGGTCGAGGCGATGACCCTGGCCGATCGTGTCGTGGTCATGAACAAGGGCCGCATCGAGCAGATCGGCACGCCGAACGAGCTGTACCACAATCCGGCGACACGCTTCGTCGCCGGCTTCATCGGCTCGCCCGCAATGAACTTCGTGCCGTGCCGGCTCGAGGAGGCCAATGGCCGGCTCCACATCCGCCTCACCGACCGGATCGCCTTTCCGCTGCCGCCGGCGCGCGCCGCGCGCTATCAATCCGTGTCGCGGAACGAGCCGCTGCTGCTCGGCATCCGGCCCGAGCACATCGCCGAGACCAAGCCGCATGCGGAGCCTGGGATTGAGCCGTTCGAGGCGCTGCTCGACGTCACCGAGCCGATGGGCATGGAGACGCTTGTCTACTTCACCCTCAACGAGACGCCGGTCTGCGGGCGGGTCAACCCCAACGCCGGCGCGCGGGATGGCAGCCCTCTGCGCATGGCAATGGACCTCAACAACATGCACCTGCTAAATGAGGCTTCAGGCCTCGTCATCTGACGAGCATAAGAAGCTTCAAGGGCAGGACATGACCACCAGGACGGCAACCAACAAGAACAAGATCCTCGTCACGGAATCCTTCTCGGCCAAGGGCCGCGCGCTGCTGGCGGCGCGCGATGATGTCGAGATGATCGAGTTCCCCAACATGATCTCGGCGGTGGATTTTTCCGACCTGCTGAAGTCCCACGCGCCGGTGCACGGCGTCGCGCTCGGCGCCACGCGCTTCGGAGAGCCGGAGCTGATCGCGGCCGGCGACATGAAAGTCGTCACCCGAATCGGCGTCGGCTTCGACGCGGTCGATGTGCCCGCGCTCTCCAGGCACAAGGTGCCGCTGATGGTCGCGGGCACGGCGAACTCGCCCTCGGTTGCCGAGCAGGCGCTGTTCATGATGCTGACGCTGGCCAAGCGCGCCAACGAGATGCATGCGATGGTCAAGGACGGCACCTGGGGCGCGCGGCTCGGCGTGCTGCCGTTCGATCTCTACGGCAAGACCGTGCTGATCATCGGCTTCGGCCGCATCGGCACCCGCACCGCCAAGCGCTGCCTCGCGATGGAGATGCAGGTCCTGGTCTACGATCCCTACAAGCCCGCAGCCGACATCACCGCCGCGGGCTGCGAGCCCGTTGCCGATCTCGACACTGCGCTCCCGCGCGCCGACTTCGTCAGCATCCACTGCCCGAAGACCCCGGAGACCATCGGCCTGTTCAACGCCGCGCGTCTCAAGCTGATGAAGCCGACGGCGTATCTGATCAACACCGCGCGCGGCGGCCTGATCGACGAGGCCGCGCTCTATGACGCGCTGTCCTCGGGCCGGCTCGCCGGCGCTGGCCTCGACGTGTTCGAGCAGGAGCCGCCGCCGGTCGGCCACGCGCTGCATGCGCTGCCCAACGTGATCATGGCTCCGCACGTCGCTGGCGTGACGCGAGAGGCGGTCGACCGCATGAGCGAGCAGACGGCGCGCAACATTCTCAGCGTGCTCGATGGCGATCCGATTCGGCAGAACGTGATCAATCAGGACGTCTTGTAGTCGTCCGGCCGGTGCAATGGTCCTGTCCCGTCGGCGACGAGGCAGGACCCGCCCTCATCACGCGGATGTCAGGACCTTTCTCCACCGCTTTGGCGCCCAACTTTCAACGCATTCTTGCAACTTGGCCAAATCCAGCTACAACTGTGACTATCGGCACCGGATTTTACGCGCGCCGGTAGGAACAGAGGCGGCCATGAGTGTTGCGACCGAGCACGCGCTCGCAACGATAGCGAGCATTCTCGATCAGCCTGAAGCGACGAGGTCGGCAGACAAGGCGGCGCCGTCGTCGAAGAAGGCTGCCGCGACTGTCGTCTCACTCGATCAGGCCGACGGCTACACCAAGCTCGGACCTGGGCCGATTTCCGCGATCCGCTTCCGCTGGACGGCACGGCGGGGCGAGGACGGCTACTATGTCGACGAGACCGTCGGGCCGACCTCGATCGCCGTGAGCAGCGGACCGATGACCGCCGAAGCTGCCGTCAAGACGGTCGACACCCGCGCGCGAGAGGCGATCGAGCGCTTCGAGGCGCTGAAGAACGAGATGACCGGCAAGGGCCCGGTTGCGCCCAGCGAGAGGTAGCGCTCCGGCCGCCCGGACCACTCCGTCTTCGTTGCGATGTATCCAAATCCCATGGCCGGGTTCCATCCTGGCCATTCGTATTTTGTGGACCTTGAGGCCGCCTGCCGTCCCGCCCCGGAAGCGCCTACCTCCGCGCGCCCAGATAGTCCGGCTTCGCCAGCGGCACGCCGGCGTGACGCAGGATGTCGTAGGCGGTGGTGACGTGAAAGAAGAACTGCGGCAGGCTGAACGTGAGCAGCAATGAGCGGCCATCGTCGAAGCTGCGCGTCGCACCGTTGCGGAAGGTGAAGCTGACCTCCCGCTTCGCGCCCTCCTCGATCGCCGCAGGTGGCACGCTGCGCACATCGTCGATCGCGGTTGCAATCCGCGCCTTCAACCCGGCCATATCCGTGTCGCTGTCGGCAACGGTCGGCTGCGCGCGGCCGGCGAGCAGCGCGCAAGCAATGGTGGCGTGGCGGTTGGCTTCGCAGACCTGCCGGATCAGGTTGTACATGTCGGGCGCGAGCCGGGCCTGCAGCAGGTCGGCGGGATCGATGCGGCGCGCCTCGGCAAAGGCAGCGGCCTTGTCGAGCACCCCCGAGAGGTTGTGAAGATAAGGCACGAACACCTCGACCGACGCCTGCACCAAGGAAATGCTCATCAACCAACCTTCCTGCTTGCCCCTCGTCGCGCGTGGCGACCTCCGCTATGAATAGCGCGGCCACATCATGCGAGGTGATTCAATATGGGATTTTTCAACCGGACCGTCGCCGCCGTGACCGCAGCCGTGCTGGCCTGCGGTCTCGCCACTGCCGCACTCGCCGACCAGCCCTCGCGCCTCGACGAGATCGTGCAGCGCGGCAGCTTACGGGTCGGAATGACCGGCGACTACAAGCCCTTCACCTATCTTGACAAGGCGACCGGAAAATTCTCCGGCTTCGACGTCGACATGGCCGAGTCGCTCGGCAAGGCGCTCGGCGTCAAGGTCGAGTTCGTGCCGACGAGCTGGCCGCAGCTCATGAAGGATTTCGAGGCCGACAAGTTCGATGTCGCGATGGGCGGCGTATCGATCACGCTCGACCGCCAGAAGAAGGGCTTGTTCTCGACGCCGATCATGCGCGAGGGCAAGACCCCGATCGCGCGCTGCACCGACACCTCGAAGTACCAGACGCTGTCCGACATCGACAAGCCCGGCACCCGGGTCGTGGTCAATCCGGGCGGCACCAACGAGCGCTTCGCCCGCGCCAACATCAAGTCAGCCGACATCCGCGTCCACCCCGACAACGTCACCATCTTCGACGAGATCGCCAAGGGCGACGCCGACCTGATGATGACCGACGCCTCCGAGACGCGCTATCAGCAGAAGCTGCATCCTGGCGTGCTCTGCGCCGTGCACCCGGAGAAGCCGTTCGATTTCTCCGAGAAAGCCTACTGGCTGCAGCGCGACGTGGCGCTGAAGGCGTTCGTGGACCAGTGGCTGCATATCTCGACCGAGAACGGCAGCTACCAGGCGATCTACAAGAATTGGTTCGAGTAACATGTCCGCGGTCTTCCGTCGGGCAATGATGACCGGATGATCTTCTGGCCCGCCAGCAAAGGACGACATGCGATGAAGTGTCTTCGGATCTACGCAACGCCCGACGGCGAGTCCCGCTTCGGTGAAGTGGATATCCCGACGGCGGCGGCTGTGACCGTCGCCCCCGGCGCCAAGCCGTTTCAAGTTTCCAAGCGCTATATCGCCTCAAGCGTCGAGTTTACGCAGATCCCCGCCGGTATGCGCCAGGTTGACTGGCACACCGTTCCGGGGCGGGTGTTGACCGTCAGACTGAGCGGGGCGGTCGAATACGAGACGAGCGACGGCGAGGTGCGGCGCGTCTCCGCAGGCGAGTTTGTGCTGGTGGAGGACACGCACGGAAAGGGTCATCTGTCGCGTCACTCCGCGGACGCGCAAACCGTCCTGTGGATCAGGCTGCCTGACGGCCTCGATTTGCCGAGTGCATAGTCCCTGGAAGTCGCTGCCGTCTGCCGGCACCTGAGGAGAACCCGCAAGGAGGAGCTGCGCCGAAACAAAATGTTCTTTCGCAATTTCAGTAGGAAGACCCCTGTCCAGTCCCCGGGCGAAAAATATTCGACTTTCGTTTTTCAGAAAAATATGGTTCACTGCCGCCATCCCGCCTCATCGAAGAGGGGCGTCGCGCGCAATCGTCACGACACGCGAGGTGGGGAGGCGATGGCCGCGAGATGCCGAAAGCGTGCTTGCACGCGGACGAACGGCAGCTTGCGGACGTGAAGTCGCAGGGTCCTGACACCCCGACGCTGGTGTCACGTTCGCGGCGGCGCTAACGCGCCGCGCGGACCATGGTGGCCAACAAGCCCGGCGCACCAGGGAGACTGCGTATAAGCGTTAAGACCGTCGCGCAGGGAATGCCGGTGGCGGGCTCAATCGGTGGTCGCAACACCAAGTGTTTTCATTCGTGACAGCAGCTCGTCAAGCGCTTCTGCTGGA